>CAJTZO010000006.1:0-69418 GCA_910583755.1 uncultured Clostridia bacterium
GTGCGCAGTTAGATTTGCTGTATTTCTAACTTACACACTTTATTTTACACTCCCTGAGAATGGGGTTCTTTTATTACGAATAAAGCAGAAATTTTTTCAAAAAAACAGACAGAAAGTAAAAATGTTCGTTTTTCCAGTAAAGTTCTTTGCTTCTTTCTTTTCAGAAAGAAGTGGGTATTAGCCTCAAGGTCTTTCTGCTTTTGCCTTTGTCTTTTTATCCTCTGTTTCTTCTCGTTCTGGCTTTTGTCCTTTTTGATGTTCTTTCTTTTTGTCTTCTTCTTTTGCTTCCTTATCTTCTGTTTCTTCTTCCTCTTTTGTCTCCTTGTCTTTTGTTTCTTCTTTGGTATCTTTCTCTTTTTCGTCTTCTTCCTTCTCCTCTTTCGTGTTTTCCGCTTTTTCTTTCTCTTCTGCTCCTTCTGCAAGTTCTGTTTCTGTAGTTTCTGGTTTCGCTTCTTCTTTTTTCTTGCTTGCCTTTGAAACAACTTCTATATAGGTATCTTCTGCAGAGTCATAACGGAAAACACTGCTTTGATTGGTTGCTACAAAAAACTTACCTACAAATTCATTGGTGCCTGCTCTACCTAATTCATACAGGCTGATACCATAACAGGTGCGGTCGCCCACTGTAGATTGTCCGGGGTCATAAATTGCTTTGTATTCACCAACAGGCTTGGAAAGTCCTAAGGTCTCTGCTGGTACTCCTGTCAAATAATTCAGTGCGCCATCTCTGGAACCATCTGTTCCATCATCTTCTTTTTTTGGCTTTGGTAATTCCTCTATTGTTTTACTTACCACTACTTTATAGTCCGTATCTGTGTAGTCAATGTCAAGTTTTAAGGTTTTACCTTCCTCTACAGATGCTGTGCCAACGGAAATATAACCCGCTGGTGCATCTAGGTTGAAATCAAACATAGGAACAAATTCCTTTTCCGTTGTCAAAAAGGTAATATAGTCCTTAACTTCTTTTGCTGCACCTTTTAATTCTGTGTAATCATAAATTACTTGCTTATTTTCTGGTGTTTCTTCTACCGTAATTTCCGGCAAAGCTCTGGTTTCGCTTTGTTCTAAAAACTTCGGAATAGATGTTACAAAATCATCATCTAATACATACGCTTCTATGTAAGGGTCTGTGTTTTCTTCTTTGTCTCCCCCTCTAAAATGTAAAAAACCTACAACACCACCACCAGCAAATACAAGTGCTAATAAACCAATAAATAGCTTCTTTTTGCCATTACCACTGCTGGCATTTTCTTCCTCACCTTTTTTCCCTTTTTTTCCCTTTTTTGCAGGTTTAGCAGGTTTTTTTTCTTTCTTTTTTTCTTTTGGTGCTTCTGTTTTTGGCTCTGTTACTTTACCTTGTTTTGCTTTTGCCTTTAATTCTTTTATTTTATTTTTTGCTTCTTGTTTTTGTTGTTTTTTTAGTTGAACAGCTTCTTTTTTCGCTTCTTTTTGCTGTTTTTTTAAATCTTTTTTTTCAGAATTAATTTGTTGTTTGGCAGCTTTTTTTTGCTGTTGTGCTTCTTTTTTAGCAGTTTTTTTGTTTGCAGAAGCTTCCTTTTTTGCAGCTGATTTTTCTTCTTTTTGCCTTTGCTTTTGCAATTTACTGTCAATTTTTTGCTTTGCAATTTCCGCTTTTTCTTCAACGGTCTTTTTCATACTCTCTACCCTCTCCTAAATTATAAGTGTATGTTTTTTATATTATAACACAAAAACTATTTTTACTACAACAAAAACACAAAAAAAGGACTTATAAAAAGCCCTCAGTCTGTCAAAAAACCTTGAGGGTTAGCCCTCAAATTCCTCAAAGAACCTTAATGCGAAACTAACGTTTCGCTAAAAAGATTGATTTTATAAGGAAAAACGCTAGTTTTTCCATGAAAGTTTTTTGTCCAACTTTTTTAGAAAAAGTTGGTGGGTGTGGGTGAAACCCACAAAAAAGATTTTATTGACAAGCAGAGGACTTATAAAAAAATCCTCTGCTTGTGAGATAATTATAAAGTTTCCACAAATTTATCAAAATTTTGATTTCCTTGTGCATCTCTCTTAAAAACACCAGCATGACAAAGCACTTGTTCAAAAACAAGACCAACTTCTTTTTCTATAATTTCAGAAATATTTTCCTTTGTAATGGTATATTTTTTACAAAAATCTTCTGCCCAATCTGCATGTTTTTCTATTCTTTCATCACTACGCAAGTCTTTCTGTTCCAGAATAAACTGTTTTAATACTTCTAATTCTTCCTTTAAACGTGCAGGAAGCACAGCTAAGCCCATAACTTCAATTAAGCCAATATTTTCCTTTTTGATATGGTGCAATTCTGCATGTGGATGATAAACACCAAGCGGATGTTCTTCTGTTGTGATGTTATTACGAAGCACTAAATCCAGCTCAAATATTTCACCAACTTTTCTGGCAATGGGTGTAATCGTGGAGTGTGGTTCTCCTTCTGTTTCAGCAAAAATAAATGCTTCTTTATCAGTGTAATTACGCCATTTTTGCAAAATATGGTCAGCAAATTCCACTAGCTTTTCAGACTGTTTATGACGGATACGAATGACAGACATCGGCCATTTTACACGTCCTACCTCAATATCTTCAAAGCCTTTTATGCTATAATGCTTTTCAATGGATGCGTCTGCCATTGGAAATTGATAATGTCCCCCTTGAAAATGGTCGTGAGACAGAATAGAACCGCCTACAATCGGCAAATCTGCGTTAGAACCTATAAAATAATGTGGAAATATCTTAATGAAGTCAAACAGCTTTAAAAAGGCTTGCTTGTTAATTGCCATTGGAATGTGCTGTGTATTAAATGCAATACAATGTTCATTATAATATACATAAGGAGAGTATTGAAATCCCCATGCACCACCTGCCATAGTGATTGGTATTATTCTATGGTTTTGTCTTGCGGGGTGATTAACACGACCAGCATAGCCTACATTTTCTGCACAAAGCTGGCATTTTGGATAACTACTTTGTTTTGCATTTTTTGCTGCAGCAATGGCTTTTGGGTCTTTTTCTGGCTTACTTAAATTAATGGTAACATCTAACTTCCCATATTGGGTTTCTGTTTTCCATTTCATATCTTTTGTGATGCGATAACGACGTATGTAATCTGTATTTTGGCTAAAATCATAATACCAGTCTGTTGCTTTTTCTGGAGATTGTTTATATAATTCCCAGAATTTTTTATTTACTTCACTTGGTCTTGGCACCAGTAAAGACATAATTTTTGTATCGAATAAGTCACGATAAACAATACTGTCTTCTATCAACCCTTTTTGGCAGGCAAAATCAAGCATATTTTTTAGAATTTCTTCTAAACAAATGGTATCATTTGTAATAGAATCCATTTCTGTATGAAAGTCATCCAATTCAAATAACTCTAAAAAACGATTGATGGTAAAAATGATGTCCTCTTTTTGAATGAGGTTTTTCTGTAATCCATATCTTACTAATTTGCAAATTTCTTGTTCTATCATTTGTAATCCCTCCTTTGATAAAATAATGATAACGCAAAAAAGAAATCTATGCAATCATTTTGAATAAAAAAAATAATAACGTACAAAATAACACTGAGGTGATAAAAATGGCTAAAAATATACAGAATGTAAATGATTTGATTAATTCTAATGTGCATGCAAAAGAATACTATTTAAAATTGTCAGAGGCAGCAAGGGGAAATGTAAATCTTCATTCTTCTGATATTAGAAGTTTAGAAGAACTGAAAACGTTTTCAGAAAATATACAATAAAAAAACGTGTCTATCATAAGACACGTTTAATGCACTCTACAGGAATCGAACCTGCGGCCTTTCGGTCCGGAGCCGAACGCTCTATCCTCTGAGCTAAGAGTGCATATACTACATTTTACAAGCAAAGCTTATTTCTGTCAAATGAAATTTTAAAATGATGTAGTATGATAATCACATTTTTAACATTGCAGTAATGTATTTTCGTTATCTTCTTTATGATAGGCTCCAGACCAATGACAAATATTTTGTAAAATAGGTACAATAGAAATTCCTTTTTGTGTTAGAGAATACTCTACATGAGGAGGAATTTTGTTGTATTGCTTTCTTTCCACAATTTGGTCCATTATCAATTCTTTGAGGTATGAAAACAAAAACCATATATTAAAATCCATAACATAATATAAAAGGCCACTTATCTTTTTAAAATAAATGGCTTTTATTTGTTAATATATCAAAAAGTTTGTAGCGTTTGGGAGGAAATCTCAAGCCCCTTTAATCCTTTTTGTTCTTCTAATTGTTTCTTTTTTAAAAAATCTTCTAAAAGGGATTGTATCTCTGCTTCTTTTGTAAAATCTTTTCCAAAATAATACATACAAAATTCCCCCTCTCTTATTATTACCATACTATGTATCAAAGCAAAAAATGGTTACTCAGATTTTTCTGTTATTCCATAAGATTCTGCCAATTCCTTAAAAGAAGGTAAAGAATTTAAAATGGTTTCTCTTGAAACACAATAAGCAATACGAACATATCCGGGACATCCAAATCCTACTGCTGGTGTCAGTAAAAGCCGATATTGTTGTGCTTTTTGACAAAATGCTTTGTCATCTTGTTCGAATGCTTTTACAAACAAATAAAAAGCGCCTTGTGGTTTAATACATTCATATCCATATTCTATTAAAGATTGATAAAGAAGTTCTCTATTAGCATCATAAAATGCAACATCTGTTAACTCATCACAACATTCTGCTACAACTTTTTGCTGCAAAGCAGGCGCATTGACAAAACCTAATACCCTTGTTGCTACTTCCGCCGCCTGCCAGATTTCTTGGTATCCATCCAATTCACTTGGTAATACTAAATAGCCAATTCTATCACCGGGCAAAGATAACGATTTTGAAAAAGAATAGGCAACAATGGTATTTTTATAATAATTGGGGACATAAGGTACTTCTGCCCCATCATATACAAGTTCTCTGTATGGTTCATCTGAAATTAAATAAATATGTGTATGATATTCTTTTTGTTTTTCTTCTAAAATACATCCAATTTCTGCAATAATACTTTCATCATATACAACACCAGTAGGATTATTGGGTGAATTGATAAGAATTGCTTTTGTGCTTGGTGTAATAGCTTGCTCTAATTTATTTAAGTCTGGTAAAAATGTTTCTGTATTAGGGGTAATGGCATGTAATATAGCCCCTACATTCATCGCATATGCATCATATTCACTAAAATAAGGTGCAAAGGTTATCACTTCTTCTCCGGGATTAAAAAGCACCTTAAAAATAACATTTAGACCCCCAGCAGCTCCTACTGTCATTACAATGTTATTTTCATGAAAATGAGTGTCAAAACGATGATTAATGCTATGTGCAATTTTTTTTCGTACTTCTGCATAACCAATACTGTCTGTATACCCATGAAGTTGTAATGAATTTTCTTCCTGTAATAATCTTATAGCTGTTTGATTAATTTTTTCTGGTGCTTTTACATTTGGATTTCCAATTCCAAAATCATACACATTTTCGGCACCATATTGTTGTTTTAATTTTCTAGCATCAGAAAATAAACTACTTATTCCTTCACTTTTTTTTATTAAAGCTTTCATATTTTGCGAAATCATATTTTTTTATCTTCTCCTTTTTTCCTATCTCTTTTTATATTATAAATTTTTTTCTTATGTTTCTCAACTAAAATTTACAAAATTATAGTTGAGATAGGGAAATGTAATTTTTATTGTTTCTATTGAAACACAGCATAGAGTGGCTTATAATAAAAAAGAAAATATAAGAGATAGGACGGGAAAGGTATGAAAACAAGATTTTATTTCATCAGACATGGCGAAACAGAATGGAATACAAAAGGAATTTATCAAGGATTGACAGATATTCCTTTATCAGAAAAGGGAGAAAAACAAGCAGAATATTTAGGAAAACGCTTTCAAAATAAAGCCTTAAAAGTAGATGCTATCTATTCTTCTCCCCTACAAAGAGCTGTAAAAACAGCAGAAAGCATTGCAAATGCAAAAGGATTAACTGTCATTCCCTATGAATATTTTAAAGAAATTAATTTTGGAGAGTGGGAAGGCCATACTGTAAAAGAACTGACAGAAAAATATGGACAAGATTATACAAATTTTTATGAACACCCTTTTACCTATTCTTTTCCGGGAGAAGGCTCCTTTGAATCCGTAAAGCAACGTTCTGTAGAAGGCTTTTATCAACTTTTGGAAAAACATAAGGGTCAAGCAGTTGCCATTGTATCACATGGTGGAATATTACGTGTATTGATTATGGCATTATTAGATATGGATGAAACATTTTACAGAAAAACATGGTTAAGTAATACTGCTATTAGTATTGTTGACGTCAGTGACAGTGGAAAAATGGTATTGCTGACCTTAAACGATTTTGCACATTTAGAAGCAATGGAAGAAGAACAAGGAGAAAAAACATGGCAAATGTAATTGTGGTGGGTGGTGGTGCCGCTGGCATGATGGCAGCAGGTAGAGCAGCCGAAAAAGGACATCAAGTACAGTTATATGAAAAAAATGACCGTTTAGGAAAAAAAATATTTATTACAGGAAAAGGACGCTGTAATCTTACGAATGACAGTGACATTGATACTCATTTAAACAATATTCCAAGCAATCCCTATTTTATGTATAGTGCTTTTTATTTACTGGACAGTGAGGGTACCAAACAATTTTTTCATCAGTTAGGCTTGCAAACCAAAACAGAAAGGGGAAACAGAGTATTTCCTGTTAGTGACAAAGCAGGCGATGTTGTGCGAGCACTGCAAGAATATTTAAAAAAGAATGGTGTTATAGTGCACACCAATGCTACTGTAAAGCATATTTTAATAGAAAATGGAACGGTAAAAGGAATTGCTTTGGAAAACAAAAAGGTATTTGCGGATAAGGTGATTGTATGTACAGGAGGTTTATCTTATCCCGGAACAGGTTCCACAGGAGATGGCTATGCTATAGCAAAAAAAGCAGGACATCATGTTACCAAATTATATCCCTCTCTTGTACCACTAAAAGCAAAAGAAAACTGGTGTCAGGAATTGATGGGCTTAAGCTTAAAAAATTGTGCAATCATTGTCAAAAATAAAACGGGAAAAACAATTTATAAAGATTTTGGTGAAATGCTTTTTACCCATTTTGGTGTATCTGGTCCTATGATATTAAGTGCAAGCAGACAAATTGTAAAAGATTTGGAAAAGGAAAATTATATAATAGAAATTGATTTAAAGCCAGCTTTAGAAGAAAAAACTTTAGATAATAGAATTTTAAGAGATTTTCAAAAATATAGCAATAAAGATATTAGAAATGCTCTGAACGATTTGTTACCTCAAAAAATAATTCCTATTATCATTCTGCTTGCAAAAATAGAGCCTACCAAAAAAGTTCATGATATTACAAAAGAAGAAAGAAAAAGACTTATCAAACAAATAAAACACTTAACCATTACAATCAATGGTACTACTGGTTTTCAGGAGGCTGTGATTACTTGCGGCGGAATTTGTGTGGATGAAATAGACCCTTCTACCATGGAATCAAAAATTGTAAATGGCTTGTATTTTGCAGGAGAGGTGCTTGATGTAGATGCCTACACAGGAGGTTTTAATTTGCAAATTGCTTTTTCTACAGGCTATACCGCAGCAGAAAGTTTAAATTAGAATACCATTCACAATAAGAAAGAACAAAACTGAAAAAAGTTTTAAAAAAGGAGAGAATCACTATGTTTTGTGTAAGAGGTGCAACAACTGTAACGCAAAATGAAAAAAATGAAATTTTAAATGCAACAGCAGAAATGATTCAATTTATCATAGCATACAATAATTTAGAAATTTCTGATATTATCCAAATACAATTTACCATGACAAAGGATTTAGATGCTACTTATCCAGCCGTTGCAGCAAGGCAAATTGGCATCACAGAAGCAGCTTTAATGTGTACACAAGAATTATATGTTGTAGGAAGCTTAGAAAAATGTATCCGTTGCGCGGTTTTATGTGATGGAGAAAAAAAACAAAAAGAGGTCAAACATGTTTACTTGGAAGGTGCCAAAGGACTAAGACCAGATTTGAATAAGTGAGGGGATAGGATGTATAGCATTGCCATTGATGGCCCAGCAGGTTCTGGAAAAAGTACAGTCGCAAAACAAATTGCGAAAAAATTGGGTATCTTATATATTGATACAGGGGCAATGTATCGAACAGTAGGACTATATTGTTTGGAAAATAATATTGATTTAAGTGATGAAAAAAAGATTAATACAATATTGCCAAAAATAAATATGAAAATTGAATTATTAGAAGGAAAGCAAGAGATATATCTCAATGGTGAAAAGGTAACAGAAAAAATTAGAACACAAGAAGCAGGAAAAGCAGCATCTGATGTTGCAGTAATCTTTTCTGTTCGTGAAAAACTAGTGCAAATACAAAGAGATTTGGCACAAGGACATTCTGTCATTATGGATGGGCGAGACATTGGAACCAATGTTTTACCAAACGCTACTGTCAAAATTTATTTAGATGCAAGTGTGGAAGAAAGAACAAAACGCCGTTGTAATGAATTGAAATGGTTAGGAAAAAATTATGATGCAGA
The DNA here is from genome assembly GCA_910583755.1 of uncultured Clostridia bacterium. GTDB lineage: Bacteria > Bacillota > Clostridia > Lachnospirales > Anaerotignaceae > Coprocola. The sequence goes on from CAJTZO010000006.1 coordinate 8,598, forward strand.
ACGTATAAAATTGGAAATCATAGAAAGAGACAAAAATGATAAAAATAGAAAATATAATCCTTTAAAAAAAGCAAAAGATGCTACATTATTAGATACTTCTTCTATGAATATAGAGCAAGTAGTAAATAAAATTTTAGAAATTATAAAGAGAAAAATAGAGATTTTATAAGGAGGAGTTATGTTTTATCAAATTGCAAAAGCTGTATTGAAAATACTTTATAAAATATTATTTCGTATGAGTGTAGAAGGACAGGAAAATGTGCCAAAACAAGGTGGTGTTATCCTTTGTGCAAATCATAGTAGTAATTTTGACCCTGTAACAATGGCTATTTATAATCAAAGAAGTGTTTACTATATGGCAAAAAAGGAACTTTTTGAAAATAAATTTCTATGCTGGTTGATTCATCAGTTATATGCTTTTCCAGTAGATAGGTCTACCGCAGATATGAAGGCATTTAAAAATACAGTAAGATTGCTAAAAGAAGAAAAAGTAATTGGCATGTTTGCGCAGGGCACAAGAGTAAAAGAAGGAGAAGAAAAAGCAGCAAAAGCAGGTGTAGCATTATTTGCTATGAAAGGAAAAGCACCTGTTGTACCCGTTGCGATTAGTGGAAGCTGTAAACCTTTTTCTAAAATGAAAATTGTTTATGGAAAACCGTTATATTTAGAAGAATATAGGGGAAAACGTTTAAATACGGAAGCATTAAACGAAATTACAGAAATCGTTATGAAACAGATTAATAGCATGAAAGTAGAGGTTTAATATGGCAGAAATTATCGTAGCAGAATCCGCAGGCTTTTGTTTTGGTGTTAACAGAGCTATTACTATGGCTTGTGATGAAAGTAAAAATAAGGAAATCTACACCTATGGACCCTTAATACATAACAAAGAAGTGATTATGGATTTAGAAAAAAAAGGAGTTCATGTTATCGAAAATTTACAAGAAATACAAGAAGGCACGGTAATGATACGTTCTCATGGCGTAGGAAAACAAATTTATGAAGAACTGGAAAACAGAAACCTTAAAATGATAGATGGAACATGTCCTTTTGTCAAACGGATTCATGATATTGTACAAAAGGCATATGAACAGGGGAAAAAAATCCTTATTATAGGAGACAAAAAACATCCTGAAGTACAAGGCATCAATGGCTGGTGCGAAAATAGTGCAATGATATTAGGGGAAATAGAAGAAGCACAACAATATCCCTTTGATGACAAAAAATATACTGTTGTAGTACAAACGACATTTCGAAAAACAAAACTACAAACTATGCTAGAAGTATTACAACAAAAAGGGTTGGAATTAGAAGTTTTTAATACCATTTGTTCTGCTACAGCACAAAGGCAACAAGAAGCAGTATCATTATCTCAAAAAGTGGATAGAATGATAGTCATTGGTGACAAAAATAGCTCTAATACGCAAAAATTATTTGAGATTTGTAGCAAAAATTGTAAAAAAACATATTATATTGAAACAATTTGTAATTTAGTGTTGAATATTTTCGATAAGAATGATAAAATAGGAATAACTGCTGGTGCATCAACACCACCGGCAATCATTAAGGAGGTAATTAGTACAATGAGTGAAGCATTAAACAACGATGCAGTACAAAATAATGGAGGAATGGAAGAAGATTTTGAGCAAATGTTAAATGAATCTTTTACAATACTTCATACAGGAGATGTTGTAAAAGGTACCGTAATTGGTATTTCTAATGAAGAAGTTTCTGTAAACTTAAATTACAAATCTGATGGTATTATTCCAAAAGGGGAATACAGCAGAGATGCCAGCGTACTTCCTAGCAAAGTGTTACAACCTGGAGATGAAATTGAAGTGTTTGTTGTACGTGTGAACGATGGTGACGGCAATGTACAACTTTCCAGAAAACGTATTGAAGACCAAAAAGGTATGGAAGAAGTAGAAGCAGCTTATCAAAATAAAACAACAATTACCGGAAAAATTACAGATGTAGTAAGAGGCGGCTTAATTGCTATGGTAAATGGCGTCAGAATATTTATTCCATCTTCCCAGGTTTCAAATAAATTTATTGAAGATTTGAATGTATTTAAAGGAAAAGAATTGGAATTTAATATTATTGAATTAGACAAAGTAAAACGTCGTTTTATTGGTGGAAGAAAATTATTGATTGAAAAAGAAATTGCAGAGAAAAAAGCAGCCTTATTTGAAAAATTGGAAATTGGTTCCAAAGTAAAAGGTACGGTTAGCAGAATTACTGACTTTGGTGCATTTGTAGACTTAGGCGGCGTAGATGGTCTGATTCATATTTCTGAAATGTCATGGGGACGTATTACTAATCCAAAAGAAGTATTAAAAGAAGGGCAAGAAGTAGAAGTAATTATCTTAGATGTAGATAAGGAAAAAGGAAAAATTTCCCTTTCTTTAAAAGATAGTGCAAACAATCCTTGGGCATTAGCAGTAGAAAGATATCCTGTAGGCTCTATTACAGAAGGTAAAGTAGTACGCATGGTACCTTTTGGTGTGTTTGTAGAATTAGAGGCTGGTGTAGATGGTTTAGTACACATTTCTCAAATTGCAAATAAACATGTTGTAAAACCAGAAGATGAATTAAAAGTTGGAGAAATCATTAAAGTAAAAGTATTGGAAGTAAATGCAGAACAGAAAAAAATCAGCTTATCTAAAAGACAAGCTGAAGAAAATGCAGAAGCTCCAGAAAAAACAGAGGAATAATTTTAAAACAGCGGCTATGCCGCTGTTTTTTGTTTGTCAATAAAGTCTTTTTTTTGTGGGTTTCTTAAGGTTCTTTGAGGAGTTTGAGGGCTAGCCCTCAAGATTTTTTCAAAAAAGAAACAAAGAATAATACCTTCAAGTTTTTTAACACACTTAAAAGGATACAGTCCTTGTTTATTTATGGTATATAGATAAAAATAAGAGATTAGAAAGGAAAAAATTTGTTCATATTGACAAGCTATATTGGAATAGGTTATCATAAAAGAAAAAAGTTCTTTAACAAACAAAAACAAAAGAAAAATGAGGTGATAAATATGAAAAAATATAGTATGCCAATTTTTATTATAATGATATGTATGTTAAGTCATGTTGTTGTCTTTGGTCAAAGAACGGAAAAAAATGAAACGGAAAAAATATTGAAAGATTGGGCAGAAAGTTATAGTGATTCTAAAAAAAGAATGGAATATATGTCTGAGAATATGAAAAAAACCTATTTTGCAGACCAATTCCAAAGAGCAAACGAAAATATATTTTCTTTATTACACTCTGGCAAAGCAGAAAATGTTGAATTACAGGAAAAATTAGATGTTGTAAATTTTAGACTCGAAAATGGGGATACCATATTTTATACTTTAAAAAATAAAAATGGAAAAGAATATTATCAAGTAGAATATGTAGCAATAGAAGAACAAAACAACCACTTGAAGGTAGAAAACAGCAGAATTACAAATGCTTATGATTGGAAAGATTGGAAAAACGAAACAACCGAGGTGCCTGAAAATAATATTTATACAGAATTTTCCGGCAAAAAAAAGAGATATACACCTATTGTGACCATTACAAAAGCTGAAAAAATAGACAGAGAATTATTACCTCTTTTTTTAGACCATATACAATCTGTTTTTGAAGATGGACATTCTAGTTATTACGTGATGGAAATGTTAAATATTGATATTCAGAACGTCAAAATGAAAGATGACGTTGCAACGATTGATTTTACTTTGCAGGAAGTGCTAAGACGTTATCCTCGTAATCCGGATATGGTAGGATATATTCAAAAAGCAAAAGAAAGAGATAAGGAAGAATATATGCAACTTTATAGGCAGTATTATACTCCATTTTATGGAAACTATAATTTACGTTTTTCTGGAAATAAAACGAATCCAGATAGTTTTCGCATGTATACGGGAGAAATAAATGAAAAAGGAAAAATTATTTACAACTGGTCTATTGAACAACAGTTTCCAGCAATGGATGCTAATGGAACAAAGTGGTATCTGGGGACAATCAATAGTACCAAAGATGATTATGGTAGGACACTTTTTACAATAATTCGAAAGCAATGGAATTTAGATACAAGGGGCGGCACAGACAAAGGATATTTTGTTACTTCTTATGGCAGACAAATGACATATCCATTAGCAAAAGATGCAGTAGTCACTTGCTTGAATCAAGATAAAATGGAAGTAGTCAATACAAAATCTTTTGAACAAGTAGCTGGAAAAGCAAATTTTGGAGCATCTCGATTATTCTGGTTTAAAATAGAAAATAATTATATTGTGGAAATAAAGGAACTTATATAAAATCCAGTCAGTCTTTTTTTATAGGGTTCGCCTACATTCACCAACTTTTTTAAAAAAAAGTTGGACAAAAAACTTTATTGAAAAAACTTGCATTTTTCCTTATAAAATCAATATTTTTAGCGAAACGTTAGTTTCGCATTAAGGTTCTTTGAGGAATTTGGGGGCTAGCTCTCAAGGTTTTTTGACAAGTTGAGTCTTTCTTTACTTTAAAGAAAGGCTTTTTGTTTTGATAAAAAAGATAAGACAGGAAAAAGCGAAAAGATATGTTTGCATTGTGATTTTTTTAAATTTATGATATACTAGGATAAAAGAAAAAGGAGAGATAGGGTGAAAAAAGAAGAAATTGTTCGCCATGTTGACCATACATTATTAAAGCAAACAGCAACATGGCAACAAATACAAAAAATTTGTAAGGAAGGAATAGAACAAAAAACAGCCTCTATTTGCATTCCACCTAGTTATGTCAAAGCAGCCTCTGCATTTGTAAAGGGACAAGTTCCTATCTGTACTGTCATTGGCTTTCCAAACGGATACCATACTACAGAGACAAAAGTGTTTGAAACAGAAAATGCCCTTCAAAATGGTGCAGACGAAATTGATATGGTAATTAATTTAGGTTGGGTAAAAGATGGGCTTTTTGACTTGGTAGAACAAGAAATAAAAGAAGTAAAAAAAGTCTGTGGAAATCATATTTTAAAAGTGATTATTGAAACTTGTTATTTAACAGAACAGGAAAAGAAAAAACTTTGTCAAGTAGTAAACCGTTCTGGCGCAGATTTTATTAAAACAAGTACAGGATTTGGAACAGAAGGCGCAACTGCAGAAGATATTCAATTATTTTCTGAAAATGTATCAAATCAGGTAAAAATAAAAGCAGCTGGTGGTATTAAAAGCATTGCAGATGCAGAAAAATTTTTACAATTAGGAGCAGAAAGATTGGGGTCTAGTTCCTTGTTAGGCTTTTTTGAAGCATAAAAAATGAAAAAATCAGCATATTTTATTGTTTTTTTATGATTTACTCTTGTGCATATCAATAGAAAACAATATAATAGAAAGAGTATTGTTTGATAATGTATCATCATCAGGAAAACATTTGCGGAGGGGCATTTGTATTCTTGGTATAATAAATATTAATAAAAGGAGAATGAAAAATATGAAATTATTCAAATCAGTAACAGCAATTGCGCTGTCTTTCACAATGGTAATGGGGCTTGCAGCTTGTGGTGGTGGTGATTCTACGACTACACCAGCAGAGGATTCTACTGGAGAAACACCATCTGCAGAGGTAAAAACATATAAAATTGCAACAGATACTACCTTCGCACCATTTGAATTTGAAGATGAAAATGGTAACTTTGTAGGAATTGACATTGATATATTAAAAGCCATTGCAGAAGACCAAGGCTTTGAAGTAGATTTACAAGTGCTTGGATTTAGTGCAGCATTGCAAGCAGTAGAAGCAGGACAAGCTGACGGTATGATTGCAGGTATGAGCATTACAGAAGAAAGAAAAGAAAGATATGATTTTTCAGAACCATATTATGATTCTGCAGTAGTAATGGCAGTATCTGCAACAAATGAAGAGATTAAATCTTATGAAGACTTGGCAGGCAAAAAAGTTGCTGTGAAAGTTGGTACAGAAGGTTATGCTTTTGCAGACAGTATCAAAGAGGAATATGGATTTGAAATGGTAGTATTTGATGATTCTAATGGTATGTATCAAGATGTTACAGTGGGTAACTCTGTAGCTTGTTTTGAAGACTATCCTGTAATTGCCTATGGTATCCAGCAAGGTTTGCCATTAAAACTGAATGAAAAACAAGAAGCAGGTAATTCTTATGGCTTTGCAGTAGCAAAAGGTAAAAATGCAGAATTATTACAAAAATTTAATGATGGCTTTGCAAACATTAAAGAAAATGGAAAATATCAAGAAATCGTAGACAGTTACACAAAGTAATCAAGCTAGGAGTAATAGAGTATGAGCTTTTATGAGTTTTTTTTACAAAATTTGCCAAGATTACTGGAAGGCCTGTCACTTACCCTCCAGTTGACAGTTCTTTCCTTGATTTTTGCCATTATTGTGGGTATGGTTTCTTGTTTTTTTAAGATTTCCCATTTTAAACTATTAAATGGAATTGCGACTGTTTATTTAAGTATTATTCGTGGTACACCACTTATGGTGCAGGCATATTTTTTGTATTTTGGTATCGCCTCTGCATTAAAAATACAAATTCCTTCCTTCTGGGCAAGTGTTATTGTATTGACTTTAAATGCAGGAGCTTATTTGTCAGAAATATTTAGAAGTGGTATTTCTGCAGTGAATAAAGGGCAGATGGAGGCAGCTAGAAGTCTTGGCTTGCCTTACCATGTGGCAATGGCAAAAGTAATTATTCCGCAAGCAATCCGTATTGTCATTCCTTCTGTAGTCAATCAGTTTATTATTACATTAAAAGATACTTCCATTATTTCTGTTATTGGTATGGGAGAATTAATGAGAGTAGGTACATTAATTGCAAATAGAACCTTTAGAGGTTTTGAAACATATGGTATGGTTGCGATAGTGTATTTTATTGTTATTATGATATTAACAAAAATATCTCAAATCATCGAAAGGAGACTTTCCAATGGTAAAAGTAAAGGCTGAGGGATTGCAGAAAAGTTTTGGAGATTTAAAAGTGTTAAAGCATATTGATATGGAAGTGCAAGAAGGAGAAGTTGTTTGTTTAATTGGTCCTTCTGGCAGTGGAAAAAGCACTTTTCTGAGATGTTTGAATTTTTTGGAAGAACCTACCAGTGGTACTATTATCGTAGATGATTACAATTTAACAGACAAAAAAGCAGATATTAACAAAATTAGAGAAAATATTGGTATGGTATTCCAACAATTTAATCTTTTTCCACATTTATCCGTCATTGACAACATTATGTTAGCACCAGTAGACAGAAAAAAAATGACAAAAGAAGAAGCTAGAAAAAAAGGAATGGAATTATTAAGAACAGTTGGACTAGAAGAAAAAGCAGAGGCTTTTCCAGCGCAGCTCTCTGGTGGGCAGCAGCAAAGAGTTGCCATTGCAAGAGCTTTAGCAATGCAGCCCGATGTTATGCTTTTTGATGAACCAACTTCTGCATTAGACCCTGAAATGGTAGGAGAAGTATTAAATGTTATGAAAAAATTAGCAGAAGAAGGTATGACAATGATTGTTGTGACACATGAAATGGGCTTTGCTAGAGAAGTAGCTGACAGAGTTGTATTTATGGATGGTGGCTATATTGTGGAAGAAGGTACACCACAGGAAGTATTTGGAAATCCACAAAACAAAAGAACACAGGATTTTTTGAATATGGTACTGTAAAATAGCATTAAAATTTTGACTGTCGATGTTCTCGGCAGTCTTTTTGTGTTATTTTTTATATATTAAATATTTATTTACTCATGATTCATATTTTGTTCAAATATGTGCAGTATACTCATATTCATAAAAAGGAATGATATTAGTAAAGAATAAAAGTTATGTATAGGAGGAAGATAATATGTTTGAAGAAGAAAAAAACGAAAATATGACAAATGATGAAACAGTAGAAGAAGAAAAAAAATGTTATTACCATGAGCAAGTAAAAAAAGCAGAAAAATGTAAACGCTATAAACCTTGGGCGAAATACATTGTAACTTGTTTTATTATTAGTATTGCAGGTGGTGGAAGTTTTGGGGTAGGTTTAGGCTGGTCACAAAATTATTTTTCCAAAACATTACCATCCGATACCAATACAGCTCCTGTTAGTTCTGCACCAGTAGCAACAGCCGTTTCCAATACAACTATGAGCAAAAAAGATGTGATTAAACAGGTTATGCCTTCTGTAGTAAGTATTTCTACAAAAATGCAGGGAGAATCTTTCTGGGGGATTGTAGAAGGTTCTGGCGCTGGTAGTGGTGTCGTTTTTTTTGAAGATGAAGAAAAAGTTGGTATTGTAACTAATAATCACGTCATACAAGGTGCAACAGAAGTTTCTGCTATTTTTGATGGTGAAAAAGTGGTCAGTGCAAAAGTGGTTGGAAAAGACAAAGAAGCCGAAATTGCAGTTTTAACAGTTTCCAAAGAGGAATTAAAAAAGGCAGGAGTAGAAGAAATTACTGTTGCAAAATTTGGAGATTCTGACACTGTAGAAGTGGGCGATGATGTCTATGCAATCGGAAATGCATTAGGAGAAGGTTTAACAGCAACAGATGGTATGATTAGTGCTGTTGGAAAAGATGTTACAGTACAAGGTAGTACCCTAGAAAATGTATTACAAACCAATGCAGCTATTAATCAAGGAAACAGTGGTGGTGCATTAGTCAATGTAAAAGGTGAGGTTATTGGTATCAACACTGCAAAATCTGTGTCAGGTGGTACAGCAGAAGGTATTGGCTATGCGATTGCAAGTAATAATATTAGTGAAATTGCAAAAAAATTATTAGAGGAAGGTACATCACCAAAACCGGGTATGGGTATCTATGTCAAAAATGTTTCTGAAGAAATAGCAAGTTTATATCGTTTACCTATTGGTGCGATTGTAGAACAAGTTATTCCAGAAGGAAATGCAGAAAAAGCTGGAATGCAACGAGGAGATATTATTATAGAAGTCAACGGCAGAAAAGTAATGGATACAGATGGTTTATCTGAAATCTTAAAAGGCTTAAAAATTGGAGATACAGCGGAAGTTTATGTTATAAGAGATGGAGAAACTTCTGTTAAATTAGATGTTTTAATTGGAGACATGAACCAATTTGAAGAATAATATAAAATAAGGAGAATACTGATGTATGACATAGAAGACAGAGAAAAAGCAAATAGAAATAGATTGCTACATCTAATTTCCAAAATTCCGGAAGGAGTACCAGATGGATGGGGAAAAATGGAGTTTGGAGTTGGTGGCTTAATGTATCTTGGCTTTTCTGATGTCCATACCGAAAAATTAATCTCCATCTCCTCACAAGGACAACGTATTATTAATTGTAAAACAGGAGAAAAAACATATTGTGATGAAAATTATGATGAAGAAGATTTGGTTGCTTTTGCAGAGGAATTAGGAGAAGAAATGGTATCCATTGCAGGAGAAGGTGGTGGCGGCTTGCGAAAATATTCAAAAGATGGAAACATATTGGAGATGGTAGCACCCTTTTGGCCGAAACAAAAAGTAATTTTTATGCCTAGTTGGAATATATGGCACCTTAATCCTGAAAAATGTACTATTATCTATGATAGTTATGAATTAAAGGCCTTTGGTTTTAGTAAATGTGGAAACTATATAGCAGTTGGTGACTCGGCTGACCTAAACATATTTAAAAAAATTAGTAAATAAAATCTGTAAATTTTATTGTTTCAAAAATACATTTAAAACATAGAAAAACCTTGAGAATGTTACACTTCTTTCTTAAAAAAAGTTTGTAGTGTTTCCTCTCAAGGTTTTTGATGTTTTTCAGAAAAGGTTCCATATACAAGCTGTTCTTTTAAGGAAATGTAGTTTCCTCTCAAGGTTTTTTGACAAGCTAAGCTTTCTTTCAAGTAAGCATTTTTTATTTACAAAAAGTTTGATTTTAGGTATAATCTGTAAAAATGAAAAAAGGAAGGATACGTATGATAGAAAGAATTGCAACACCATCTTATACAAAAAAAATAATAGAAGAAAACAGTTTTTATTTTAAAAAAAATTTTGGACAAAATTTTTTGATTGACAACAACATATTAGAAAATATTGTAAAAAGTGCACAGATTACAAAAGAAGATTGTGTCCTTGAGATTGGGCCGGGTATTGGCAGTTTAACACAAGTATTAGCAGAAAATGCAAAAAAAGTGATTGCAATAGAAATTGACAAACATTTAATTCCTATTTTACAAAAAACAGTAGGAGAATACCAAAATATAGACATACGAAACCAAGATATTTTAAAAACAGATATAGATGCTTTGATTGAACAGGAAAATGATGGAAAACCAATTAAAGTTGTAGCAAATTTACCCTATTATATTACAACACCGATTGTCATGGATTTATTAGAAAATCATAGAAAAGTAGAAAATATTACTGTTATGGTACAAAAAGAAGTTGCAGAACGTATGCAGGCACAATGTGGAAAAAAAGAGTATGGTGCATTGTCGATTGCAGTACAATATTATTGTGACGCAGAAATGAATACCATCGTACCACCTTCCTGCTTTATGCCAAAGCCAAAGGTATCCTCCGCAGTCATTACACTCCATTTGAGAAAAGAGCCTATTTTACAGGGCATCAATGAAACATTATTTTTTCATATTGTAAAGTGCGCATTTGGACAAAGAAGAAAAACTTTATTGAATAGTCTGTATAATCAGGGAGAATTAGGGCTTTCTAAAGAAATCTTAACAGAGATAATACAATCCATAGGACTGGATGAAAAAATACGAGGTGAAATGTTATCTTTAGAGCAGTTTGGAAAATTGACAAGTGAAATTGAACAAAGACAAGGATAAAAAATAGTTCTGTTTTTTCCTTTCCTTTCATAAAGTTTATAATAGTAAGGGCTTATTTGGGAAGGAATGATGATATGTATAATAGACGATATGATAAAGCATTTATTATGTTAAAGCAGGAATTAGGTGGATTTTCCTTAGGACAACAATCTGCATGGGGCAGTTGTGTGATGGAACTAAAAAATAAAATAGGACGTTTGACATTTTCTGTACAAGGATTAAAAAGATTAACAGATGGCAGAAGATATGAAGCATTTATTATTGGTGGAAAAGGAAATGCTATGCGAGGAATCTCCTGTGGCGTCGTAAAAATAGACCAGCATGGAAAAGGAGAATTAAAATGGGAATTTGACCCAGAGCAGATTGGTAGAAGCTGCTTTTGTGTGGAGGAATTACATACAGCAGCATTGATTGTTAAGGGAGGATATGGCTTAATTGTTCCTTTAGTAGGATATTTCAATGAAAAAGTGTCTTGGAAAAAATTATTTCAAGAGGAACAAGATTTAAGGGCAGCAGAAGCAATTCTATCAGAGGAAGAAGAACAAGAGGAAATCAAAGAGCAAAAACCACGATACTATGAAACAGAACCAGAACAGCCTAAAAAACCAGAAAATATTGTAGAAGAACAAAAAAAACCAAATATTGTAAATTTAAAAATAGAAAATTCTCCCTTTCAAAAAAATTTTAAAAATATGCTTTTTCAATTTAAAAAAGAATTAGAAAAGTTAGAAGAAAATGGAATCTTAACACAGCAGGACAAAGAACGTATTCAAAAAAAGAATCCCTCACCTACAGAGGAAGTAGAACAAAAAGCAGAAGTCATAAAACAAAAGGAAGAAATAACAGAAAAAATAACAGAAATAGCAACAGAAACAGAAGAACAACAGACAAGTGAAAAAACAATCGAAGAAATAGAACAGAATGATGAGATAGCATACATATTACAACACAATGATGAAATACAGCCATTTGAAAGAGATATCTGGAAAAGTATTGCCCTTGAAGAATTGGTGGTATTGCCTGTAGATTCTATAGAAATGATGAAAAATTTATTTTACATATTTGCCTATAGAAAATATAAACATTTTATTTTACAAAAAACAGGAGAAAAAGAATATATGCTAGGAGTACCAGCACAATATCAACCAGAAATGCGAGAAGAAGCAAAAAAATTATTATTTGACACCTTTCAACCCTGCGGAAAAGAAACGATGAAAACAGGTTGTTATGGGTATTGGTTGCGAAAAATAACAGAATCATATTGAAATAAGGGCTTTTTTATAGTATGATAATATAAAATGGAAGGAGAAGCTGTTTTAACAGTAAATATATTATGAGAATGAGAAATAAGCCCTGGACAGAGCAGGAATTAGAAACGAACGTTCATATTGTCAAAGAAAGACACAAAGGAAAATGGTCTGAATATTTTGGAAATACCAATCCTATTTATGTAGAAATTGGCTGTGGAAAAGGCAGGTTTATCATAGAAAATGCAAGCCGTTATACAGATGTTAATTTTGTAGGAATCGAAAGGCAAAAAACAGTCATTGCAGTAGCAGCAAGAAAAATACCGCAACCTTTGCCGAATTTGGCACTGGTATGTGACAGTGCAGCACAGTTATCTGATTTATTCGAAACCGGAGAAATTGAAAGAATTTATTTGAATTTTAGCGACCCTTGGCCTAAAAAAAGATGTGCCAAAAGAAGGCTTACCTATAGAACTTTTTTACAAGGCTATCGTCAAGTATTAGGAGAAAAAGGAGAAATCTTTTTTAAAACAGACAATAAAAATTTGTTTGAATTTTCTTTAAATGAATTTTGTGCAGAAAAATGGCACTTGTCCAATATCTGTTTTGATTTGCACCATAGTGAGTATATGCCTTATAATATTATGACAGAATATGAACAAAAATTTTCTGAAAAAGGAATGCCAATTTATCGCTTGGAAGCAAGATATGGAAAAGAATAAACAAAAAGTCCCTTATTTTTGAATAATGGGACTTTTTACTATATTAAGAAAGGAATGGTAAAATGAAAAAAGAAAAAATTGAAATGGTATGGAATCAAAAAAAGGTGTGTCAAAAAGAGGACACCACTTTTTTAAATGCAAAAGCAATCGAATTCCATAAAAGTCTTTCTGCTTATCAAAAAACACCACTGGTTTGCTTAAAAAATTTAGCAGAAAAATTAGATGTCAACAACATTTTTATCAAAGATGAAAGTTTTCGGTTTGGATTAAATGCCTTTAAAGTATTGGGTGCAAGTTATGCCATTGCCAATTATATCAGTCAAAAAACAGGTCAAAATATCAAAGAAGTTCTAAAAACAAAAGTAGAGCCTACGACATTTGTAACAGCGACAGACGGCAATCACGGCAGAGGTGTTGCTTGGACAGCAAAACAACTTGGACAAAAAGCAGTTGTTTATATGCCAAAAGGAAGCAGTCAAGAAAGATTAAATAACATTATTGCAGAGGGTGCAGAAGCAAAAATAACCAATATGAATTATGATGATGCTGTCAGATTTTCGGAACAAAAAGCAAAAGAAAATGGTTGGATAGTGGTACAAGATACCGCTTGGGAAGGATATACAGATATTCCTACATGGATTATGCAAGGATATACTACAATGGGACAAGAAATAATGGAACAACTGCAAGGACAAAAAATAACACATATTTTTTTGCAGGCAGGGGTAGGAAGTATGGCAGGTGCTATCACAGGATTTTTTGTAAATCACTATCAAGAAGAAAAACCAGTCATTGCAGTGGTAGAACCTACAAAAGCAGATTGTTTATATCAAACAGCAAAGGCAAATGATGGAACATTACACTGTGTTACAGGAGATATGAACACCATTATGGCAGGCTTAGCATGTGGAGAACCTTGCAGCATTGGATGGAATATTTTAAAAAACTATGCAGAAGCCTTTTTCCGTTGTCCAGAATATGTTGCAGCAGATGGTATGAGAATTCTAGCAGCCCCTGTAAAAGGAGATACAGCAGTCATTTCTGGAGAAAGTGGTGCAGCCGGATTTGGTTGTATGGTAAATATCTTGCAGGATAAAGCATTAGAAGAAATGAAAAACAAATTGAAATTGGACAAAAATTCCAATATATTGTGCATTAGTACAGAAGGAGATACAGATGCGCAAAATTATCAAAATGTAGTTTGGAGGGGGAAGTATTCTAAATTTGAAAACTAAGGTAACACTGTGACTAGAAACTATGATAATGTCAAACTGTTATTATTTAAAAGAAATTACAAAAGAATATGTTATTATTGTACTGTAAAGAAGGAGGAAAATATGTTTGATGGTGTAATATTTGATATGGATGGTTTAATGGTAGATACAGAAAGCATTATGCAAAGAGAAGTGAAAAAGATATTGCAAAAAATGGGCTATCCTCCCGATGAAAATATAATATTAAGACTCATTGGATTAACTGATAGAAGAACAAAGGAAGTATTAAAGGAAGCATTTGGGGAACAATTTGATTATGATTTATTTTTAAAATTATTGTTAGAAAAAAAAGAAATTGCATTTTATGAGGAAGAAATTGGAATAAAAAAAGGGTTGATGGAACTTGTAAACTATTTAAAAAAAGAGAATATCAAAAACATTGTAGCAACGGGCAGTGTCAGAAAACATATGGATTTTATATTAAAAAAAGCAGGAATTTTGGATGATTTCCCTTTCTCTGTTTGTGGTGATGAAGTAGAAAGAGGAAAACCTTTTCCAGATATTTTTTTGAAAGCAGCAGAAAAATTAAAGCTACCACCTGAACGTTGCTTAATTTTAGAAGATTCTCAAAATGGCATTATTGCTGCTAAAAATGCAGGAATGCCAGTAATATTTATCAAAGATTTAGTAACACCAGAAAAGCAGTATATGGAGTACGTTTATGCAGAATGTAGCGATTTATCCGAAGTAATCAGATATTTAAAGTAAAATGGAGGATATCATAGTGAGTGGAAAATTAAAAAATATTGAAAAAGGAAGCATCCTAAAATTAAAAGAAGAAATTGCATATCAACAAGGACAGATTGTAAGCAAAACATTAGTGCAGAATCAAGCGGTTAGTTTGACATTATTTGCTTTTGAACAAGGAGAAGAAATTAGTACCCATGCAGCAGGAGGAGATGCTCTTGTCACAATATTGGAAGGAACAGGAAAATTTACAATAGATGGACAAGTGTTTATGTTACAGGAAGGGGAAAGTATTGTTATGCCAAAAGACATACCACATGCAGTCTATGGACAAGAGCGCTTTAAAATGCTTTTAAATGTTGTATTTTAAACAAAAATACTGCTGTCTTATTGAGAGAAAAAACAGATTGTTATATAATATTGTTAAAAATAGTAGGGAGGAGAGTTTGTGACAATCGCCGAAATTGCAAAATTAGCAGATGTATCTAGGGCAGCAGTCTCTCGTTATCTAAATAATGGATATATCAGTGAAGAAAAAAAAGAAAGAATTAAAAAAGTAATTGAACAAACAGGATACAGACCATCTTTACAGGCACAAACATTACGTACCAAAAAGTCGAAATTAATAGGGGTTGTACTGCCTAAAATCAATTCAGAAACCATCAGCAGAATTGTAGCTGGAATTAGTTTTGTCCTTTCTCAAGAAGGATTTCAAATATTGCTGGCAAATACTGAAAATAATGTAGAAAAAGAGTTGGAATATTTGAGCGTTTTCCAAAACAATAATGTAGAGGGAATTATATTTATTGCAACCCTACTGAAAAAAGAACATAAACAAAAAATTAAACAGCTTGGTGTACCAGTGGTTATTATTGGGCAAAAAGTGGATTATACAAGTTGTATTTATCATAATGATTTTTTGGCAGCAAAACAACTCACAGAAATTATGCTTGCAAATGGTAGAAAACATATTGCCTATATTGGTGTAACAGTAAAGGATAAAGCAGCAGGTTTAGAAAGAAAAAAAGGGTATCAAGATGCTTTAAAAACATACCATATTGCAATACAAGAAGAAATTATGACAGAAAGTGATTTTTCAATGGAATCTGGATACGAAGCAATGAAAGATTTGTTGACAAGGCAAAAAGAAATAGATGGTGTTTTTTGCGCAACCGATTTCATAGCAATAGGAGCAATGAAATATTTAAAAGAAAAACAAATTTCTATTCCAGAGGACATACAAATTGTAGGAATTGGACATACGAAATTGTCAACTATTATAGAACCTACCCTAACAACGGCACATTTTTATTATAAAACAAGTGGGCAAGATGGTGCCGAAATGTTATTAAATTTACTAAAAGAAGACAGTAAAATAATGAAAGAAATTAAGCTAGGATTTGAAATGATAGAACAAAAATCAACCCAAAATAAATTGTAAAATAGTACTAAATTTTTGAAACTGTTAAATGAAAGATAACATCATAAATTTCATTTAACAGTTTTTTTGTTGCTATTCACAGAAAATAAAGAAAATTATTTGTGAATTTTGGCTCTATACAAATCTATAAAAAAAGGTATAATAATAGATAATAAATGAAATCGATTTCATATAAATTTAAAAAATATAAGAGGGTGAATATATGGATTATAAACAAGCAGCAAAAGAAGTTTATGAAAAGGTCGGCGGAAAAGAAAATTTAATTTCAGCAGCACATTGTGCAACAAGATTAAGACTTGTCATAGCAGACAATAGTAAATGCGATAAAGGAGCAGTGGAAGAAATTGATGGTGTAAAAGGAGTATTTTTTGCTTCAGGACAGTTGCAAATTATATTTGGTACTGGTATTGTAAATAAAGTATATGATGAATTTATTGCGGTTTCCGGACTTACAGCAAGTACCAAAGAAGAAGTAAAAGCAGCGGCAACAGCACAAACAAATCTATTTCAAAAGGCAATTAAAACATTAGGAGATATTTTTGTTCCTATCATCCCAGCTATCGTAGCAAGTGGTTTTTTGATGGGAATTATGGAATCATTAAATTTTATGGTAAATAATCATATTATTGATATTGATACTACAAGTTCTCTTTATGCTTTTGCACAACTTTTTAGCAATACAGCATACACCTTTTTACCAATTTTAATTGCATTTAGCGCAGCAAAAGTATTTGGTGGAAATCCGTTTCTAGGTGCTGTTATTGGTATGATTATGATACATCCAAACCTGCAAAACGCTTGGACAGTAGCAACAGAAGGTGTATTGCAAAAACAAAGTGTATTTTTTGGACTTTATAGTATTGATATGGTAGGTTATCAAGGGCATGTTATTCCTGTTATTATTGCAGTATGGGTATTGAGTACCATTGAAAAGAGACTTCATAAGATGGTACCTGCCATGTTGGACTTATTTGTTACACCATTAGTAAGTGTATTTGTAACAGGTTATCTCACATTAGCAATGATTGGTCCTGTATTTGTATTGATTGAAAATAGTATTTTAGGTGGTGTTCAATGGTTAATTGCTTTGCCATTAGGTATAGGAAGTTTTATTATGGGAGCGGCATATGCAACAACCGTTGTATCTGGTATCCATCATATGTATACGATTATTGATTTAGGACAGATTTCCCAATTTGGTATGACTTATTGGCTTCCTTTAGCATCCGCAGCAAATGTAGCACAGGGTGCAGCAACATTAGCAGTTTCTTTAAAAACAAAAAACAAAAAATTAAAATCAATGGCTTTACCATCTTCTTTAAGTGCTTTTATGGGAATTACAGAACCTGCAATTTTTGGTGTTAATATGAGATTTTTTAAACCATTCGTTGCAGCATCTATTGGTGGCGGTTGTGGTGCCTTATATGCTTCTATTGTAGGCTTAGGTGCAACAGGTACAGGTGTAACAGGTATTTTTGGTATTTTACTTCATTTACATAAACCAATGCAATATATCATTACAATGATAATTGCAGTTGGCGTATCTTTTGCATTGACATGGGTAATGTGGAAAGATGATGAGGAAAAGAAACAAGAAAATGTACAAAAACAAGAATCTAATACAGTAAAGTCTGAAGATAAAACTGTATACAGTCCTATCAAAGGAAAAGTTATTTCATTAAGTTCTGTAAAAGATACAACTTTTGCAGGAGAATATTTGGGAAAAGGGGTTGCAATAGAGCCAGAAGAAGGTAGAGTTGTCGCTCCATTTGATGGAAAAGTAACTGTAGTAATGGATACCAAACATGCTGTCGGTATGACAAGTAACAGCGGTGTAGAAGTATTAATTCATGTAGGTATGGACACCGTACAATTAAATGGAAAACATTATACAACACATGTCAAAGTAGATGATATTGTAAAAAAAGGAGATTTACTTTTAACATTTGAAAAAGAAGCAATCCAAGCAGAGGGATATGAAGTGACAACACCTGTTGTCGTCACAAATACAGCAGACTTTACACAAGTAGAAGGATTAGCAGAACAGCAAGTACAAGAAAAAGATAAAATAATTGAGATTCAATAATTATTTGAGGTGAAAAGAATGAATGTGTTGCGTAAATATTTCATGGAGCAGCTAGAAAAAGCAGAAAAAGATATTTATATAAAACAACGATGGAGGGCAGGGTATCACTTGATGCCCCCTGTTGGTTGGCTAAATGACCCTAATGGATTATGTATGTATCAAGGAGAATATCATGTATTTTTTCAATATTCTCCCTTTGATGTAGAAGGTGGTTTAAAATTTTGGGGACATTATAAAAGCAAAGATATGATTCATTGGGACTATGTTGGCGTACCACTTTTTTCAGACCAGCCATTTGATATACATGGTGCATATTCTGGTTCTGCTTTGGTCGAAGATGGAAAGATGTATTTATATTATACAGGAAATGTAAAACTAGAAGGTGATTTTGATTATATCAATACAGGACGAGAAGCTTACACCATATTGGTAGAAAGTGAAGATAGTATCCATTTTAAAGAAAAAGAATGTATTATGACACAAAAAGATTATTCAGATGGCTTGACACTTCATGTACGTGACCCCAAAGTTTGGAAAGAACAAAAATATTATATGGTATTAGGGGCAAGAACAAAAGAGGATAAAGGTGTGGTTTTACTATATACTTCTGAAGATAAAAAGCATTGGAAGTTTCAAAATACCATTACAACAGAACAAAAATTTGGTTATATGTGGGAATGTCCAGATTTGTTTTCTTTAGAAGGACAAAAAATACTATCTGTTTCTCCACAAGGGTTAAAGGCACAACAAAGAAATTATCAAAATATCCATCAATCAGGCTACTTTTTATTACAAGGAGATATGACAGGAGCCTATAAACTGGAAAACTTTAAAGAATGGGACAGAGGATTTGATTTTTATGCCCCACAAACATTTTTAGATGAAAAAGGGAGAAGGATTTTAATTGCTTGGGCAGGCATACCAGATGAAAAAGGTTATACCAATCCCACTACAAAAGATGGCTGGCAACATATGCTTACCATGCCAAGAGAACTAAAATGGAAAAATGGCAGGATATATCAAACCCCTGTAGAAGAAATGCAACAACTCA
The DNA here is from genome assembly GCA_910583755.1 of uncultured Clostridia bacterium. Lineage (GTDB taxonomy): Bacteria > Bacillota > Clostridia > Lachnospirales > Anaerotignaceae > Coprocola. Next base: position 27,891 of record CAJTZO010000006.1, read on the forward strand.
GAGGGGAACAGATAGAAGTAAAAAATAACATGATAGTCAATCCCGCTTTTGAACTGGAATATCAAAATAAAAATGGAGAAAGTTTTTCTATAGAAATAGAAAAGGATATCACAATATTATTTGACAAAGAGCAGGAATATTTTGAAGTTTCTTTTCGGGGAGAAATGGGTGCAGGCAGAAAAAGCCGTTCTGTTACATTAAAACAATGTGACAAAATGACAGTATTTGCAGACCAATCCATTTTAGAAATTTATATCAATGACGGAGAAGAAGTATTTTGTACAAGATTTTATCCACAAAACAGTAAAATTATGTTATACTATCATTGTGACACAAAAAATTGTCAATTATGGAACATGAAAAGTTATAGCATAGGGAGGAAGTTTGTATGAAAAAATTAGTAGCAATCGGAGAAGCATTGATTGATTTTATCCCAACAGAAAAAGGCTGTTCTTTGGGAGAAGTAGATACTTTCCATCCGGTGACGGGAGGCGCACCAGCAAATGTTTGCGGTGCATATACAAAATTAGGTGGTACCTCTGAAATGATAACACAACTAGGCAAAGATGCCTTTGGGGATAAAATAGAAAAAGATTTAAAATATTTTGGTATTCATACAGAACATATTTTAAGAACAGAAAAAGCAAATACTTGTCTTGCTTTTGTATCATTGATGGAAGACGGAAACAGAGAATTCTCTTTTTATCGAAAACCAAGTGCAGACATGTTATTACAAAAAGAGGATGTGAACAAAAAATGGTTTGAAGACAGTTTTGCCTTGCATTTTTGTTCTGTTTCCTTGGGAGAATACCCTATGAAATACGCACATAAAACAGCAATAGAATATGCGCAAAAAGCAGGTGCCATCATTAGTTTTGACCCTAACCTCCGCTTACCTTTATGGGACGACCATGAAGCCTTAAAAAAGACAGTATTAGAATTTTTACCTTATGCTGATATTTTAAAAATTTCTGATGAAGAATTAGAATTTATTACAGGCTATCAAACCATGAAAGAAGCAAAAGAAGTTCTTTTTCAGGGAAATGTAAAACTTGTTCTTTTTACAAAAGGAGCAGATGGTGCAGAAGTATATACCCAAAAAATGAAAGCTGTTTCTGAAGGCAAAAAGGTGAAAGCAGTAGATACAACAGGTGCAGGAGATGCTTTTATCGGCTCCTTTTTATACCAGTTATCAGCGGACGGAATGACAGCAGAAAAACTTTGTGATTTATCCGAACAAAAAGCAATCGAATACATGAATTTTTCCAATGCCTATTGTGCATATAGTGTACAGGGAAAGGGTGCGATTGCTTCCTATGCTACCATGGAACAAATGAAACAGTAAAAAACCTTGAGAGCAAAGCAAAAAACCTTGAGAGCTTTGCTCTCAAACTCTCACTTCTTTCTTGGAAGAAAGAAGCAAAGAACTTCAAGGCGAAACTAGCGTTTCGCTAAAAAGATTGATTTGATAAGGAAAGCATAAGGAAAAACGCTAGTTTTTCCACAAAAGTTTTTTGTCCAACTTTTTTTTTTAAAAAAGTTGGTGGGGGTGGGTGAAACCTACAAAAAAAGACCGAAAAAATCCGGTCTTACAGTTTATCAAAAAACCTTGAAAGCTTTATCTACACTTCGTTCCGGTCGGCGCTGAACGCATGTCCAGTGGACATGCAACACCTCTCAAACTCTCACTTCTTTCTTGGAAGAAAGAAGCAAAGAACTTTAAGGCGAAACTAGCATTTCGCTAAAAAGATTGATTTAATAAAGAAAACATAAGGAAAAACGCTAATTTTTCCTTGAAAGTTTTGTGTAGGTGTGGGTAAAACCCATAAAAAAAAGACCGGAAAAATCCGGTCTTAATTTTTTTAGAATTATTGTAATAACTGAAGAACACCCTGAGGAACTTGATTTGCTTGTGCAAGCATAGCTTGAGAAGACTGAATAAGAATGTTGTTCTTTGTATATTTCATCATCTCGTTTGCCATGTCTGTATCTCTGATACGGCTTTCAGCTTCTGTCAAGTTAGTCGTTGTTTCTTCCAAGTTAGCTAATGTATGGTCTAATCTGTTTTGAGTAGCACCAAGTAAACTACGTGTTTTGGAAATTTCTTCAATCGCTGCTTTTGCTTTTTCCATAGATTGCGCAGCAACAGCAGGGTCAGCAACGCTCAAACCAGAAACACCGATTGCTGCTGCATGACAGTCAGCAACGCTAACCATCAACTGGTTGAAGGAATCTGCTGTATCACCAATTTGAAGCTGTAAACCGGAACTACCACCAGCACCTTTAAATACAAGTCCATCAGTAGCTGTAGAAGTAGCACTAGCTTTTCCTGCTGTAACATCCATACCTAAAGCTTTAGCAAATTGAGAAGCTATATTTTTTTGTTCATCAGCATCAGTTGCGGTTATATCTCCTATGATAACATTATAGTCAGAACCAAACTGTGTAATATCTGTCTTTTTATCTGCTATAATAAATTTCTTTCCATTGATTGTAAAGGTTGCATCGTCTAAGTTTGTTCCATTAAATGAAGTAAAAGCTGCAAATTTAATTCCCTCTGATGCATCCTTAGCTATAGTTGTTGTTCCTGCAGCAGTTCCTGTTGCTGCTGCTTTTACTGCATCAGCAAGTTGAGTACCATCACTTTTTGTACCATTCAAAGTAATACCTGTTACCTGAGGTGTAGATGTTCCTGTTTCATTTGAAGTTATAATAAGTTTATTAGCATTTACTTCTGCAGTATACTTTGCAGCAAACGCTTCATCTTTCATCAAAGCGTCAACAATAGCTGTTTCAATAGCACCTGCACCAATTGTACCAGCAGGAGCAGGGTTTGTTAATGTTTCTCCATCTAATGTTAAAGCTAAATTAGTTGTACCACTTTTTACAACTCCAAAATCAAAGCTCTTAGAAGATCCATCATCAAAAGTAATACTTACATTAAATTTTGAACCAGCATCTAAAGTAGCTGTAAGAGAAGCATTTGCAGCAAATATACCTGCTGTTGCATCCATATATTCTGATGCTAAATCTGTTTCAATAACAGATTTTGCTGAAGTTTTAGTACCACTGCCCATAGAGCCATCCAACAATTTAATACCATTGAAGTTTGTAGCGTCAGCGATTCTGTCGATTTCACTTTCCAACTGTTTTAATTCGTCTTGAATTTTTGTTCTTTCAGTATCAGTATAGATACCGTTGGAAGCCTGTGTTGTCAAGTCAACCATTCTGTTCAACATAGAATGAACTTCTGTCAAAGCACCTTCAGCTGTTTGTACTAAGGAAATACCATCTTTAGAGTTCTGTTGTGCTCTGTTCATACCTGTAATTTGCGCTCTCATTTTTTCAGAGATTGCTAAACCAGCAGCATCATCAGCAGCTCTGTTGATTTTGTAACCAGATGATAATTTTTCCAAGTTTTTTGCTAATGCTTTGTTGTTACCAGACAATCTGTTGTAAGAATTTAAAGCTGAAATATTGTGTTGAATAATCATAAATACTACCTCCTTGAATTTGACGGGAAGTATCCTTTCTTCCCCATGAATAAGTTATGTTTACTATGAGTAAAAGCCTGCCTTTTTTTCTAGGAGAATATAACTTATTGTCAAAAACCGAATCATGAAGCTCTTATGATTTCAATGTCTTTTAGCACCGCCTAAAGCCTTTGTGCGCAAAATACACTCTGGAACAGGATGATTTTTTTCGTAATTTTCACCGCGTTCAATCTTCATTTCTTTCGGTGCATCGATTGCTAAACGTAGAGAGCCGTCAATAGAAACAACTTCAACAATGATGTTACCGTTAATTACAATATATTCTCCGGGATTCCTTCCGAGTGATAACATAGGCAAAACCTCCCTGTCTGTTTTCAAAACTTTACTCTATGTAAATATTGTAATACTATTTGTAAAATCTGTCAATACTTTTTTTGACTTTTAGTAAAAAAAATTTACTTTCGGTTCGTTACTCTTTTTTATAATACACGGTAAAGTTATATTATGGGGTGATATTATGGATAGTAAAGAATTGGGCAACCGAATTAAAAAAGCAAGAATCCATCAAAATCTGACGCAAGAACAGCTTGCAGAAATGCTGGATATTTCTGTTTCTTATGTCAGTTTGATAGAGCGCGGCAGCAGAAATGCCACAGTGGAAACCCTCCTTGCAATCGCTGATGTACTTCAAGTTTCTGTGGCATCTCTTTTGCAGGACAGTTTAGACAAGGATGAGGAACAAAGTAATCTTTGGCAAGAATTAACCAAAAATAGGACGGTGGAAGAAAAGGACATGATTTTACAAACAGTTAAAACGATTGTTACCTTTCTCGACCGCCAAAAAAAATAAGAATTTCCCTAGGTGTTAGACTTTTAGCCAGAAAGGTCAATCTTTTGTCCTTTTCTGATTTCCATAGTATCTTCTTATTTTTTTAAAATTCTGTCTAAAAGTTTTTTGTTTTGTAAAAGTGAGAGGAGCATTTTTTTATGGATAAAAAACAACTGTTAGAACAGAATTTAAACATTTTTTTGGAAAACTACATTGCCGATTTATTACATTATTATGGTAAAAACAACGAACAGCTTGCGGAACTTTTGGCACAAAAAAAAGAGCTTGCGACAGAACTGAAAAATCAAATACATTTTTTAGAATATGAAGAAATCGAAAACGCTATTTTACATATGGTAGCGGAACTTGTTTATAAAGATGGTTTTTCTGATGCGGTAGAGCTCAAAAAAAAATGATACTGCTTTTGTTTTACTTTGCCCTCGACAAATCATTTAGACTGTAAAGGGTCTTGACCAAAACTTTTGGAAACGACATAAAAAATTTTTATATTAGTTTTTCCAGCAAAGTTTTTTGTCCAAGTTTTTACAGGCTAGACAAATAATCTGCCTTTTGTTATAATAAAAGTAGATTATTTTTTCAGCGAAAGGAGGGTTATTTTATGATAGAATTTTTTGCGATGTCACCAGCTTATACTGTTACGCAACAACAGCGTCCAGTAGAACAAAAAGAACTACCTCAAGGAACGCAACAAAATACAAATGCTGAAAAAACAGAAAAAGCAGAGAATGAAAAACGTTTTGATACGCTTGAGGTTGAAAAAGACAAAAAAAAGGAAAAAGAAGAACAAGAGGATAAAACAAAAAGCTGTCGTACTTGTGCAAAACGTAGGTATCAAGATGGTTCGAATGACCCTAGTGTTTCTTTTAAAACTCCTACAAAAGTGTCTCCAGACAGAGCAGCAGCAGCTGTTAGAAATCATGAAATGCAACATGTTTTTCATGAACAGGCAAATGCAAAAAGAGAAGGCAGAGAAGTTGTTTCACAATCTGTTGTTTATCACACTGGAATTTGTCCAGAATGCCATAGAGTGTATGTTGCTGGCGGACAAACCCGCACTGTCACACGGGCAAAAAGAGAAGTCGAAACTGGTCAAATCAGTCCAAAAGGAAAACTTTTTAATTCTGTTACTTAATATATAAAAAAGGTGAGCCATAAAAGCTCACCTTTTAGTTTGTCAATAAAGTTCTTTGAGAAATTTGAGGGCTAACCCTCAAGGTCTTGACTTTGTTACTTGTTAAACAGTGGAGATAGTATCATTCAAATTTCTTATTTTACTTCTTTTAAAAATATTTCTTTCATGTCACAATTTAATGTCATACCCATTTGTTCTAAAGATTCTCCAAGTGCCATTAAAGTTTCCAGCATACATGCCACATCTGCATTTTCTCCCATATGTCCAATACGGATGACTTTTCCGGCTAATTCTCCAAAACAGCCTGAAATCATAATATGACGTTCTCTCATTTTTTGTAGCAATTCTTGGTCATTAATACCTTCTGGTAAGGTAATGACTGTGACAGTATTAGAAAATCCTGTTTTAATATATTGTTTTAAACCAGCTGTCTCAATCGCCTTTCTGGTAGCATTTGCAATTTTCTTGTGTCGCACAAAAATATGTCTATCTTTTATGACATTTTCGACTGCTCTGCCAAATCCATATATGTCACTAACTGGCATAGTGTAAGGGAACCACTTATTCTCATAATAATCTACAAAAGATAATATGTTTGCATAAAAAGAAGCGATTGGTGTTTTTCTGTTTTTCATTGTTTCGATTGCCTTATCACTTACCCCCAAAAATGTTAAACCTGTTGGTGCAGAAAGTGCTTTTTGAGAACCTCCACAAAGAATATCAATTTGTGCTTTATCAACATTAAGCGGTTCTCCAAAACATGCAGAAACACTATCTACTACTGTTAATATATCGTATTTTTTTAAGATAGGGCAAATACTTTCTACATCATTCAGCACTCCGCTTGGTGTGTCGCAATGTACAATCGTTGCATATTTAAAATCATGATTTTCTTTTAAATATTCTTCTAAGGCTTGTACATTAACAGGTTCCTTGTCATCAACAGTATACAAAATTGGATTACCACCATATATTTTTACAAAATCTGCAAAACCTTTTCCAAAAATGCCATTGTCTATTACAAGAACGTTATCCCCTGCTTCTGTCAGCGACGCACAAGCTGCTTCTAACCCTAATATTCCTTCTCCGCTTAATATGTAAAATGTATTTTTAGTGCAAAAAAATTGTGCTAATTTATCACAAACTTGTTTATAATATTCGCAAAAAGAAATATCTTCATCAGGACTTGTTGTGACCGTACTTCTTGCCATACGCACATTTTCTCTTACTTGTGTTGGTCCTGCTGTCATAAGCATCATTTTGTTCATTTTTTTAAACCTCCTATTTGCCTTATTAACGTTTTACGCAATGCAACTGCTGTTGGTACTACAATCACACCTGCTACTACAACTTGTATTATGTTACCTGGTATAGACATTAATGGTGCAACCCAATTTTTATAAAGAATCATTTCTGCAATATAATAACCTATTATTTTAATTAACAATGCTGCTATGATTGCAAGAATATACCATACTGTTGTTTTTTTCTCTGTAATCCTACCTACAACATATCCCATAATACCTACAATTATAAAGGTAAAAGGTGCCCATGCTGTCCAACCAGAAAATAAATCAAAGAGTCCCATACCAAAAGCACCTGCCATCGCTCCTGTTTTTTTACCAAATAGGATAGCTGATAAAAATAAAGGTACATTTCCCAAATGTACAAGTCCTCCATTAGCCATAATTGGCAAGCGAATATTTATAAACGCTGTTGCAACAAATGTCAATGCAATACACATCGCATTGATGGTTAATTTTTTTGTTGTTGTCATTTCTACTATTGTGTGATTCATACTCTCCACTCCTTGTATTATACATTCTTTTTTCTTTATTTTCTATATATACTACAGCAAAACGGCGTAATGTAAAATATGAATTTCCACTTTTTTATAAGGTGTAGTTTACTTTTTTAAAATTGTACCCATACAATTTTATAATTATAATAAATAAACTATCATAAATAATGATATTTTATTCTTTTAGTTGCACTCACCTTACAGTCATAATCAGTGATATTTTTTCTTTTCTGTCAAAAAAGAGTTTGATTGATGCCCAAAAACTTTTAAAAAAAATTTCTACTAATTGCTATCTTATAAATATTGTGATATTCTTATAAATATATAGAGAAGATAAAAATTACAAAAAATGCAATCATCACATGAAACGGAAAAGAAAGGAAAATTTTTATGGAGTTTAACCATGTACCTAAATATCCTGTACAGACTTTGCAAAAAGCAGTCGAAATATTACGATGTATCAAAGAAAGTGATTCTATTGAGGGGATGACAATAGCAGAATTGAGCGAAAAACTAGACATGGGAAAAAGTGTAGTACATAGAATTTTAGATACACTTTACGCATACCGTTTTGTGGAAAAAACAGAAAAAACTGGTACCTATCGTTTGGGATGGGCATTTATGAAATTGCTCAATCTGTACCAGCACAGCATAGTTTAAGTGAAAATATTTATAGAAAAGTGATGGAAAGACTATGTAACCAATTTCAAGAAACCGTAAATCTTGGAATTTACAATAATGGAGAAGTAGTTATTATCTGCAAAGTGGAGCCCGACTGTCGAGTACGTTCTAACATTGAAATTGGAGAAAGAGAACCTTTATATGCAACTGCACTTGGAAAACAATTTCTTGCCTCATTTACAAAAAACAAAATACAAGAATATTTTACATCTATAAAATGGACAAAATTAACAGAACATACCATTATTGACTTATCACAAATGTATGAAGAACTAAAAAAGGTAAGAATGCAAGGTTATTCCATAGATAATAAAGAATATAGTAAAGATTTAATTTGTATTGCTGCACCGATTTACGATTTTGAAAATAAGATTGTTGCTGCAATGAGCATTAGTGTTCCAGAAAGTCGCTATACACCATCAAGAGCAGAAGAAATTATTGCAGCTTTAAAAGAAGCAGCTATGGAAGTATCCAGTTTTTTGGGATATTAAAAATTGGGCAGGCTGTCAAAAAAACTTGTTACAAGGAATTTTTAACAGCCTGATTTATAATTGATAAATGAAGATTCTTTTGTTTTAACCCTTTTTTTCGTTCATCATTTTTTCCAATTCTCCATAAAAAGTGTTGATATCTTTAAATTGACGATACACAGATGCAAAGCGAACATAAGATACTTCATCTAAATTCTTAAGTCTTTCAATTACCATATCACCTATTTTTTGACTATCTACTTCTTTTTCTCCAGAACCAATAATTGCATTTTCAATATCTTCTACCAATAACTCAATCTGATGCACAGAAACAGGTCTTTTATAACAAGACTTCATAATGCCGTTTAGTAATTTTGTTTTATCAAACAATTCTCTTGTACTATTTTTTTTGATTACTGTAATGGGAATGGTGTCAATTCTTTCATAAGTTGTAAAACGTTTTCCGCATTTATCACAAAGCCGTCTACGGCGAATCACAGAATTATCTTCTTGACTTCTTGAATCAATCACTCTGGTATCATCATGATTACAGAATGGACATTTCACAAAAACACTCCCTTCTAAAATAAATTTTTTAACCAGCAAACTGACATTTTTATACAATGTACAGTATATAGGAAAAATGTTTATCGGTCAATCATTTTTTAAAATGTTTACACAAAAATATCTTTTATCCACATTCCCGTAATAATTCTTCTATTTTTGCTTCAATTAATATAATATCATCTCCTATTTTTTTTACACATTGCCACAAGATATAATATTCTTGTCTACCACTAAACAAATTAAACATCTTACCATTTTCGGCTGGTATCATTAATGCAATAATTTTACCAGTACGAACATCTAGTTCCAAATCTGTTACATATCCTAAGCGGCATCCATCACAAACGTTGATGACTTCTTTTTGTTTGAGTTCACAAAAACGCTCCATTTTTTGCCTCCAAATTTTTTTATTTTTATAGTATATGCTGATATCTCGCCTTTTCTACCCATTCCCTACCATATTTTTGCAAAACCACATATTGACGAAATGCTTTTTCTATACTACAATATATACACATTTCAAACAGCATATTTTCTATATATTGTGTTTTTCGACAAATACCGCCATAACTGTCAAAATGTGGGGGGATTTTCTGACACATTAAAACAGAACATATGTTCTTATTACAACTGTTCCTTAAAAAACAATACGAAAACCAAAAAAGAAGGAAGGCGAATTTTTTATGATTACCACCATTCAAAAACGAGATGGCAGACTAGCAAATTTTGACATCCATAAAATTGCAAATGCCATACAAAAAGCATTTTCCTCTACCATAGGAAAAAAAGATTATCAGGTTTGTTTAAAGTTGGCGCAAAATGTTTCAGAACATTTGCAAATGGAATGTCCTTCTGTGGAACAAATTCAAGATATTGTGGAAAAGGTTTTAATTGAAAATGGTCATATTGGCACAGCAAAAGCATATATCCTTTATCGTGCAGAAAGAACACGTGTGCGCAATATGAACAGCCGTTTAATGAAAACATTTGAAGATATTACCTATAAAGATGTCAATGACAGTGACATTAAAAGAGAAAATGCAAATATTGATGGTAATACAGCAATGGGCTCTATGTTGAAATATGGTTCCGAAGGAGCAAAACATTTTTATGAAAGTTATGTGCTCAATCCTACCCATTCGGAAGCACATCAAAATGGGGATATTCATATACATGATTTAGATTTTTATACCTTAACTACAACTTGCTGTCAAATTGATTTGTTAAAACTATTTCATAATGGATTTTCTACAGGGCACGGTGTGGTACGAGAACCAAATGATATTGCAAGCTATGCTGCACTTGCCTGCATTGCAATACAATCTAATCAAAACGACCAGCATGGAGGACAGGCTATTGTAAATTTAGACTACGGTTTAGCACCTGGTGTCAAAAAAACTTATTTAAAAAGATACCAGTCTAATATGGTTTCTTCTATTGAATTAATGGCAGATGAGCAAAAAGCAGAAGAAGTAAAAAAAGGTTTAAAACAGTTGCAGAAAGAGGAATGGTATGCTACCATTGATAATCATAAAGACTATACAGAAAAAGAAACAAAGTTACTTTGCAGTTTAGGAATTTCCAAAGAAATTATCCAAAAAGCTCAGGATTTTGCAAAAAAGAAAGCTTTAGCAGAAACAGACAAAGCAACCTATCAAGCAATGGAATCCCTTATTCATAATCTCAATACGATGCATTCCAGAGCAGGTGCTCAAACTCCTTTTTCTTCTGTCAACTATGGTATGGATACCTCTACAGAAGGCAGAATGGTTGTGAAAAACTTACTGCTTGTAACAGAAGTTGGACTGGGAAATGGAGAAACACCTATTTTTCCAATCCAAATTTTTAGAGTAAAAGATGGTGTTAATTTTAATCCGGGAGAACCAAATTATGATTTATTTCGCTTGAGTTGTAAGGTCAGCGCAAAAAGATTGTTTCCAAATTTTTCATTTCAAGATGCTCCTTTTAATTTGCAATACTATAAAGGAACACCAGAAACAGAAATTGCTTACATGGGCTGTCGTACAAGGGTTATGGCAAATGTATATGATAAAAATAAAGAAGTCTCCCCTGGTCGTGGAAATTTAAGTTTTACAACCATTAATTTACCTCGTATTGCTATTTTATCAAATGGTAATATTGATTGGTTTTATAAGGAATTAGATAGAAAAATTGATTTAGTAATTGAGCAGCTACTAGAACGTTTTGAAATACAAGCAAAGAAAAAAGTACATAATTATCCTTTCCTCATGGGAGAAGGTGTTTGGATTGACAGCGAAAAACTAGACAGGAATGATGATGTAAGAGAAGTACTAAAACATGGTACACTTTCGGTCGGTTTTATTGGCTTGGCAGAATGTTTAAAGGCTTTACTTGGTATGCATCATGGAGAAAGTGAAGTTGCGCAAAACTTAGGTCTGGATATTATTAGTCATATGCGTCGCCGTATGGACGAAACTTCTCAAAAATTTAAACTGAATTTTACCTTGCTGGCAACTCCTGCAGAAGGACTTTCTGGCAGATTTGTAAGATTGGATAAAAAACGGTTTGGGGTTATAGAAGGAATCACAGACAGAGAATACTATACCAACAGTTTCCATGTACCAGTGTATTATCCAATCAGTGCCTTTAAAAAAATACAAATAGAAGCACCTTACCATGCTTTAACCAATGCAGGACATATTACCTATATCGAATTAGATGGTGACCCTACGCAAAATGTGGATGCTTTTGAAAAAGTGATTCGCTATATGAAAACACAAAATATCGGTTATGGTTCTATCAATCATCCTGTTGATAGAGACCCTGTTTGTGGTTATAATGGAATTATAGGAGATGTTTGCCCAAAATGTGGCAGAACGGAAAAAGATGGTGTCCCTTTCCAAAGAATACGCCGGATTACAGGTTATTTAGTAGGAACACTTGACCGTTTTAATAATGCTAAAAGAGCAGAAGAACAGGATAGAGTAAAACACACAATATAAAAAACAAAAACCTTGAGGGCTAGCCCTCAAACTTCTCAAAGAACTTTAATGCGAAACTAATGTTTCGCTAAAAAGATTGATTTTATCAGGAAGTTTTTTGTCCAACTTTTTTAAAAAAAAGTTGGTGGGTGTAGGTGAAACCCACAAAAAAGACTTTATTGACAGACTGAAACGAAAACCTTGATTCTCACTTCTTTCTTGAAAGAAAAAAGCAAAGAACAACACTTAATATTAATTTGTTAAAAAATTTTGAGACTTTGGTTTATACTTCATTCTGGTTGTTACCGGATGAATGCCTAGCAATCATTTTGTACCAACTGAAATGCAATGAAGACAAACTTGTTTTCTTAAAAAAATTGGCAAAGTGTAAACCAACATCACAATGTTTTTATATATTAAATTGATGGGGAAGGAATGATATAACATGATTAACACAGAATTTGGAAATGATTGGGATGTTATTTTAAAGGACATCAAACAAACAGATTATTTTGTAAATCTGATGGAGGCAGTAGACCAAGAATATGAAAAATCAGAGGTTTATCCCCCAAAAGAAAACATTTTCAATGCTTTAAAATTAACACCTTTTGCAAACACAAAAGTAGTTATTCTAGGACAAGACCCTTATTATACAAAAGATAAAGAAGGAAACATTCATGCAATGGGTTTAAGTTTTTCTAGTAATAGTACCAGTGTGCCAAAATCCTTACAAAATATTTTTAAATCTATATCCTTAGACTTAGGAATCCAACAACCTAAAAAGACAGCAGATTTAACAAAATGGAGTCAGCAAGGGGTATTGTTATTAAATGCTACTTTAACAGTGGAAGCAGGAAAACCAAACTCTCACCTAAAATATAAATGGGAAACCTTTACAGATGAAGTCATTCAAAAATTGGCTGCTTCTAATCAACCAATTGTATTTTTATTGTGGGGTAGTTTTGCACAAAAAAAAGAAAAGTTAATCTTAGGAGAAATTTCTGAAGAAAATATTGTAAAAAAAGATAATTTGTTGATTATCAAAACACCTCATCCAAGTCCAATGAGTGCAAGCAAAGGCTTTTTTGATGTAAAACAATTCTCTATGACAAATGAATTTTTAAAAGAACATGGTGTCAGTGAAGTGGATTGGCAATTATAAAAAGATAAGGACAAGAAAATGATACTTAGAATAAATGGTATTGTTAATGATTCTATTGTAGATGGGGAGGGGATTCGCTTAACTATATTTACGCAAGGCTGTCCCCATCATTGTCCACACTGCCATAACCCACAAACACATGATTTTAAAGGGGGATATGATATAGAGATAAAAAAAATTATTTCTATGATGAAGGAAAATCTCCTACTGGATGGCATTACACTTTCAGGTGGCGAACCTATGGAACAAGCAGATACTTGCGCCATATTAGCAGAAGAAGCGAAAAAAATGGGCTTAAATGTTTGGGTATATACAGGCTATACTTGGGAAGAACTCCAAAAAGAATCTCAAAAAAGGCTGCTTTGCTTTACAGATGTGTTGGTGGATGGTGCCTTTATATATGAATTACGCTCTTTGGAACTTCGTTTTAAAGGAAGTGCTAATCAAAGAATCATTGATGTACCAAAAAGTTTACAGGAAAATCGTATAATTGAAAAATTTTAAAACCTTGAGGGCTTTATCTACACCCCTCAAGGTTTTATTTTTATTTTGTCCAAATCATACAATATTCTATTTCACCAGTTTGCTGTTCTACCTGTTTCTTTTGTATCACAAAGCCCATTTTTTGATAAAAAGCAACCGCATTTGTATTTTTTTGGTAAACACATAATGACAGTGTATCAAAATATTCTTTTGCTTCCTTCACAAGAGATGTACCAACACCACTATGCTGAAATTCCTTTCTAACAAAAAGACCTTCTATATGTCCCTCTATAATGCCTAAAAACCCTTTGATAGGTTGCTCTCCTTCACAAAAAATCATTGCTTCTGGAAGAACTTGTTTTACAAAAGCTATATTTTGATTCCAATATTCCTCTGATATAAAAAAATGTGCTTCTTTATTTGTCTGTAGCCATATTTGTACTAGTTCTTCTAATAGATTATCTATTTTTTTAATAAGCATATTTCATAACCACACTTGCTGAAATTTCAATATCTTGATATTTAATATTTGCACCAGCAGCTCTTGCTTTCATATTTCCTGTATCTTGTGCCATTGTTGCGGCTACTTCAACCCCTTCTTCTCTTTCGTAGGAATTATAACTAGCCATTTCTTGCACAGAAATACAACTACCCAAATTTACGCCTAACGATTCTGCAAGAGAAGCAGCACTTGAGGAGGCATTTTTTACAGCTGATTGCAATGCCTGTTTATAATATTGATTTGGGTCGGAAATAGCAAAAGAAACAGACCCTACATTTGTTACACCTGCTTTTATGGCTGCATCAATATATTTTCCAGTATTATTTACATCATTTGTTTTTACCATAAAACGGTTATACGCATGATAGCCATTTTCTTCCCATTTTTGTTTTTCTTCATTATAATTCTGGTCCACATCAATGGAATAGTATTGTGTAATAATAGCATCTTCTCTTATACCTAATTCTTTTAATGCCTTTGTTACTTGTTCTGTTACCTCTGCATTTTTTGTTTGTGCTTTTTCTGCTGTTGTTTCTTTGGTTTCTACTGTAAAATAAATACTTGCTATGTCAGGCTTTGCAGTAACAATTCCCTTACCATTGACTTCTATGGTTCTTTGTGTTGTTTGTGTAACTTCTTGTGCAAATGCTGTAGCTGAAAATGCACTTGTCATACTTATTGTCAGTATCATTGCAGTTGCGATTAATTTTTTCATGTTAAAATCCTCCTTTTTATTCTGTCTCTATTTCTGCAAAGGAAATATGAATCACAGCAAATTCTGCTGTTTTTTGTAGTTCTTCTAACGCCTTTTCACAATCTTTTTGTACTTTTCTTGCATCTTGCGCTTTTCGGGGCTGGTCTTTTTGAATAGCTTCTTTTTCTTTCTCCTTTGCATTTTCTGCTTGTTGTTGTATCTCTTTATATTGCTTTGCTAAATCTTCTACAATTTCATTTTTATCTATGACCTCCCCCTGTTGTCCCAGCCAATTTACAACATCATTATATTCCAAAAGAGGTACTTTGATGGTCATAGTATCTTGTGTATAAGGAGTTTCTATTTCTCCTTTTAATGATTTTGTTCTTTTTTCAATACTTTGTGCTAATCTTTCTATATTTTTAGTTTTTAATTTAATTTGCAATGATTTTGACTTCATATTTGTTGGGACACTCTTTTTCAGAACATTTTTACTTTGTTCTTTGCTAGTATCAACTTCTGTATCACTCTCCTCTTTTCCTGTACTTTTTTCTTCTTTTATCTTTTCTCCTTCTGGTACAGGTTGAGATAAAACATCTTCTCCTTTGTTTGCATCTTCTTCTATTTTTTCCTCACTTTCTGTATTTTCTTCTTCCTCTTTTGCTTGGATTTTCTCTGTATTTTCTGTTATTTCTACATCTTCTGTCGTTTTGCTATCTCCTTCTTTCTGTTGTTCTTCGTTGCCTGCGGCTAAATTTGGTGTTGCTGGTAACGCTTTTGCTGTTTCAGGAGCAGTTACATTTCTACTTTGTATTATCGTCGGATAAGACCTTGCTTCTTCTATCACTTCTGTCGCCTCAACAGATTCTTCTATTTCCATCATTTTCATTTCAACAGGTTTTGCTGTTTCATCGAAAGGCATAGAAGCAACTTGTGGTGTCCCTTGTTCTGTTCCTTGGTCTGTTTTTTGATAAAATTGTTTTCCTGCAAGTGCCAATATCAAAAAGCATGCTGCTAACGCACCATATTTTTGCCAAGCAAATTCTTTTTTGGCAGGGGACTTTTTCATTTCCTTCTCAATAGATTTCATAATATTTTCATGAAGACCTTCTGGCAGTGGTTCCATAGGTATATCCAAAAGCATTTGCCGTAATTGCTGTGCTTGTTGTAATGCATGCTTACATTCTGGACAAGTTTTAATATGTTTTAAAAACTCTTTTTCTTCCTTCCAATCCAGTTGTCTATCCATATAAAGAGTAATCTTTTCTTCTCTATTTTTATATTCACATTTCATGATTTGCCCCCTCCTTTCTTGCTTGTTTGATTATTTTGACGTGGTTTATTTATCAAAAGTTCCTTTTTTGCCAAAAATTCTTTTTTAAATTGTTCCCTAGCCCTTGCAATACGTGATTTTACTGTTCCTAAAGAAAGAGAAAGGCATTCTGCAATTTCTCCATATGTCATATCTTCCATATCTCGCATCAATATCATAGCTTTATGTTCTGGTGATAAGTTTTCCATTGTTTGCATAATTTGTGTTTGTTGTTCTTTTTGCAAATAACTTTCTTCTGGTGTATTTTGTTGTACGTCTTCATTCTGCACTTGCTCTTGTAGTGAAATACTTTGGATTCCTTTCTTTTTTCGCAAGGCATCAATACAAGTGTTGACTGCAATCCGATACAACCATGTAGAAAATACTGCATTTTCATCAAATTTTGATAGATTGCGATATACTTTTATAAAAATTTCTTGCGAAATATCTTTTGCGTCTTCTTCATTTTGCATCATACGATAGGCAATATGATATACCATTCTTTCATTTTCCCTTACAAGAGATTCCCATGCATTCCTGTCATTTTGCTTTGCTTTTTTAAGCCATTCAGGTTGTTCCTTTTTTTCTTTCATGCACTTCGCCCCTTTCCTCTGTTTTTTGATAATAGATTCTTCTACAAAACTATAACAAAAAATTTGTGAGATTGCACCTATAAACGAAAAAATATTAAAATAATTTTATTTTTTTATTATTTTTTTTAAATAAAGTGTTGACATTTTATTTTTTATATCATATAATAAATTTCGTTGTTGTGGGTCACTAGCTCAGTCGGTAGAGCACTGGACTTTTAATCCAGGTGTCTCGGGTTCGAGCCCCGAGTGACTCAGGTCAAGCTCTCATTGAATTATCAATGAGAGCTTTTTTTATACAATATTATTCAAAAATTTATTGTCAATAAAACAAATATTTTTAAGAGGAGGAAATTTATGTATGTAGAAAATGCTATCATAAGATTAAATAATATTAATTGGGATGCTATTGGGCAAAATGGTCATAAAAAAGATATGGAATTAGGAATTGAATTTCTAAAAAAAATGGCAAAATTTTGTAAAAAAAATAATATCACTCCTAATCTTCCTTTTATGACTGATCTTCCTTCTTTTTTCGGAAAAAAGACAATAGATAATGTGCTTTTAGAACAATGCAATGATACTGTAAAAAAAATTATAAAAAATCCTTCTTTTTCAACTTCAGTTGTAAATTATTATTTACGAGCATCTTTATTAAAAGATGAAAAAGAAAAGGAGATAGACTGTATTTATGTATATGAACCAATTATTTTATTATTTGAAAAAGGAGGAAATTTTATTTATAAGGAAAGAGGAATGAGTTTTATAAATTCTGGTTTAATACCATTAACAAATTGGTTTGAAAAATTTTGTAAAATATAATCATATCATAGTTGCTATCCTCTCAAATGTTTACACTTTTTGACAGACAATTCCGTCAAATCTTTTTCTGCACTAATTCCTTTCGTTTTCCGAAACCGTTTTTTTCTACAAACAAAATTATCTTAATTAAGAATTTATTAACATAAAAGCTCCTCTTTTCTATAGAGAAAAGGAGGAGCTTTTACATTTAAGAATCTTCCAGAAACTCTTATTGCTTTTTTATTTTAATTTCCTTTACTACTTAATGGATTACTTCTTTCTTCCCAAAAAATATTGTTATCCGGCTCAGATTTTCCTGTTTCTAAATCATATTGCGCATTTTGGCGAATTTGATATAAATCACTTCCAGATACTGTATCTTTTTTTTGTATATTTTTCCCTTTTGTCATGACTATCACCTCAACAATAGTATGTTCCATGACCCTAATATTATTCTGTTACTTCTTGGAAATGTTGTGTTGCTTTTCTATTTTCATTGATTACTACTTGTGCAATATTCATAGCATGGTCAGAAATACGTTCTAAATTTGTTAGTATATCCAAATATCTTACCCCCGAACGGACATTGCAGAGGTTATTTGCCAACCTTGCAATATGTCCTGCACGTAATTTATCTTCCATATCATCCACAACATCTTCTGCACGGACAGTATCATAAGCATAACTTGTATCAGAATATTCCAATGCTTTTAAGGCACTATCATAGCTTGTCTTTGTTTTTTCAATCATTTCCAACAATTCTTTTACTGCAGAATCAGAAAAAAATACATTATCTTTTTCCAAGGCTTCTGCACAAGCCGCCATATTTTTGCAGTGGTCACCAACTCTTTCCATATCGGTAATAACTGCTAACAAAGAAGTTACTACCGAGTTTTCCGCTTCATTGATATGTGTATTACAAATTTTTACAAGATAGTCTGAAATACTATGACAAAGATTATTAATGGTTACTTCTCTTTTTCTCACTTTTTCTATTTTTTGGGAATCATGTTGCAATAAAGCCTCTACCGCTGTATTCAAATTTTTTTCTACAATATATCCCATGCGAACTACTTCTAACACAGCACTTTGTACTGCAAAACTTGGTGTTTCCAGCAAACGGTCGTCCAAATGTACCAGTTGGCTTTCGTCCTGTTCTTCTTGTACAGATACATGGTTGATTTTCTTTGCCAAAGCAATGATATACCCTGAAAATGGAAATAGTAATGCCGTTGTCGCAATATTAAATATTGTATGAACCATACTAATTTGGGTTTGAGAAATAATATCTAATCCTGCTTGTGGATTTAATACTTTAAAATAAACAATGCTTAAAATACTGAATAAAACTGTACCAATAATATTAAATAGCAAATGCATATAAGATGCACATTTTGCATTTCGGTTTGTTCCTATCCCAGAAAGCATTGCCGTAATACAAGTACCTATATTTTGCCCCATAATAATATAAACGGCAGCATCAAATGGTACAAGTCCCGATGATGCCAAAGTTTGTAAAATACCTACAGAAGCAGAGGAGCTTTGTATAATGGCTGTTACTGCAGCACCAGCTAAAACACCTAACAATGGATTGTCTCCCAATGTTACAAATAATGTTTTAAATACTTCTGATTCCCGCAAAGGATATACTGCATCAGACATCATTTCAATGCCAATAAACAAGACACCAAAACCAATTACAATGGAGGATACTTCCTTATGGCTTACTTTTTTAGCGGTAATCATAATCACGACACCTACCATAAGCACTACAGGTGCTATCACTGCTGGACTTAAAAATTTTGCCCATTCCACACTGGAAACAAGCCAGCCTGTCACAGTAGTACCAATATTTGCACCCATAATTACACTCATAGATTGTGTCAAATCCATTAAACCAGCATTTACAAAACCAACTACCATAACTGTGGTAGCAGAGGAACTTTGTATAATGGCTGTTATCACAGCACCCAGTAAAACACCCATCACTTTATTTTGTGTTATTGCTTTTAAAAGTTGTTTCATTTTAGAGCCGGCAGCATTTTGCAGACCTTGTGCCATAATTTGCATACCATAAATAAATAGTGCCAGACCACCTACAAATGGAATAATAATGTCTACGTAACTCATATACTCCTCCTTTTTTTGTAAAATCCCCACCATTTTCTTTTTTCCTTTTTATAGAAATCTACCTAAACAAATCCAATTTAACACTTTTATTGATAAAATTCAACAGTATTAACATAAATTTAACACAATAAAATAAAAAGTATCATTACATTAATATTTCTTTTTTTTGTTATTTTATTTATTTTATACAAAAACACCAATAAAAAAGAGGTCTTTTAAAAAGACCTCCAAGGCTGCTAAAAAACTTTCAAAGATTATAAATTTACAATTTTTCACTATTATTATCCGTTATAATCTCCAAACGAGCAGGTTTTTCATCCCACATAATCAACTTTTCTTTTACTAAAAATTCAACATCTTTTGCTTTTTTAATTTTTGTGTGAAATGTTCCTTGCTGCAAGCCATGTTTTTCACAATGTTCACACATTTTTTTCCCCTTTTGAAAAACTTCATAACATTTTTTACCAGTATAATCGTAAATACCAGTTAACTTTTTCCCTATTTTATTGACATAATATAGTTCATAGGTCTCAGCATCACAAACATAAATAACTTCATTTAATTCATCCAACAAATTCCGATAATTTTGACTGTTCTTTTTCAATAAATTATTATGTTCTGAAACAACTTTTCTTTCTCCATCATCTACAATCGGCTTTCCATCTTTTGCAATCAAAACAAATTTTTCATAAAAATTATCTGGCGTTTCTGGTTTTCCAAAATAATATCCTTGTATGACATCTGGAAATAATTTTTGTAACACGGTACGTTCTTCAAAAGTTTCCACACCTTCCACACAAACACGAATATTGACGCTATGTGCTAACTCAATCATATTTTTGACTAAATGTGCATTATAGCCGCCTTCTTGTATAGATTTCACAAAACATCTATCAATTTTAATTTCATCCACTCTTAATTCTTTTAAATAACCAAGACTAGAATAACCTGTTCCAAAATCATCAATCGAAATCTGTATTCCTTTTTTACTTAACTGATAAAAAAGTAAATTAAAATAGGAATAATCTTGTAATTGTATACTTTCTGTTACTTCTAATATAATCGCACTTCCCGGGAGGTCTGCCTTTTTCAAAGCATTAAATACAATTTCCATTAGTTTTTTATCTTTTAGCTGTATGTAAGAAAGATTGATATTCATACGGAAATTTGGTAAAAACTCTCTCCACTCTCGGCATTGTTTCATGGCATTTTCTAAAATCCATTTTCCTGCTTCCAATATCATACCTGTTTGCTCCAAAATAGGAATAAATACAACAGGGCTAATTTCTCCATATTGCTTTGAACGCCAACGCATTAATGCCTCTGATTTTACTAGCATTCCATCTTCATTGCTAACGACCGGCTGATAATAAATATAAAATCCTTCAAAGTCATTTTTAATACTTTCTAAAATTTCTTCTTTTAAATCAATAAAGAAAAGATGACCTTTATAATTATCAATAGAGAAAAAAGATAATTTATTTTTTCCCTGTTGTTTTGACTGATTTAATGCATCTTCTGCATATTGATATAGATTGTGATAATTCCCTGCTTCTATGGGATAGGTAATTGCACCTGCTGAAACAGTGCTATATGTTTCAATGGAAAATTCTGTTTGTATTCTATTGTAAAATGCTTTTGCATTTTCTTTGCTATACCTTACTAAATTAATACCAAATTTATCACCATCTAAACGATAAAGCTGACTATCATAATCTAAATTTTTATCTATAATTTCGGCTAATTTTTTTAGTTGCTCATCCCCAAACTTCCTACCATATTTATCATTTACATTTTTAAAGTCGTCAATCCCCAACATTAAAAAACAGCCTGTTTCTTCTTTTTGAAAAATATCCTGAAACACCTTTTCTAATACCATTTGATTTTGCAATCCTGTCAGTTGGTCTATTTTTTTACTTACTACATTTTCCGAGATACTCCCTACAATAATACTTGCTTTTCCGTCCTCATAAGAAAGGCATTTTCCTACACAATTTATCCAAACGGATACTCCTTTTCTATCAATCATACGATATTCCATAGATACTTGGTCTATTTCACCGCTTTTGATTTCTTCTAAACTTTTTGCCACTTTATCTCTATCTCTGACATCAATTACAGAAATCCAGTCTTCTATTCCAAAAGAAATGTCCATAAATGGTAAAGGATATTTTTCCCAAATACAAGAGGAAAAATAAAATTTTTCTTCTCTTACGTCTAATAAAAATAAATAGTCCTCTATGCTTTCTCCCCAAAAAGATAATATTTCAATATATGGTCTTAATTCCGCTCGTCTATCTTGGTCGTTTTGCAAAAAAAACACCTCCTCTATCATTCTACACATATCATTGTCCTTATTATCGCATATTTAACAATTTATTTCAATCTTTTTTAAACTTTATCATAAAATTATGGTATAAAAATATAAAAAAATGAATTTTTATTATATTAAACCATACATTTTAAACATTCGTACCAATCTGCTGCCCATAGGCATTGACAGCAAATCTTCCTCTTTGATACCTCCAATCAAAAGCATAACAAGACCATATACAATAACAGCAATCAAGATTGCAATGATAGTAGCAATGGTGTTACTATTGAAAAGTGCAAATAACCCCTTATAGGCAGCAAAACAAACCCCACCCATAACGACTGAACCACACAAAGGTTTCAATAAAGAAGCCAATAAATCAATGCGTACCCGCATAATATGGGAGAGCATCACTAAATTAAAAATAGAAGCAACGGCATAACAACCTGTAGTAGACAAAACCGCTCCTAAAACATTAATAGAGGGGATTCTGATAAGGAAAGCATTTAAAATCACCTTGACAATCGCACCTAAGATTGCCCCCATAACTGGTACTTTTACACGACCGATTCCTTGCAAAACACCAGTTACGGTTTGGCACAAGGCTAAAAAGATAATGGATACAGAGCCTACAACTAAAAGTATACCACCATCTGGTGCCTTTGGAAAAAGCATTTGTATAATTTGTCCTCCTAACACACCAAGTCCAACCCCCGCCGGCACTGAAATAATCATAGACACACGCATTGTCATATTCATTTTTTTTCTAACATCTTTTTTTTGATGTAACCTCATGGAAGCTGCAATACTTGGTATAGTTGCTGTTGCAACTGCGGTAGAAATAGAAATGGGTAAGGTTGTTAAAGTAACATATTTTCCAGATAACTGACCATATAAACTATTTGCTTGTTCTTCTGTATATCCGATGTCTTTTAGGATGCCCAATACCATTTTTGTATCAATTAAATTTGTAATACTAAATACTGCGGTACCTATAATAATTGGTGCTGCAGTACACAATAATATTTTTGCAATTTCTGTACCTGTTTCCGCTGTTTCTTTATTTTTATCATATTTTGCTTTTTTATATAGAACTGGTTTTAAGAGAGTATATGAAAACATAATGACGAGCAAGCCAGCAAAGGCACCAATTCCTGTGCCTGCTGTTCCGCCTGCTGCTGCCATCACAATGTTTTTTTGTCCTGCTGCTCTGTCCACACCATACCCAAGCAAGATATAGGCAAGATAAACACTAAAAAAAGCATTAAATATTTGTTCTACAATCTGAGACAGTGCAGTTGGCAACATTGTGTTCATACCTTGAAAATAACCCCGATATACAGACATAATTGCTACAATAAATATCGTTGGAGACAATGTCAAAATACAATAATAGCTGTCTGGTAAATCAGCAAAAATAGTAGCAATTTGTTTTGCAAACACAAACATAACTGTCATACAAATAAATCCAAGTGTTCCAGAAACGAGTAACGAAACTTGAAATACTTTATGGGCATTGCGGTACTCTCCTGCTGCTAAACGTTCTGAAACCATTTTAGAAATGGCAGCAGGCAAACCTGCGGAAGACAATATTAACAAAAAAGTATAAATATTATAACCTGCGGTATAAATAGCATTACCGGTATCTCCAATCATGTTTGTCATAGGGATACGGTATAAAAATCCTAGAAATCTTACCATAATACTTGCAAAAGCTAATATTGCCGCTTGTTTTACAAAAGAACCACTTTTTTTCTTCACCATAAAAGCACCTCAATCATAATACATTTTATCCATGAATTCGTATTTTTCTTCTCAATCCTGCATCTAATACTTTTTTGCGCATACGCAAACTTTGTGGTGTTACTTCCACTAATTCATCATCATTAATAAATTCCAGACATTGTTCTAAGGACATTTGTATCGGTGGTGTCAATTTTAAAGCATCATCAGAACCAGATGCTCTTGTATTTGTTAACTGTTTCTTTTTACACACATTAATGTCCATATCTTCTGGTCTTGCATTTCGTCCTACAATCATACCTGCATATACTTTTACCCCTGCACCAATAAACAAGTCTCCTCTTTCTTGGGCATTATAAAGTCCATAGGTAATCGCTTCTCCATCTTCAAAGGCAACAAGAGAACCTTGTGAACGAATAGGAATTTCTCCCTTATAAGGTTGATAACTGTCAAATACAGAATTTAATATTCCATTTCCTTTGGTATCTGTCATAAACTCATTTCTATAACCAATTAAGCCCCTTGCAGGAATACTAAATTCTAAACGAGTATAGCCTCCCTTGGATGGATACATATTTGTCATTTCGCCTTTTCTGCTTCCCAATTTTTCAATTACATTTCCAACAAATTCCTCTGGTACGTCAATGGTTACATTTTCCATAGGCTCTAATTTTTTGCCATTTTCCTCATGGAATAATACTTCTGGTTTAGAAACTTGAAATTCAAACCCTTCTCTCCTTAGTGTTTCAATCAAAATAGAAAGATGCAATTCTCCACGTCCTGAAACTTTTAAACATTCTGGTGTATCTGTATCCTCCACACGCAGGCTGACATCTGTATTTAATTCTTTATAAAGTCTATCACGGATATGTCTTGAAGTAACAAATTTTCCTTCTGTTCCTGCAAATGGACTATCATTGACAGAAAAATTCATGGATATTGTTGGTTCTGAAATCTTAACAAAAGGTAATGCTTCTGGTTTTAACGGAGAACAGATGGTATCCCCTATCATAATATCTTCCATACCAGAAATTGCAACAATTTCCCCTACACCAGCTTCTTTTACTTCTTGCCTTTGTAGTCCTTCGAAGGTATATAATTTTGTAATTCTTACCTTTTTTTGCATTTCTGGGTCATGTATATTTACAATGACTACCTCATCATTAACATGTATCATACCATTTCCAATTTTACCAATCCCAATTCTTCCCACATATTCGCTATGGTCTATGGTAGAGATTAACGCTTGTAATGGTGCTTCTAAATCTCCGCTTGGTGCTGGAATATGCTCTATAATGGTCTCAAAAAGTGGTGTCATATCTTTTCCTTCTTGTGTTAAATCTAAAGTTGCAACACCACTTCTAGCAGATGCAAACACAAAAGGAGAATCTAATTGGTTTTCATTTGCGTCTAATTCCATTAGCAATTCTAGCACTTCATCAATAACAGCTTCTGGTCTTGCTTCTGGACGGTCTACTTTATTTAGACATACCACAACAGGTAAATTTAATTCCAATGCCTTTCTGAGCACAAATTTTGTCTGTGGCATAGGACCTTCAAAGGCATCTACAACAAGTACAACACCATCTACCATTTTTAGAACACGTTCTACTTCTCCACCAAAATCAGCATGTCCTGGCGTATCAATAATATTTATTTTAATATCACCATAATGCACTGCTGTATTTTTTGATAATATTGTAATACCTCGCTCTCTTTCAATGTCACCACTATCCATAACTCTTTCTTGTACTACTTGATTTGAACGGAAAATGCCGCTTTGTCTTAAAAGTTGGTCTACTAACGTTGTTTTGCCATGGTCAACATGGGCAATAATTGCAACATTTCTAATTTGTTCCATCATTTGATTCATTCTTCATTACTCCTCTTTACTGCATTTTATTTTTTCACATAAAATTCTCTATATTTTACCATAGGGTATTTAAAATCGCAATATAAAATCAATATAAAAAGCCTTTCATAATGATTATGAAAGGCAATAAGAGCATAACCTATATATATATTTCAATGCGAAAGCATTTATGAACTATACGATAATTGATTAAGCACGTGTTACATTTGCTGCCTGAGGACCTTTTGCGCCCTGAACAACTTCAAATTCTACTTCCTGGCCTTCTTCAAGTGTTTTGTAACCTTCTGCCTGGATTGCAGAGAAATGTACGAATACATCATCTTCGCCAGGTACGGAAATAAAACCAAAACCTTTTTCTGCATTAAACCATTTTACTGTACCTTTTTTCATGTTAAAATCCTCCTACATAGATAAAAATGCTTACTTACATATAACGTATTTAATGGTATCATATATTTTCTAGTCTGTCAACAAATATTTCTGACAAAAGTTAATTTTTTCCAAACATATTCTATTCTTTTAAAAATTCTGTTCTATTTTCTTAAGTCAATATTCTTTTCTCCACTTGCAATCGCTTGGCGTGCCAAAAAATCGCATCTTTCATTTTCTACATTGTTGGCATGTCCTTTTACCCATATGAATGTAACAGTATGCTTTTCCAATAATGGTAGTAATCTTTGCCATAAGTCAACATTAAGTGCCATTTCTTTTTGATTTCTTTTCCAGCCATTCGCTTGCCATTTTTTGACCCATTTTTTTTCTATGGCATCTACCACATATTTTGAATCGCTATAAAGTGTTACCTGACAAGGCTCTTTCAATGCCTCTAGTCCCTTTATTACTGCCAACAGTTCCATACGATTATTTGTTGTTAATTGATAGCCTTCTGACAATTCTTTTCTTGCACTACCATATAACAAAACTACACCATATCCTCCCACACCCGGATTTCCAGAACAAGCGCCATCTGTATATATTGTGACAGATTTCATAATATCCCCTTTTCTTTTTTTAAAAATGCTTTTCCTATTATCATATCATCTGGTGTTGTAATTTTAATATTTTCATAATGTCCTTCTACCACAGAAACAACGGTTCCATCTCGTTCTGCTAATACAGATTCGTCTGTACCAACAAAGTTTTCTTTTTCTGCTCTCTGGAACGCCCTTATCAAAATATCTTTTTGAAAGGCTTGTGGTGTTTGGATATTCCATACAAAATTTCTTTCTGGTGTTGTAACAATTTCATTTTGTGTATTACAAATTTTTACAGTATCTTTTGCTTTTACCCCCAATACACAGGCACCCCTTTGTTTTGCTACTGCAATCGTTTTTGCAATATCTTCTACTGTTACAAAAGGACGAACACCATCATGTACTACTATAATTTCTGCACTTTTATTGATGGCACAAAGCCCTGCATAGACAGAATGTTGTCTTTCTTTTCCACCTTCTACAATGGCAGACACTTTTTTAAATTTTTCTCTTTCTACAATTTGTGTTAACAATTCCATCATATCTTTTGCCGTTGACAATACAATCTCATCAACTTCATGACATTGTTCAAATTTTTCTATCGTAGAAGCAATAATTTCTTTTTCTCCTAATTTTAAAAACTGTTTTTTAATTTCTGTTCCCATGCGGACGCCTGTTCCAGCTGCTGGTATCACAGCAGAACAATATTTCTTTTCGTTCATGTCTTTCCTCCAAATAAAACATATGATTTTATCAAAAAATTATTTAACTTGTTCATTCATTTCTGTTTGTAGTCGAAAAAATAGAGTTTCCACTTAAAATTCTTTACTTCTTCCTTTCCAGAAAAAAGTAAAAGTTTGAAAGTAACACTCTTAAGTTTTTTTGACAAATTTTATTATTTGACAAAATCAAAAACATTAATGACTCGAAAAAAGGCATAGCAATTTTTTTCTATGCCTTTTTTCCTTATGTTCTATTATACTGCAACTGCGATTTTTGTAAATATCATTCTGCCCGCTGCTGTTTGTAAAACACTTGTTACTACAACATTTTTTGTTTCACCAATAAAACGGTTTCCACCTTCCACAACAATCATCGTACCATCATTCAAATAACCAATTCCTTGTCCATTTTCTTTACCTGCTTTAATGACTGTTACCTGCATTTCTTCTCCTGGTAGTACCACAGGCTTAATTGCATTTGCTAATTCATTGATATTTAAAACACGAACACCTTGAAATTCTGCTACTTTGTTCAAATTAAAATCATTTGTAACTACAAAGGCATCCATCTTTTCACCCATTTTTAATAATTTTGTATCTACTTCTAAGGCTTCTTTTGGGTCATAATCTACAATTTCTACTGGTACAGAAAGCTGTTTTTGAATTTCATTCAAAATATCCAATCCACGTCTTCCTCTGTTTCTTTTTAAGGAATCAGAAGAATCGGCAATATGACGCAGTTCCTCCAAAACAAAATTAGGAATCAATATTTTCCCTTCAATAAAACCTGTTTGCAATAAATCCAAGATTCTACCATCTATAATCACACTAGTATCCAATATTTTAGGTCTACCAGAAACAACTACATTTTTTTTAGAATCTGGATTTGCTAATACGTTTTTTAAATTGCTAACATTAATTTCATCTTTCTTTTTTCGTGCCACACGAAATCCCAAAAACCCTAGTACAATATTCAATAATATAATAATTCCTGTTCCTAAAGGACCAAATCCTGTAAAAGCAATTCCAATTAGATTTGCAATTGCAAGACCTATGATACAACCTAACAAACTAAAACTCAATTCTTTTAAATTCATCTTTACCAGTTTTTCTTCTGTCCTTGCCATTTGCGCCATAATTTTATTTGCAACAGCAGAAGAGAAAAGAAAATAAAAAATAAGTCCAAGTATAACAGAAATGATTGCAGGGATATAAAACGGCAACATATAATTAACATGAAACAAATCTAACAAATACAAAAAATGAAATATTACAAAAAATGCTGCTGTAACAATTAAACTGATTACAACTCCCAGTAATCTTTTCACCTTCTCACCTCCCCCATAAATTGTGTTATAAAGATATTAACAATTCAATACCAAATTTGCAAGTAATTCTTCTGCTTTTTCTGTATCAATTTCATAAGAATATATAATCTCACTCAAAACAATTTGTTTTGCAGTGTTTAATAATTTCTTTTCAATACTAGAAAGTTTTTTTCTTTTTTCTCTTTCATTTAGATTTTTTACCACTTCTGTTACCATGTCTAATCTGCCCGTTTTTAATTTTTCTAAATTGTCTTTGTAGCGTAAGCTCCAATTTTCCGGCATCACAATTTTTTTGGCAGCAACATGTTCTAACGCTTTTTCAACCTCCTCTTTGTTTGCAACTGCTCTAACACCTAGTTGCTCTGATTTATTGGCAATCAGGCGGATTTTTAAATTATTTTTGGGGATTTGTATGATATAGTACATCTCTAATTTTGTACCATGAAAGTCTTGTTCAATACTTTCTACAATACCAGCACCATACATAGGGTAAACAATTTTTTCACCAATTTGAAACATAAAAAATCTCCTTTCTTTATTCTTAGCTTTGTTTTCTAAAGTCACAAAACAAAATCCTTTTGTTTTTATAAAGTATTTACAAAAACATTCCAAAAAATACAAAAAAGCAGTACAGCCCCACTGTTTCCTGCTTGTCCCACCATACTTCACACCCAAAATTAAAAATCTTCCTTTTATTAGCATATCATAAAATTTTAAAAAATGCAAA
Organism: uncultured Clostridia bacterium; assembly: GCA_910583755.1. GTDB lineage: Bacteria > Bacillota > Clostridia > Lachnospirales > Anaerotignaceae > Coprocola. The sequence continues at coordinate 57,204 of CAJTZO010000006.1, forward strand.
ATATTTATTTTAGCAATATTCTGTAATAAAGTCAACTATTTTTTATCACATGGTTTTTTATACTACTTATCACAATATTTAGAATTGCAAAGCAATCCAATCTTTGTTATGATAGAATTATAAAAATATCTGATAAATAATTTATTTTTTAAGGAGGACACAATGTCTCTATTTCAAATTTTTAGTGATGGTGCGGCTGATATTCCAAGTGATGTTGCAAAACAATATCATATTTCTGTAATTCCTTTTTATGTTTCTTTAGACCAAAAAACATATCAAAAAGAAATTGTAGAACTTCCTCTTACCACTTTTTATCAAAAAATGATAGAAGAAAATGTATTCCCTAAAACTTCCTTACCCCCAGTACAGGATTATATAGATAGCTTTACATTAGCATTGGAACAAGGAAAAGATATTATTTGTTTTACAATTACTGATACTTTAAGTGGTTCTTTCCAATCTGCTATGACTGCAAAGCAAATATTACAGGAGCAATATCCTCAAAGAAAAATATATATTGAAAATTCTTGGGCAGCTACTGGTTCTCAATATCTTATTGTAAGGGAAGCAGCACGAATGCAGCAAGCTGGTTATGATATTGATATGGTACACTCGTATGTAGAAAAAGCAAAAAAAGACAGTCGCATTTTTTTTGTTGTTGGAGCATTGAAACATTTAGAAAAAGGTGGCAGAATTGGAAAAGTTGCTGCACTTTCTGGTAGTATCTTAAATATCAAACCTTTAATTGTACTGGGAAATGGAGAAATCAATAAAGCTGGAATTGCACGCAGCCGAAAAAAAGCTATGATAAAACTATCTGAATTAGCAAAAGAATATATGGAACAAAACCATTTTTCTATTTCTGACTTTACGGTTACCCTTGGCACCACAAACACTCCAGAAGAACCGGAAATTTTTTCAGAAATATTAAAATCTGATTTGCCTGATATAGAACTGATAGAACCCTTTCAAATTGGTGCAACTATTGCCACCCATACAGGTCCCATGACCTTAGGTGTCTGTATGAATAAAAAATTTGAAGCTTATCTGTAAAGGAGGGAAGCATATGAAACATATTATTTTTGATTTAGATGGCACTTTAATGGATTCCATGCCAGTTTGGAAAAATGTTGGAAAAGACTATCTTTCTCAATATGGTTTTGAAATTACACAAGAAATAGATGATAGAATCAAAAGACAAACGCTACCTGAAACAGCCCTTTGTTTTAAAGAATTATTCCAGATTCCACAAACAGTTGATGAAATTGTAACAGAAATTATTGCTATGGTAGCAGAACAATATGCAAACACAGTACCACTAAAGCCTTTTGTAAAGCAATATTTAGAAAAAGAAAAGAAAAATGGTACAAAAATGTGTATTCTAACAGCTTCTGAACCTAATTACATTTTAGCTGCTATGGAACGCCTTGATATACTACAGTATTTTGATTTTATTGCTACTTGTACAGAAATGGGATTATCAAAAAAAGACCCCCAAGTTTTTGTGCAAACAATGCAACGACTGGGAGGAACTATGCAAAATACAATTGTCTTTGAAGATGCCCTTTATGCCATACGTTCTGCAAAAAAAGGGGGTTTTTATGTTGTTGCTGTGGCTGAAAAAACACGCCCTGCTGATTTTGAAGAAATACAGCAATTAGCTGATAACTACATTTATTCTTATGAGGAATTGTTGTAAAATTTTATTAAAAATGGAAGCCTCAAAAAATACTTGAGGCTTCCACTTATCAAAAAACCTTGAGGACTCCATCCTCAAACATCTATAAACCTTTCAAAAGATTTGAGCAAAACTTTTAAAAAACCATGTTTCTTTAAATAAGGTTCGTTTTTTATATTTCAACAACACCTTCATATACTTTTTCTGCTTTTCCAGAAAGATACACTGCATCATCTGTATACTTAATTAGTAAATCACCACCTTTTAATTTTACGGTAATTTGTTTTTCTCGACTGCAATATCCATTTAAAACTGCGGCAACCGCGGCTGCACAAGCACCTGTACCACAAGACCAAGTTTCTCCACTGCCTCTTTCCCAGACTCTCATTTTTAAAGTAGTGGAATTAATAATTTGTACAAATTCAATATTCACTCTTTCTGGGAAAAGTGGGCTGTATTCAAAAGCAGGACCTATTTTTTCAATATCTAAATTGTCTAAATTGTTCCAGAACACAACCGCATGTGGATTCCCCATAGAAATACAAGTAATACTATAATCTTTGTCATCTATTTTAACTGGATAATTTAATACATTTTTAAATTGCAATCCTCTAATTCTTACTGGAATTTGTTCTGGTTCTAAAATTGCCTTACCCATATTGACAGTTGCAAAATCTACAACACTATTTTGTACAAAAAGTTTTAGCTGTTTGATTCCAGAAAGGGTTTCTACTGTCATATCTGTTTTAGGAACATACCCATTTTCATACACATATTTTCCAATACAACGAACAGCATTTCCGCACATTCTGCCCTCACTACCATCCAAATTATACATTCTCATTTTAACATCTGCCACATCTGATTTTTCCATCAATACAACACCATCACCGCCAATACCAAAATGTCTATGAGAAAGAGAAACTGCAAGAGATTCTGGGCTTGTAATTTCATGACCATCCAAACAATTAAAATAAATATAGTCATTTCCACAAGCAGATAGCTTTGTAAATGGTAGTTTCATACGTTTTTCTCTCATGTGGTTAATATCAATCAATTCTGTACTATATTCCGAAAAACGGCTAATTAAACTGTCAGCAAGTGCATTTGCAGTATCTAGAGAAGTCAAGCAAGGAATGGAGTGTTCGACTGCTAAGCGGCGAATTTTTACACTGTCTAAACTTGGTAAACGTCCCTTTGAAGAAGTAGAAATAATATAATTAATCTTTCCACTTTCCAAAAGCACTTTTGAATTATCTTTTGATTCATGAATTTTATTGACTACTTTTACACTAATACCAGCTTGCAATAATACATTAGCTGTTCCTTTTGTTGCATAGATTTCAAAACCAAGAGAAGCATATTTTTTGGTAATATCAACAATTTCTGCTTTATCTGCATCACGTACTGTTACAAACATTGCCCCTTGTTTTTTCATTTTATATCCAGCTGCAATTAAACCTTTATAAAGTGCCTCGCTTAATGTTTTACCAATGCCTAATACTTCCCCTGTTGATTTCATTTCTGGTCCTAGCTGCACATCAACATCAATCAGTTTTTCAAAGGAGAAAACAGGTACTTTCACAGCAACATAAGGTGGTGTTTTATAAAGCCCAGTACCATAACCCATATCTTTTAATTTTTCACCCAGCATTGCTCTTGTTGCTAAATCTACCATTGGCACACCTGTCACTTTACTGATATATGGTATGGTTCTGGAAGAACGAGGATTTACCTCAATCACATAAATTTGATTTTCATAAATAACATATTGAATATTTACAAGTCCCTTTGTTTTTAAAGAAACTGCAAGATTTTTTGTATATTCAATTAATTTTTGTGTCAATTCGCCACTGACATTCCAAGCAGGATAAACTGCAATAGAGTCACCAGAGTGGATACCTGCACGTTCAATATGTTCCATAATACCCGGAATCAATATTTCTTCTCCATCACAAATAGCATCTACTTCAATTTCAACCCCCATCAAGTATTTATCAATTAAAATAGGGTTTTCAATATCATGGGAAAGAATAATCTGCATATATTCTCGAATATCTTCATCACTATGCGCAATAATCATGTTTTGTCCACCCAAAACATAAGAAGGACGCATCAAAACAGGATAACCCAAATTATTCGCTACTTTTAAAGCATCTTCTGTTCTCATAACAGTGTAACCAGCAGGACGTTCGATATGGAGAGATTCTAATAATTCATCAAAACGTTCTCTATCTTCTGCTGCATCAATACTATCTGCAGGAGTACCTAATATTTTAACGCCATTTGCTTCTAAAAATTTTGTTAATTTAATGGCTGTTTGTCCACCAAAAGCCACAACAACACCATAAGGTTTTTCTGTTTTAATAATGTTCATAACATCTTCTGGTGTTAGTGCATCAAAATATAGTCTGTCTGCTGTATCAAAGTCTGTAGAAACGGTTTCCGGGTTGTTATTTGCAATGACCACTTCATAACCAGCTTCTTTTAATGCCCAAACACAATGAACAGAAGCATAGTCAAATTCAATACCTTGTCCAATACGAATAGGACCAGAACCAAATACAATAATGGTTGGTTTTCCAGAGCCATGTGTTTGAATATGTTCCAATGCTTCATTTTCTGTATCATAAGTGGAATAAAAATAAGGGGTTTCTGCCTTAAATTCTGCTGCACAGGTATCCACCATTTTAAAGACTGCTGAAACTGGATTTTTTATCGTTTGTTTGGAAAGTCTTTCAATCACTTTATCTGGATAGCCCAATTTTTTTCCTCTTAAATATAAAGCATCATCCAGTGTTTTTTCTGTTAATTCTTTTTCATAATTTACAAGATTCAACAATTTATATAAAAACCATTTATCAATTTTGGTAATATGATTAATTTTTTCTGGAGAAATTCCTCTTTTTAATGCTTCAAAGACCACAAAAAGACGTTCGTCATCACAAACATGTACTTTCTGCAATATTTGTTCTTTGGAAAGGGATTCTAATTTTGGCAGATTCAAACTATCTAAAGAAATTTCTGCGCCTCTTACTGCTTTCATAATTGCCATTTCAAAACTAGGACCAATTGCCATTACTTCTCCTGTTGCCTTCATCTGTGTGCCCAACAAACGTTTTGCATATACAAATTTATCAAAAGGCCATTTTGGCAGTTTAACAACAACATAGTCTATAGTAGGCTCAAAGCAAGCATAAGTATTGCCAGTTACTGCATTTTTAATCTCATCTAAGGTATAACCGATGGCAATTTTTGCTGCAACTTTTGCAATAGGATAACCTGTTGCTTTGGAAGCAAGTGCTGAAGAACGAGAAACACGAGGATTTACTTCTATGACAGCATATTCAAAACTATCTGGATTTAAAGCGAATTGACAGTTGCAACCGCCTTCTACACCAAGTGCGGAAATAATATTTAAAGAAGCAGAACGAAGCATTTGATATTCTTTGTCTGCTAATGTTACGGCGGGAGCGATAACAATAGAATCTCCTGTATGAACGCCAACAGGGTCAAAATTTTCCATACTACAAATGGTGATGACATTTCCTTTGCTGTCACGCATAACTTCAAACTCAATTTCTTTCCAACCAGAAATACATTTTTCAACTAATATTTGAGAAATAGGGGAAAGTCGCAAACCATTAGAAGCAATTTCCACAAGCTCTTGCTCATCATTACAAATACCACCACCTGTACCACCTAAAGTAAAAGCAGGACGAATAATGACAGGATAGCCAATTGTTTCCACAAAAGCAATAGCATCTTCTACCGTATTTACCACTTCAGAAGGAATAACAGGTTCTCCAATTTCAAGCATCGTATCTTTAAACATCTGTCTATCTTCTGCTTTATCAATCGTTAATGGATTTGCACCTAACAATTTTACATTGTGTTCCTTTAAAAATCCCTCTTTTGCTAATTGCATTGAAAGTGTCAAGCCTGTTTGTCCGCCTAAAGTAGAAAGAACACTATCTGGTTTTTCTTTTTCAATAATTCTTTTTAAAGTGTCAATGGTAAGAGGCTCGATATAAATACGGTCTGCCATTGCCTTGTCTGTCATAATCGTAGCAGGATTACTATTGACAAGAACAACTTCTAAGCCCTCCTCACGTAACGTACGGCAAGCTTGTGTACCAGCATAGTCAAATTCAGCAGCCTGTCCAATCACAATTGGACCAGAACCAATTACTAAAACTTTTTTAATATCTTGTCTTAATGGCATTCTTTGTTACCTCCCATCAATGTTATAAAACGGTCAAATAAAAACATCGTATCTCTTGGTCCACCATTTGCTTCTGGGTGAAATTGTACTGTAAAAACAGGAATTTCTTGATAATCAATTCCCTCACAGGTATTATCATTTGCATTGATAAAGCGGACACTGCAATCTTCAGAAAGGGTATTGTTATCTACAGCATACCCATGATTTTGACTGGTAATGTAAACATTGCCTGTCACTAAATCTTTTACAGGTTGGTTTGCCCCTCTATGACCATATTTTAATTTGATTGTTTTTGCTCCTGTTGCAAGTGCAACAAGTTGATGTCCTAAACAAATGCCAAATATCGGAATTTTTGTTTCTAATAATTTTTTAAGTTCCTTTATCACCTCTGTATTTTCGGCAGGGTCTCCAGGACCATTAGAAAGCATAATTCCATCTGGTTTCAGTTCCATGATTTGTTCATAGGTAGTATATGCAGGTACAACTATAACTTCACAGCCCCTTTTTCCCAGTTCCTGATGAATATGTTTTTTGGCACCAAAATCCATTAAAACTACTTTATATTTTGCATCTTCTGGTTTTATAGTGGTTATTTCCTGACAAGTTGTATTTTTTACAGCATCTGTAACACGATATTGTTTTAATTCTGCCACAATGTTGTCCAAATTTTCTACAGATGAAACAATACGCGCATTCATTACACCATATTCTCTAATCATTCTAGTTAACTGTCTCGTATCAATATTACAAAGACCAATGACATTCTGTTCCTTTAAAAAAGTGTCAAGATTTCCTTCTGACCGAAAATTGGAAGGTTCCTGACACCATTCTCTAACAATATATGCTTTTACATGAGAGTGTGCACTTTCAAAATCAGCAGGAATGACACCATAATTGCCAATTAAAGGAAATGTTTGCACAACAATTTGTCCATAATAACTAGGGTCTGTTAATGTTTCAAGGTAGCCTGTCATAGCAGTTGCAAAAACAACTTCTCCTGTAATTTCGCCTTCTGCACCAAAGGCATTTCCTTCAAAAAACTGCCCATTTTCTAATACAAGATATACTTTTTTTTCCATTTTCATTCCTCCGTCATTACGCTAGGGTTTTCAAATGATTCATTTTAGAGCAACACAATAAAATTGCGTGAAAAATACACAATTTTTTACATTTTATAGCATAGAATATCGTTTGTCTAGTGTTAAATTAAAAACAGAAAGGTAATTTTTTAATTGCAAAAAAATTGTTGTATAATATAAACAACTATAAAGAAAAACAAAAAGAAATATAGGATATTATAGATAATATTTTTTTTAAAAAAGAGAACTCTATATACAACATTGATAAATAGAAGGTTTTCATCATATAGAAATTTTTTATATAAAAGCCTGTAAATATTTTGGGGTTACAAGCAGAAGTTTTTAATAGAGTAAAAAAATTTCTCCTCTCAGCTTGTCAAAAAATCTTGAGGGCTAGCCCTCAAACGCCTCATTCTTTCTTGAAACAAAGAACCTTAATGCAAAACTAACGTTTCGCTAAAAAGATTGATTTTATAAGGAAAAACGTTAGTTTTTCCAAACTGACAGACTGAGGGGAGAAAAATTCTCCCCTTATTTTAGTACATTACAATATATTCTTCTCTTGCTGCACCAACAGATACATATTTAATACGACATTCTGACAATTCTTCAATATACTTAATATAATCTAATGCAGCAGGTGGTAAATCTTGTGGTGTTCTACATTTTGAAATATCGCATTTCCAGCCGTCTACATATTCGATGACTGGCTTTGCAAGTGCCAATTCTGCAGAAAAAGGAAATTCTTTGGTTTCTTTTCCATGAACAGTATAGGCAGTACAAACTGGTATTTTTTCCAAATAAGAAAGCACGTCCAATTTTGTAAGAGCAACCTCGTCACAACCTTGTACTCTGATACCATAACGGGAAGCAACTGCATCAAATGCGCCAACACGTCTTGGTCTGCCGGTTGCAGCTCCATATTCTCCACCAGCAGCACGTAGTGCTTCCCCTTCTTCTCCAAACATTTCAACAGTAAAAGGACCTTCCCCTACACAAGAAGAATATGCCTTCATAATACCAATTACATTTGTCAATTTTAAATTTGGAACACCTGCACCAATTGGAGCATAGGCAGCAATGGTGGAGGAGGAAGAAGTAAACGGATAAATACCAAAGTCAATATCCCTTAATGCACCAAGTTGTGCTTCAAACATTACTTTTTTTCCTTCTTTGACTGCATTGTTTAAGTAAAGACCAGTATCACAAATATAATCTTTAAATTCTTGTGCATATTTTTCTAACCAAGCAAGCATATCCTCATATTTCACTTCATCTGCAGAATATACATTTTCAATCGTCAAATTTTTCCAAGATAATATATTTTTTAAAGAAGCTTGATACTGTTCTGGATAAAGCAAATCACCCATACGAATACATTTTTTCATATATTTGTCCCCATATACTGGAGAAATGCCGCGTCTTGTGGAACCAAATTTTGCATCGCCAAGACGGTCTTCTTCTAAAATATCCAATTGTTTATGATATGGCATACAAATAATGGCTCTATCACTAATTTTTAAATTCTCAGGTGTAATTTTTACACCAGCATCTGTTAACTTTTTCTTTTCATTACTCAAATGCTCCAAATCAATTACCATACCTGTTCCCATAATATTGACAACATTTTCACGGAGAATTCCAGAAGGTAATAGATTTAATATAAATTTGCCTTTGTCATTGATAACAGTATGCCCTGCATTATTTCCTCCTTGATAGCGAGAAACGATGTCATAATTTTCAGAAAGAAGGTCAACCATTCTTCCTTTTCCTTCATCGCCCCAATTAATACCTACTATTGATGTTAACATAATGATAACACATCCTTTCCAATGTGGTAAACTGCAACATATAGATTATAGTATAATTTCCATAGTAAAATCAAGTTTTTCTGTTATTTCTGTCAGAATTTTGTTTTTTTATTACAATAGAATTATAAAATACAAGAACAAAGGGGGCGAAAAAATGGAAGAACAGAAACTATTAGACTTATTGCAAAAGCAACCAGAAAAAGCTTTAGAACAGATCATGAAACAGTATATGGGGCTATGTTATACTATTGTTAAAAATCGGTTAGCAGATTTTTCTCAACAAGAGATAGAAGAATGTGTAAGTGATGTTTTTGTAGATATTTTTAATGGAAGAAAACATATTTCTTTAGAAAAAGGGTCTTTAAAAACATATATCTGTGTTATTGCAAGAAGAAAAGCAGGGCAAAGATACAAAACTTTAGTAGAAAAACAATTTTTATCTTTGACAGAAGAATTGCCAATACCAAAAAATGAATATGAGCAAATGGAAAATCGTTCCTTATTATTACAGTGTATTGCAGAATTAGGAGAACCAGACAGCCACATTTTTATGATGAAATATTATTTCGGATATAGTACAAAAATGATAGCACAAAAATTCCAGTTAAAAGAAAACACAGTTGATAAAAAAATACAAAGAGGATTGAAAAAATTAAAAAAAGCATTGGAAGGAGGCGTATATTATGGATAATAAATTAGAGGATTTTTTAGATAGTATAACACAAGAAGAATTGCAGCAGTGGGAACAAATTGATTTTATGGACATGGAAGATAAATTATCTCAAAAAAGGATACAAAAAATGGTAAATAAAAAATGTAAAAAATATCCACACTCTCTTGCAGTTGCAGCATGTTTTTTGCTGCTATTAGCAATAGTTACAGTAAAACCCGTTCAAGCGGAATTGGAACGAATTTTTCATTTTATCCCTGATATTGGATTAGTAGAAAGTGATATGGTCTATGAAGTAGAAATTCTGTGTGGAAAACTGCAAAAAGACAATGTCACAATAGAATTAAAAGATTGTTATGTTAAAGATAACTTTCTTTTTGGCACTATCTCTATTACTGACACTAGCCCTTATGATTATCAGCCAGAAACCTTAGGAAAAGTAATACTTGAAGGAGACGAAATGGTAGAAAATGAGATGTATGAAAAGTATCCCATTACATGGTATCATGGAGAAAAGCAAAATACACTTTTTTTTCCTCATGCTGGTCTGCACTTAAGGGAAAATTTTAAGCAGCTTAACCAATATTTACAACTGATTATAGATGATTCTGAAAGTTTATATCATGAAATTGCAGTTGGTGATTTCTGTAAAAAACTATCTTTTCGTTTAAAAAAATCAAAACCAATATTTGACTTAAAAGAAATTGGCTCTACTGTTACAAAAAATGATACCTCTATTACTGCATCGGCAAAAATGACAAAAGAAGGTGCAAAAATAAATTATTATGCTGTTAGTTCTGAAGAAGCAAAAACCATTTCCCAATTTGGCAGTTTAATCTATAGTGGAGATAAAATTTCTTGGTTCTATTTACCTCATTTTCAATCAAAAAATGCACCTCCTTATCATCGGTACTATTTAGAAACAAAAGAGGGTAAAATTGCTCCTTTAAAAAGTGCAAAAAGTTTGTTAGAAAATGGGGGAGAGGCAATCTTTGAAGCAACAAAAAAGGATTTTCCAGCAATATTTCATTATACAGAACTTTCTGCAAAAACAGAAGAATGTGAATTTATAGACATTCCTGTTCCAAAAGTAGGGCAAACAATAGAAGTAGACATTCCCATCTTTTTTCAATATGGCACTGTAAAAATATCTTCTATTAGCCACATCAAATCTGTAGATTATACTGGTTATAGCAGAATCAATGCAGAAGGAGAATATTATGATGAAAAAGCAGAAATGGAAAAATTGATATTACAAATGAAAATAGAGCCAAACCAAAAAAAGAGGATTTTGTATAAAATAGATGCCAAACCTGTAAATATTAATTATGATGGTGGTCATCTTTTAGAAGATGAAAATGATATTTTTTCCAAAACACTTGAACTGCAATTTTATCATCATAGTTTGGAGGAGGATATGATAAAACTGCAATTTGATGACCCCATTTATTGGATAGAAGGAGAATATGAAATTCCAGTAGATTTAGAATAATTTTAATTTTTTGTACATCAAAACCTTGAGACTTCGTTTCCTTAAAATGATTGATTTTATAAGAAAAAATAGTAGTTTTTCTACAAAAGTTTGCAGAGCGCAGAATGTCCAGTGAACATTCGCCCTGCACCAACTGGAGTGAAGTATAGACTGGACGGAGTCCACATAACAGACTAAGCCCCTTGACATAACAAGGGGCTTTTTTTCTTATTTTTTATCTTTTAAAATAGATTCCAAACTTTCACGATAACTTGCATTATCTGGTTCTAAATCTACTGCTTTTTGTGCTTCTTTTGCTGCTTCATCATACCGTTTTAATTTTTGCAGCATCACAGCAAGGCTACTATGATAGCCTGCATTTTCTATATCTAATTCTGCCGCTTTTTGTTTTTCTTTTACTGCTTCATCATACCGTTTTAATTTAAACAACATAACGCCAAGATTATCACGGTATTTTGCATTATTCGGGTCTAATTCTACCGCTTTTTGTTTTTCTTTGATTGCTTCATCATACCGTTTTACCTTAAAGAGCATTAAACCAAGATTATCATGATAAGATGCATTATCTGGTTCCAATTCTGCTGCTTTTTGTCTTTCCTTAATTGCTTCATTAAAACGTTTCATTTTATATAACATAACACCAAGATTGTCATGATAATTTGCATTATCTGGTTCTAAATCTACTGCTTTTTGTGCTTCTTTGATAGCATCATCAAAGCGTTTCATTTTATATAAAACCACACCAAGACTGTCATGATAAGATGCATTATTTGGGTCTAATTCTGCCGCTTTTTGTTTTTCACTTAACGCCTCATCAAAACGTTCCATTCTATATAATATCATACCAAGATTATCATGATGAGATGCATTATTTGGGTCTGCTTCCACCGCTTTTTGCGCTTCTTTTAATTCATCTTCCTCACTTAATTCTTCTGGCTCCTGTGGTGGTTGTTCTTCCTTTGTTTCTTCTTTGATTTCACTAGGCACAAACTCACTAATGTCATGGGTTGGTGCTGCTGGTGGAATTGGCATAACTGGAACAACAGGTGGTTCTGGTTGCACTGGCATAACCGGAACAACAGGCGGTTCTGGTTGCACTGGCATAACCGGAACAACAGGCGGTTCTGGTTGTACTGGCATAACTGGAACAACAGGCGGTTCTGGTTGTACTGGCATAACTGGAACAACAGGTGGTTCTGGTTGCGCTGGCATAACCGGAACAACAGGTGGTTCTGGTTGTACTGGCATAACCGGAACAAC
>CAJTZO010000006.1:69518-87986 GCA_910583755.1 uncultured Clostridia bacterium
CTGGCATAACCGGAACAACAGGTGGTTCTGGTTGTACTGGCATAACCGGAACAACAGGTGGTTCTGGTTGTACTGGCATAACCGGAACAACGGGTGGTTCTGGCATTATTGGTCTTACGGGCATGGTTGGTTGTTTTGTAGCAATTATTCCTACTTTTGATTCCAATTCTGCCGCTATTTGTTTTTCTTTCGTTGCTTCATCAAAATATCTCATTTCCTGCAACATATTCCCAAGATTATTATGATAGGTTGCATTACTTGGGTCTAATTCTACCGCTTTTTGACCTTCTTTAATGGCTTCTTCATAAAGTTCCATTTGATATAATGCTGCTCTAAAATTATCATGATATCTTGCATTTTCTGGGTCTAATTTTACCGCTTTTTGTGCTTCTTTTAATGCTTCCTCATAATTTTTTGTTTCATATAACATTCTGCTTAACATATCATGATATTTTGCATTTTCTGGCTCTAGCTCTACTGCCAGTTGTGCTTCTTTCATTGCTTCTTCATAGCGTTCCAATTCATGCAAAGTTGTTGCAAGACCACTATGATATCTTGCATTTTCTGGGTCTAATTTTACCAATTTGGACATAATTTCTGATGCTTCTAAATATCTTCCAGCATAATTCAACATAATTGCTTTTCTGTATAAACTTTGCAATTTTGTTTGTGAAGTTACTTTTTGAATCGCTTTTTCAATTTCCTGATAATCATTCCACATAACCGCTTTTGTGGTTGCTGTTTTTTCTGTAAAGTCATCCACCGTATTCGTTAGCATTTGGAATCTTTTTTCTGCATCATTGATAAACATATTTTTTGATGGTAATTTACATTCTAATTCTGCTGCTAATAAATATAGCACTTCATCAAATCCTGTATGCTTAATCAAATATCCACTTGTATCATCTAAAAATTTTAAAATAACATCATTTACTTCTTCGGTATCATAAAACATCCAATAAGGAAATTTCCATTCATTGTTTAAAAATTTATCTACATTTTCCAATAAAAAGTTAATCAAACTTTTATCGTTTCCTGCGTAACCTATAAAAATTGGATGGTATTCTGAAAAAACTTTATTTAATGCTTCTTTCCAATTTTCATGTAATGTTCCAAAAGGTTCCACTTTATTTGGATGAAAAAGTAGTTCTCTATGTATTTTAACAATGGTTGGCTTGCTAGGTTGTGCTGATACATAATGTGCCAATGTTTCATGTTCTACAACCAACGGAATGGTTCTGGTATAATAGGTAACTGCTTCCTCTATCATGTGGTCAAAATTTGTTGTAATTACAACATTATTTTGTGTTTGTGTCAATAAATAGGAAAGCATCACATAACCAATACTTGGTTTTGCACGTTCCATTAATTTTTCTAAATAATTATAGCCATCTATCGGACGTCTTTTAAAACGTTCTTCATAATATTGATTATAAAAACTGTATTGGTTTGTATCATTTATATTTAACTCTTGTTTCCATTTCAAGTGTTTTTCTCTATTTCTTTCAAGTAACTCTTTTTCCCATATATTCACAAGTTCTTGTGCTGACTTTATACCAGATGTGGTAGAGGCCCCTGCTCCCAACACAAAACAAAATTTTCTTGGATGTGGACCACTGGTCACTTCTCTTATTTCCTTAACAAATCCATTTAAAGAAAGTTCCTCATACATTTTTATTTCTCCTTTTTTTTAATTTTCACATGATTGTATAAAATATTTCTGCTTTTAAAACATACTATTTTATCCATACATTATGTGAGGGTGCAAGCACTCATTTTGCAAGCATATTAAAACTATGTGTTCATTCTACCATATTTTTTATTTTTTGACAATCATTTATCTTTTCCAAGTCAATAAAATCTTTCCATACATAGGTTGTTTTTCAGCACTTTTTAGTATCGAATTTCCTCATTTTGAAGCATAAAGATATGCTATTGCAACCCTTGTACAACCTTTTTTTTAATATATGCTTGATTGTATAGGATGATTCCTTTTCTAACGAAAAAGAGGATAGATACTTTGTTTACTTTATATTATTTTTAAAATCAATTACACAATTTTTTACAGTCTGTTCTATTTTTTTGTTTAAATTAATCCAGCTTTTACAGTTATCCAAGATAATTGCATCACTTGTAATTACATTTTCTAGTTCCTGCAAGGTTCTATCCACATCATGAATGACATTGACTTCTATTTCATAGGAAAATGCTTCTAATAATTCTAGTATTTTTTTCTTTAATGTCCCTGAATTAGATACAGGTGCATCCAAATAAAAAACAGCTTTTTTTATCTGATATTGTTCTAGTGCTTCCCCAATATGCATAATTGCCAATGGGGTTTTATCAATTATTCTATAACTTCCCCTTAATGCAGCCAAATCTCGTATTGTTCCATCCATACATTGCAATAATAAAGACTGAGATAATGCTACTTCTAAAGTGATAATTGTATTAAAAGCGTCAATATGTACCACTCTGTTTTGAAAATTGCATTTAATTTCTTTTTGTTTTCTGTTTTCTATATTTTTATCAGAAGAAATACCCCGCATTAAAGCTAATCTTTGCCGTTCAGATAATAAATAATGATTTCCTACAAAAGTTATCGCTCCTTTCATGGGATATCCTTGATTTAGCAAAAAATATAAATCATATCCTGCTTGGTATAGTTTTAATATGGAAGCATCATTAAAATCTCTTTTATCACTATCAAAATAACCTCTTTTTACAATTTTACACATAACATTCCCCATTTCCCTTTATTTTAATTTTATTATAGCAATTTTTTGAATATAGTACAACTTTTCTTAAAAAAGCAACAATTTGAAAAAAAGAATGGAAAGAAAAAGTAGTATGTATTTTTATATTTTTAGAAATACTAAAACTGCAAAAGGTGGTGAAAGAATGGATATTTACATCAAGCCGAATGAAAAAATTACCATAACAGGTAGAAAAATCGTTTATTTAAAAGATGTGGGAGAACTTTGGATACCCGGACAAAGTAGCGCTTGTTTAGAAAATTTAGTTGTATTTCAAATACCAGAAGATACAGAAAAAACGTATTTGCTTAGTGTTATGGATATCATAAAAGCAATTACATTAAAATTTACAGATGCAACAGTAAATAATGTAGGAGAAACAGATATTTTGCTTGTTTATCAGCAAAAAAGACAGCAGCCAAATAAATCATGGCTTTATAGTAAAATTGCTTTTATCTCCCTTGTATTATTTGCAGGTGCGTCAACTTCTATTATGTCTTTTCATTCTGATGCACAAATACCAAAAATATTCCAAAATTATTATTATATCTTTTTTGGAGAATATAATGATATGCCCCTTATTTTAGCCATTCCTTATACCATAGGGTTAGGTGTGGGGATTATACTATTTTTTAACCATTTTTCCAAAAAATATATCACAAAAGACCCTACTCCAATTGAAATTGAAATGACAACCTATGAAAAAGAAGCAAATACCAGCATGATTGATGCTTTAAATAAAAATTCTAAAAGTGGTGACAGTTCATGAACTTATTTTTTTATTTCATCTTAATTTTATTGGGCTTGTCATCGGGTGGTATTGTAGCAGCAGGTATTTTTTCTTTTATTTCTGCAATAGGGATTGTACCACGTATGGCGAAAAGAACAAAAACACAAAAATATATTCCTCTTTATGAGGATATGATAACCATAGGTGGTATTTTTGGTACAACAACTATGTTTGTCTCTTATCATTTACCAATTGGTAATATTTTAGTGGCAATCTTTGCTTTTGCAAATGGAATTTTTGTAGGCTGTCTTGCCATTGCCTTAGCAGAAGTCTTAAATGTAATTCCTATTTTTTTAAGACGCTCCCGTATTGTAGCAGGAATCCCTATGCTCATTTGTTCCATTGCATTTGGCAAGGTATTTGGTTCCTTATTATATTTTATTGTAAAAGGATTTTTTATTATGAATTGAGGAGGAAAATTATATGGAAGAAACAACACAAGCAAAACAAATGTATGACAAAATGGTAAAAGAAGCTTCTCCAGATAGTCCTATTGTCTTAAATTGCATCAAAGCTTTTGTATCTGGTGGTATTATTTGTACCATAGGACAGCTTTTGAGAAATTATATTGAAACATTTTCTTTCGGAGAAGATACTACTTCTTTAATTGTCTGTGTTATCTTAATCTTACTTTCTGCTATTTTAACAGGTTTAGGGATTTATGGAAAACTAGGGAAATATTGTGGTGCAGGAACCATTGTGCCCATTACAGGCTTTGCCAATTCTGTTGTCTCTCCAGCGATTGAATTTAAAAAAGAAGGGCTTGTCTTTGGTATGGCTGCTAAAATGTTTTTAATTGCAGGTCCTGTCATTGTATATGGTACCCTAACCTCTATGGCAGTTGGTTTGATTTATTATTTTATCGGTTAAGGAGGAAAACACTATTATGATGAAAGAAAAAAGAATCGGCGCACAAACTGTAAAATTATCAGAACCAGTTGTCATTGCTAGTGTATCTTCTGTAGTGGGTCCAAAAGAAGGAGAAGGACCTTTAGGAGGATTATTTGATAAAGTAACAGAAGACGCCTTACATGGAGAAGATAGCTGGGAAAAAGCAGAGAGTAAATTTGTCACAGAATCTTTGCAATTAGCAGTAGAAAAATCTGGTAAAAAAATGAACGATATTAATTATATTTTATGTGGAGACCTATTAAACCAATG
Organism: uncultured Clostridia bacterium; assembly: GCA_910583755.1. GTDB lineage: Bacteria > Bacillota > Clostridia > Lachnospirales > Anaerotignaceae > Coprocola. The sequence goes on from CAJTZO010000006.1 coordinate 74,226, forward strand.
TACAGGCACCACATTTGGTATCAAAGATTTTAAAGTTCCTTATTTTGGATTATTTGGTGCTTGTTCTACCATGGGAGAATCCATGAGTTTAGGTGCCATGTTAATAGATGGTGGATTTGCAGAAAATGTTTTAGTAGGTGCTTCCAGTCATTTTTGTGCAGCAGAAAAGCAGTTTCGTTTTCCACTTGCACTGGGAACACAGAGACCTCCTAGTGCCACATGGACTGTCACAGGGGATGGTTCCGCAGTATTATCTAAAAAAGGAAAAGGACCAGTCATTACAGAAATTACAACCGGAAAGGTTATTGATATGGGTGTAACAGATACCATGAATATGGGTGCAGCAATGGCTCCTGCCGCAGTGAATGTATTAACAGCTCATTTTAAAGAAACAGGAAGACAACCCAGTTATTATGATGTTATTGCTACAGGAGATTTAGGATATATCGGAAAACAACTTGTCATAGAGTTGATGGCAAAAGAAGGGTATGAAATGGGTGAAAATTTTACAGACTGTGGTATTGAAATCTTTGACAAAGAAAATCAAGATACTCATTCTGGCGGAAGTGGTTGTGCTTGTTCTGCTGTTACTTTTGCTAGTTATTTTTATAAAAAGTTGATAGAAGGCAGCATTGGCAGAATGTTATTTTTGCCTACAGGTGCTTTGATGAGTCCTACCACATCTCAACAAGGCTCTACCATTCCAGGAATTGCACATGGTGTTGTGATTGAAGCTAGAACAGAATAGGAGGGAATCATATGGATTTTGTAAAAGCCTTTTTAGTAGGTGGCGCAATTTGTGTTATTGGACAAATTCTTATTGATAAAACAAAGTTAATGTCTGGCAGAATTTTAGTCATGTTTGTATGCTTAGGCTGTATTTTAGGTGGACTTGGTTGGTACACACCTATTGAGGAGTTTGGCGGCGCGGGTGCAACCGTACCTTTAACAGGTTTTGGCTATAATCTTGCCAAAGGGGTTATGGAAGAAGTAGATAGTGTTGGATTTTGGGGTATTTTTACAGGTGGTATGAAAGCAGCCGCAGGTGGTATTAGTGCAGCAGTAGTATTTGCATTTTTGACAGCATTAGTTTGTAATCCAAAAGAAAAATAAAACGTTGTCCGTAAATGTTTTTTTTGAAAGCAGTAAAGAACTTTTAACGAAAACAATATTTTTTTAAAAATATTATTTTTATAAGGAAAAACATTCGTTTTTCTAATAAAGTTTTTGGTTCAACTTTTTTCAAAAAGGGGTTGTAGGTTTTAGGCAACACTCAAGGGTTTAACTTTATTAAAAAACAAAAAGGAGTGAAAAAAACACTCCTTTTTTTGGTTATTATTTATCTCTCAACTGTGCCTGAAGTTGTGTTGCTAAATTATCCACGATTTCTTTCATAGCTTCTGTTACATCTTGGTCCACTAATGTTTTATCTGTTGCTCTAAAAGTAATGGAATATGCTACAGATTTCAGATTCTTACCAATTTGTTTTCCCTGATACACATCAAAAAGTTCTATGCTTTCTAAATATTGTCCTGCATGTTGTTTGATAACTTTTTCGATTTCTTTTACTGTAACATTTTCTGCTACTACCATAGCGATATCTCTTTTGATAGCTGGGAATTTTGGCAGTGGTTGATACACTTTTACTAAATCAGCATATGCAATTAACTCTGGCATATTGATTATAGCAAGATATACTTTTGTGCCAATGCCATAATGAGCTGCCACCTGTGGGTGTAACTCACCTACATAGCCAAATTGTTTCCCATTTACACAAATAGAAGCCGTTCTTCCTGGATGCATCCATGCAATATTCTTTTCCGTTACATACTCTACTTTTTCACTCATACCAAGTATATCAAATAATTTTTCTGTAATTCCTTTTATATCATAAAAATCAATTCCGCCATACATGCCAATAGTTAAGGTACTAATTTCATCTGGCAATTCTGTAACAGGCACTGCTTTTGGAAGATATACTTTTCCAATTTCAAACAACCCTGCAGAATCATTTCTTCTGTTGTAATTTGTGGCAAGAGATGTCAACATACCATTTAAAGTTGTAGTTCTCATAATGCTATAATCTTCTCCCAAAGGGTTGGAAATCGTCACTGTTTTTCTTAAATCACTGTCTACTGCAATATTTAACTTATCAAACACTTTGGGACTTTCAAAACTAAATGTCATTGCTTCACAAAGCCCACTTGCTATCATATTTTGTTTTACCATTGCAGTAATGATTTGACTTTTTGTTCTTTTTCCTACTGTTGGTGTACCTGCTGCTAAGGTTGGCTCTATTTTATCATAACCATAAAATCTTGCAATTTCTTCTGCTAAATCCGCTTGCGCTTCTAAATCTGGGCGGAAAGTAGGAACCATTACTGTATGATTTTGTCTATCTACTTTTAACTCAATTTGTTCAAAAATTGTCTGCATTTCGTCTTCCGAAACATTAGTGCCAAGTAATTTATTAATTTTTTCTGGAGAATAAGAAAGTGTCCAGCTTTCTCTTTTATTTGGATAGCAGTCCACCACACCTTTTACTACTTCACCAGCACCAAGCATTTCTACTAATTGCGCTGCTCTGTTGACTGCATCCCATGCCATATTGGGGTCAAGACCCTTTTCATATTTACTAGAAGCATCTGTTCTTAGTCCTAATTTTTTTGCAGTTACTCTAATATTGGAACCATAGAATGTAGCGGATTCAAATAAAATTGCTTCTGCATTTTCACTAATTTTAGAGTTTTCGCCACCCATTACCCCTGCAACAGCAACTGCTTTTTGTGGGTCAGAAATAACAAGCATAGAACTATCTAAATTTCTTATAGTTCCGTCTAAAGTTGTAATTTTTTCCCCTTCTTTTGCATTTCTTACAATAATTTTTCTTTCTGCAATACAATCAATATCAAAAGCATGCATTGGTTGTCCCATTTCAATCATAACATAGTTTGTAATATCTACAATATTATTAATAGGGCGAACACCTGCTGCACGAAGTCTTTTTCTCATCCATCTTGGAGAAGGCTCAATTTTTACATTTTTTACTACCCTTGCTGCATATCTTGGACAAAGTTCTGAATTTTCAATTTCTACAGAAACATAATCCGCAGCATTTCCCCCCGCTTTTTCCTGTACTACAATTTCAGGATAATGAAACGGTATTTTATAAGTTGCAGCTGCCTCCCTTGCGATACCAAGCATACTAAAACAATCTGGTCTATTTGATGTAATTTCAAATTCTACTACATCATCTTTTAAGTCCAACACATCTACTACATTTTTTCCCAATTCTACCGCTTCTGGAAAAACATAAATACCATTCTCACAAGCCTCTGGAAAATCATGCAAATCAAATCCAAGCTCTTGTATGGAGCAAAGCATTCCCTCTGAAGTAACTCCTCTTAAGGCACCAGAATGAATTTCTACACCATTTGCCAATTTAGAACCATCTAAGGCAACAGGTACATAATCCCCTTCTTTTAAATTTGTTGCACCTGTTACAATCGTTAAATTTTGACTTTTTCCGATATCTACTGTTGTAATCACTAGTTTATCTGCATCTGGATGTTTTTCTATTTTTTTAATCTGTCCTGTTACCACATTTTCAATATCGCCGCCCATTGTTGTATAACCTTCTACTTTTGAGCCTGTTAATGTAATATCTTCCACAAATTGTTTAATATCTGTTTTTACATCTGTATATTCTTTCAACCATGACATTGGTATATCCATCTTGATTCTCTCCTTTTCTTAAAATCTTTAAAACCTTGTTGCTTCCTTTCTTAATAAAGAAAAAAAATTAGAATTGTTTTAAAAATTTCATATCATTTTCAAATAATAATCTTAAATCTGTAATGCCATATCTTTGCATTGCAACCCTTTCTAGTCCCATGCCAAATGCAAAGCCACTGTATTCTTCCGGGTCAATGCCAGACATCTTTAATACCTTAGGATGTACCATACCACAACCTAAAAGTTCAATATAACCTTCTCCTTTACAAACACGACAACCTTTTCCGCCACAAGCAAAGCAAGTTACATCCATTTCTGCACTTGGCTCTGTAAATGGGAAATGATGTGGTCTAAAACGTACTTTTACATCTTCTCCAAATAATTCTTTTGCAAAAACAGCTAATGCACCTTTTAAATCTCCCATTGTAATGCCTTTATCCACTACAAGCCCTTCTAGTTGATGGAATACGGGAGAATGGGTTGCATCTACTTCATCAGAACGATACACTGTACCAGGACTAATTGCTCTGATAGGTAATTTCCCCTTTTCCATTGTTCTAACCTGTACTGGGGATGTTTGTGTTCTTAATAAAATATCTCCATTAATGTAGAAGGTATCCTGTTCGTCTTTTGCTGGGTGGTCTTTTGGTATATTTAATGCTTCAAAATTATAATAATCTTTTTCTACCTCTGGACCTTCTGCAATTTCATAACCCATACCAATAAAAATATCAGAAATTTCATCAATTACAATACTCATTGGGTGCTTATGTCCACAAGTACATTTTTTACCGGGCATTGTTACATCAATTGTTTCTGCTTTTAATTTTAATTCTTGCTCTGCTGCTAAAAGACGTTTTTTTGCTTCTTCTAATTTTTGCTCAATATCCTGTCTTACTTCATTTGCCAACTGTCCAATGATAGGTCTTTCCTCTTGGGAAAGTTTTCCCATTTCCTTTAAAACTGCTGTTAATTCTCCTTTTTTCCCTAATAACTTTACCTTTGTTTCTTCTAGGTCTTTTATTTGTCCAATTTCCTTTAATGCTGCTATAGCCCTGTCATGAATTTCTTTTAATTTTTGTTTCATAATCTATAATACTCCTTTCAAAAATCAAAAATTATTTATCAAAAAGAAAACAAAAAAACCTTCTCCCTAAAAAAGGGACGAAGGTTATCATTCCGTGGTACCACCCAAATTCCTATATCCAAAAAGATATAAGCACTTTTTACTGTATAACGCACAGTAAACGGATTTTCCTACTTTAAATATGTTCAAAAAATCAGCTTCAGTGGGAACTTCAACAATCTATTTGACCAAAAATGCTTTCAGCCGATGACATTTTCTCTCTGTGGCAACAGTATTGTTTACTTTTCACTTTCTTTGCTTTTATCATATTTAGAGACTATTCTATACATATTTTCAACACTTGTCAATATTATTTTAAAAATATTTATAAAAACTACTTTTTAATAGCATACAAGTTTTTACATATTTTTATAAATACCGAAAAATTGCTTAGACAATTCAAATAACTTATGATACAATAAAAGAACAATAAAATACTATTGATTTTTTAAAGGAGAGTTATGCTATGGCAAAAAGATGTCCCCATTGTGGTCATAAAGTGGAAGATGAGGAAAAAATTTTTTGTCCCAGTTGTGGCGAATTAATGGATAAAAAAATGAGTGACGATGTCAGTTTACTAAATCAAATTGATAAAACCATAGGTGAATACCAAAAAGCAGGTGTCAAAGCAGAAAATTATAAAAAACAAACACCAACAAACAATACCCCACAACCTACGAGAAGAAGACATGATGATGACGACTACGAAATCACAAGATTATCAAAACCAGCAAAAAAAGGAACTAGTCCTATACTTATTGTAGTTCTTGTTGTTATTATTATTGCCATTATTTTAGCAATGTTCTTTCTCTAATTAAAAAACTTTTTTATTACAAAAACTTAGACTGTTAAAAATCTTTTTTATGGAATCAGATAAAAGAAAGCTTTTTAGTAGTCTAATTTTTTTATGTTTTATTTTTAAAAATGATAGGGAGGAATAAAAGTGAAAAAAGAATATTTTAAAATTATCAGCGTAGTTGATAATTTTTTAAAACAGGGACAAGAGCCAGATATTGCAATGATTGCAAAAGAAACAGCGTTATCTAACCAACAGGTATATGATTGTATCACCGAAATGGAAGAAAAGGAGTTAATCATTGCTTTTGAAATTGATATGTGTTGTGGAGAAGACTATGTTATAAAAGAATTAACAGAAAAGGGAAAATCTATGTTGTAAAGAGTATAAAAAACTTGACAAGCTGAAAAGAAAAATCTATTTTCTTCTCAGCTTGCTAATAAACTAAACGTATTGCTTTCAAACTCTCATTTCTAGTTATTCATAACGTAATGCAGTAATTGGGTCAGATTTTGCTGCCTTTCTTGCAGGATACAATCCAAAAAAAATACCAACTAATGCTGAAAAAGCAAAAGCCATCAGCATAACAGAAGGTTTTACCACAACTTCTACTCCTAAAGCAATCCCACCGATAATTACAACACCTGCGCCCAAACTTGCACCGATAATACCACCTACCAGAGAAATAACAGCCGATTCAATTAAAAACTGTGTTAAAACGTCCCCTGTTCTTGCACCTAATGCCTTTCTGATACCAATTTCTCTTGTTCTTTCTGTGACAGATACCAGCATAATGTTCATAATACCAATCCCACCTACCACAAGAGAAATCGCTGCGATTGCACCCACTGCAATCGAAAGTGTTCCTAAGATACTATCCATTTCTCCCATTGCTTCCTTTGCAGAAGAATATCTAACATCTTCTGGCTTAGCATTTGTCATTCTTGCTATATAATTCGTAAATTGCGTTTGAAAGGTTGGAGGAGCATCCTCAGATACAAACATGTCAATCATCCAAACTCCATTTACATTTATATCAAATACAATACTTTCTGGTACATAAGCAAGTCCCCTTGTATTATCTGTACCTCCTAGTAATTTCATCAGTACAGATTGACTATTTCGATAAACACCTACAATATTAAAATCATCTACAAATGTACCAGAACCACCTTTTGTATATTTTACTTTCATTGTTTTTCCAACGACATCCGCTGTCCCAAATAATTCTATTGCTGTTGCTTCTTCTAATACAATATTATTTTTTTTGCCTTCATAATCCTTGTTATTTATCATTCTACCAGCAATAATATTTACTTTCTGTACCTTTTCATATCCACCTCTTACTCCTGTAGATACAATTTCATAATTTTTTCTGCCATTGATGCCTGTAATTGTGCCACCTTCATTTGCTGAAATATATTCAATTTCATCAGAAAATACAGAAGCAATTTCATTAAATTGGTCAGCCGTAAAATTTTCACTATAATAATAATAACCATCAAATTTCATAACATAACACTTAACTCTGTTCAATCCAATTTCTTCATATTCTTTGGCAAACATACTTCTCATGGTGTCACCAATGGACACAATGGCGATAACGGAGCTAATCCCTATAATCATGCCCAGCATTGTCAAAAAAGAACGCATTTTATTGACACGGATTGCTGTTAGTGCTAGTTTCATGTTTTCCCACAAAAGCATTATGGATTCTCCTTTCTTACATCGCTCATAATTTGTCCATCTCGAAAGCGTATGACGCGATTGGTAAATTCTGCAATATCATCTTCATGTGTAACAACAATCACAGTAACACCCTCTTTGTTTAGTTCTGTAAACAATTCCATAATTTCCACAGAAGAAGCCGTATCTAAATTTCCTGTTGGTTCATCCGCCAATATAATGGGAGGGTCATTTGCCAGTGCCCTTGCAATCGCAACTCTTTGTCTTTGTCCACCAGATAACTCTTGTGGCAAATGATTTAATCTTTTTTCCAGCCCAACTTTGCACAACAATTCTTTCGCTCTTTGGTGTCTTTTTCTGTTTGCTATTTTACCATATATCATAGGCAATTCTACATTTTTCATTGCTGAAGTTCTAGGAATCAAATGGAAAGATTGAAATACAAAACCTATTTTTTTATTTCTGACTGCTGACAATTTATTTTCAGACAACTTTCCAACATCAATACCATCTAAATAATAGTGTCCTCCCGTTGGTCTATCTAAACAGCCTAATATATTCATCAAGGTCGATTTTCCAGAACCAGATTGTCCCATAATGGCAACATATTCTCCCTGTTCAATAGACAAATTAATTTTTTTTAGTGCATGTACTTGTATTGCACCTGTATCATATACTTTTTCTAATTCTTCTATTTTAATAATTTCATTCATACGATGCACCTGCCTATTCTACACTATCTGTTTCGGCATTATCTGTTTCAGAATTATCTGTATTGCTTTCATTACTTTCTTCTGTGTCCATTTCACTGTTTTCTTCTGTATTCATTTCTTCATTGCCATCTTCTGGATTACTATTATTTTCCATACCTGCACTCTCTGGAGTCATTTCTGGAGGAATTGTTACTAATGTCCCCTCTATCAAATCAGAAGTTGGAGCAATAACAATATTATCCCCTTCTTGCAGTATATCACTACTTATTTCTACGTTAATATCATTTTCTACTCCTGTTGTAACAGGAATAACCTCTATTTTATTTTCACTGTTTACTCTTAAAACGGAAACACTACCATCTGCTTCTTCTCTCAAACATTCTAAAGGCAAAAGTAACACATCTTTACTTTCAGCAATCAAAATTTCTGCTTTTGCATTGATACCTGCAATTAAGCCCTTTGCATCACCAGTAATGCGTACAGTGGTTGGAATGATTCTTTCTGTAGAACCAGCTTTTTCTTCTCCAGTAGGAGAAATTCTATCCACAACGCCTTCTACTGTTTCCCCTTGTAAAATATCGGCTGTAATAGTAGCTGTTTGTCCGATTTGTATTTTTCCAATGTCATACTCACTTACTAAAATTTCCATTTCCATCTGGTCAATGTTTTCTACCACAAACATGGGTTTATCATCATCTGTATCATCTGCAAATCTTCCCATTTTAATATTTACTCTGGTGATGGTGCCATCAATGGGGCTTGTAATCTGACATTCTTCTAAATCTTTTCTTTTATTATTTAATTCTGTTTGTAACATAGCAATATTTTTTGCACGAGATGCAGAAGAGGTATCCGCAGAATTTTCGATACTTTTTAAATCTGCATCTGTTGCAATCACCTTACCATCTTCTACAGAATAGCTGTCAACTGCCTGCTGCGCTGAATCATATGTATTTTTTATTTCTTTTAAAGATTCTTCTGTTTCCACACCTGCCTGTACCAGTGTTTGTATATTATCATATTTTCTTTTAATTTCATCTCTTTCTAATACAGCCTTTTCATAAGCTGTTTGTTGATCTTTTAATTTTTCTTCCAACTGTGCTTTTGCCAGTGCTACACTTTGTGCACTACGAGAACTAGTTTCTTGGCTTTCCACTTTTGCTAAAGCTAACTGGTCTTCTGCTCTTTTAATCTCTTGCTTTAAGGTATCAGAATCTAGTACTGCAAGTACCTGTCCTCTTTTTACTCTATCTCCTTCTTTTGCATTCAGCTGCAACACTTCATAATGCAGTCTGGAAACAATTTCTGCGCTTTCTGTTCCTTCTAAAGGTGCCCGCAAGGAAATACTTTCTTGAATATCTCCTTTTATAATGGGTGTTGTTGTTACCATTGTACCAACTTCTACCTGAGGTGTACTTTTCTTTTTATAATAGATTCCTCCCGCAATCAAACAAATAATTATAACGACTGCAATACTTTTTTTGTGTGATACAATTTTTTCTTTCATGTTTTCCTCACCTTTCTCATTATTTTGTTATATGATATTAAAGAAAAAATATTTTTTTCCTTGTAAAATTAACATCTTTAGCGAAACGCTAGTTTCACATTAAAGTTCTTTGCTTCTTTCTTTCAAGAAAGAATTAGGCGTTTGAGGGCTAGCCCTCAAGGTTTTTTGATAAGCTGACAAATTTATTAATATAAATTAATACGACATAATGCCCTAAATCACTTCAAAAAAATATTTTTTCCAGATATAATTTTAGGATACTATTTTAGTGTACAACAAAAATATTAATTTTTTTGATAGAGATTCTTACATTTTACATAAAACCTTTTTTCCAAACAGCAGGGGAAAACAGCATAACCAACGGGAAGATTTCTAATCTACCTAAAAGCATATCCATACATAAAACCAGTTTTACAAACGGCGAAAAAAGTGCAAAATTTTCCACAGGCCCTACACCACCTAATCCGGGTCCAACATTTCCCACACAAGTCATCACCGCAGTCAAAGAAGTCGTAAAACCAAAATTATCCACTGAAATAATAATAAAACTACCAAATATCAAAAAGATATAAATAACAAAAAAGCTTGTTACACTATCTACCGTTTCCTGTTCTATTTTCATGCCATCTAGCTTGATAATATTAACAGAACGAGGGTGTACCATTCTTTTTAACTCTTGTGTAATCATTTTTAATAATATAATAAGACGAGATACTTTTAATCCGCCTCCTGTAGAACCGCCACATGCACCAATCATAATAATAACGGCTAACATTGTTTTGGAAAATTCTGGCCATAATTCATAGTTTGCTGTAATAAAGCCAGTTGTTGTAATTAAAGAAGTGACTTGGAAAAAAGCATCACGAAATGCCTCCTCTATATGCTCATACATTCCCATAATATTGACAGTAATCAATAGTGTTGCCCCAGCAATAATTCCTAAATAATATTTTAATTCTTCATTTTTAAAAATATCCGCAAAGTCTTTTATAATGAGCAAATAAAATAAATTAAAATTGATACCAAATATCATCATAAAGATAGCAATAATATATTCGATAGATGCACTGTTATATGCAGCAATACTTGCATTTTTAATACTATATCCTCCTGTGCCTGCTGTTGAAAAAGCAGATACAATACTATCAAAAAGGGGCATACCTGCTGCCAATAAAAATAACATTTCTGCAATCGTCAGAAAAATGTAAATCATATAAAGCAGTTTTGCAGTAGATTTTACTTTTGGCACCAATTTTCCCACCAATGGACCGGGTGCTTCTGCTTTCATAATATACATAGAACGGTCGCCACCCATAGGAATAATAGCAAGTAAAAATACAAGTACACCCATGCCTCCTATCCAATGGGTAAAGCTTCTCCAAAACAATATAGATAAAGGTAAGCCTTCAATTTGATTTAAAATAGTTGCACCAGTTGTTGTAAAACCAGACACTGTTTCAAAAAAACTATCCACAAAGGAAGGAATCGTACCAGAAAAATAAAAAGGCATAGCACCAAAAAAGGACAAAACAATCCACGAAAGTGCTGTAATGACAAAGCCTTCTCTTGCATAAATATCTTTATTTTTAAATTTTAATGCTGTTAAAATGGTACCAAGTACCCAAAGCATTATAATAGTTGTAAAAAATGCTCTCATAGGAGCGGATTCTGATTTTCCAACAGCAATCAAAGCTGGTACAATCATCAGACATCCTTCTACTTTCATCAAATTTCCTAGCATATATATAATCATATTATAATTCATAAGTTTTACCTCGTATGCTGTAATATATCTTTTAAATCGGACAAATGTTGATTTGTGGTTACCACAATCACACCATCTCCTACTTCGATGGTATCATTTCCGCCAGGAATAATAATCCTTCCTTGTCTAACAATAGTTGCAATTAAGATTCCTTTTTTGGTTTTTAAATCTTTGAGTGGAATCCCAATAAATTCCCCACCTTTTCTGACGCGAAATTCCAGTGCTTCCACTTGGTCATTGATAAGCATATGGAGTGTTTCAACATTACTACCCATAGAATTTTGCATTGCACGGACATAACGCACAATATTATTTGCTGCAATACTTTTAGGCGCAATAAAACTGTCCACATCTAATGCATTTAAAATTTCTGGAAAAGAAATACGATTCACTTTTGCAATCGCCTTAGAAACCTTACAAGCCTTTGCAAGCATAGAGACAATAATATTTTCCTCATCCATGCCAGTCAGCATAACAAGAGCATCTGTTTTTTCCAGACCTTCTTCACTCAAAAGTTCTCTGTCGGTACCATCCCCGTGAATAATCACAGCTTCTGGAAGTTGCTCACAAAGATATTCACAACGTTTGATGTCTTTTTCAATAATTTTCACTTTCATATGAGTGTTAACTAACTGTTTTGCTAAATAATATGCAATCCTCCCACCACCAATCATAAGAACCCGTTTAATTTTATTGGTAAAAACACCAATGGCACGAAAAAAGCGTACAATTTCATCTCTGGATGCTGTTAAATTAATTTTGTCTCCTGCCTTCAACACAAAATCCCCAGCGGGAATATAAACTTCTTCTCCCCTTTGGACAGCACACACCAACACTTTTACTTGATATTCCTTATAAAGTGCAAAAAGAGGCATTCCCGAAAGGGGACTATTCTCTGCAATTTTATATTCTACCAATTCCACACGACCTTTTGCAAAAGTTTCAATTTTAAGTGCAGAAGGAAATTTCAAAAGACGAGCAATTTCATCTGCTGCCTGCAATTCCGGATTTACTGTCATACTTAACCCTAGTTCGTCCTTGATAACATCCATTTGAAAAAAATACTCTGGATTGCGCACACGAGCAATCGTATGTTTGACACCATGCTTTTTCCCAATAAGGCAGCATAACATATTCACTTCATCAGCGGAAGTAGCGGCAATCAGCAAATCAGCACGCCCAACTTCTGCCCTTTCCTGCACAGCATAGCTTGCTCCATTTCCTTCTACACAAAAAACATCCATAGTATTACTTGCATTTTTTAAAATCACAGGGTCATTGTCAATAATGACAACATCATGCCCTTCTGTAGACAACTGTTTGACAATGGTGCTACCCACTTTTCCTTCTCCCACAACTACAACTCTCATAAAAATAACCTGCCTTTCTAAAACAAATTATAACACAAATTGTAAAAATATCTATAAAAAAACAGCTAGGAAAACAAACAAAATGGGATGTGCCCCAGCTAAAGGCACATCCCTTCAAAAAATGAAAAATATCAAGCTAATTTAATGTTTCTCAAGACTTTTTATGCAGTTTTTGTTTAGATTATTGTTAAGTTATTGTATGCAGTTTAAAATGTTAAAAAATTATGCTTCTGGTTGACTTTCTTCTTGTTCTTCCTCTGCTGAAGGAGTGTTAGTCTGTTTTTCTCCCACTTCAATAGTATTAGCAGAGTTACTTACAGTTACCTTATAACCTTCGATTTCAACCCTAGAAAGTGTATAGGTTCCAGCTGTTGTAAAAGAATTGTCTCCTACTGTTACAACAATTTTTTTCTCACTATCAGTATATGTAAAATCACCATTTAATGTAATGTCTGCCTTTGTTCCATCAGGTCCAGTCATTGTGATTGTTGCTGTTACCCCACCTTCTTCTGCAGTAGTAGTTGTTCCTTCTGAAGCTTCAGTAGGAGTTAAAGTAATTGTAAATGTACCTGATGTGCTAGCTGTTAATGCTGGGGTTGGAGCTTCTATTGCTGCTGTTACTGCTATTGTTGCTGGTGTAACTGTAAGAGAACCTGCATTATCTACTGTTGCTGTTAAAGTCTTACCTTCAGCTATACCTGCAAATTCAATGGATTTAATACTATATGTTCCAGCTGTAGCAAATGTTGTAGCTGTTGTTGTTATTTCAATTTTACTTCCTGTTGCCTCAAGTGTAAGTGCTCCATCTGATACTGTTATATCGTCAGCATCTGTTCCGCCTTGTTTTGCAAATACAACTGTCGCTGTAGCTCCTGTTTTATTTGCTGCTGATAAGTCACCACTTAAGTTAATTGTAACTGTTTCATCAGCTGTACTAGCACTTACTGAAGAATCTACTGCTAATGTTGCTTCTGTTGTTAAGGTATTTTCATCTGTAACTGTAAGATTACCTGCATTATCTACTGTTGCTGTTAAAGTCTTACCTTCAGCTATACCTGCAAAT
>CAJTZO010000006.1:88086-107354 GCA_910583755.1 uncultured Clostridia bacterium
TTTGCTGCTGATAAGTCACCACTTAAGTTAATTGTAACTGTTTCATCAGCTGTACCTGCACTTACTGAAGAATTTGCTGCTAATGTTGCTATCGTTGTTAAACTATTTTCATCCACTTCTGTTACAGTGATTTCAAATGCTTCACTATCAAGTTTATCGCTTCCTGTTCCTATTGACAAAACAACGTTATATTTTCCATTTTCAAATGTTACTGCAGCAGTTGAGCCTTCTCCACCTTTTAATACCTCATTTACGGCAGATTGTACCCAAGCTGTTTTTGTTTCTTGGCTTGTTTGGTCTGCCACAGGAATCTCATATTTTCCTTCTAAAACTAATGCTTTATCAACTGCTAATTTTTCTTCATTTGTTGCAGCAGCAGTTACAGTCAAGTTATCTGTATTAGCTGTTTTTCCACCTACTGTGATGGTAACAGGTTTGTTAGCATCATCACTTGCCAAAACTATGCCATTTCCAGGATTTGTTGTAACTTTGTTTGTTTCAAAATCAGCAAAAGCAATATCTTTTGTAGTCTTATCTTCATAAGTTACAGTAATCACTAATCCAGTCAAATCAAGTTTTTCGCCTGCTTTGTAGCTTAATTTTGTAGGTTGTGTTTTCACTGCAACAGATTCTACAACTTTTTCTGTTACTGGTGGTTCTTCATCTTCTACTACTTGTACTGTAAATTCACTTGAAATATCAGAACCATCTTGTGCAGTTGCAGTTACAGTAATCTTTAAGCCTGCAGTTGCAGCATCTTTTAGCTTCAATACACCATCGCCATCAATTTCAGCCATACTACCATCTGTTTTAATTCCCCATTTTACTGTTTGATTGGTTGCATTTGTTGGTGTCACATTTGCTTTCAATTTTAAGGTCTCTCCTTTCTTTATTTTTGCTTCTCCACCATCTGCTACTACAATTTCAATTTTTTCCACCAAAACTTCTTCTGGTTTTTCTCCACCGCCACTGATGTCTTCTACAACAGGAGGATTCGGATTTGTCACTCCACCTACATCTACTGTTGTTTTATCTTCTGCTTCCACTTTAGAAATAGTACCTGCACCGGAAATTTCTGTTTTTCCATTAGAACCATCAGAAGTAGAAGTGATTTTATCTATAGTTGCATCTTTTGCAACATCCACTTTTGCTGTTGCGCTGTCACTGATGACAACTTCAGTCACTTTTGCAGAACCTTCCAAAGCAATTTCTGCTGTTGCACTGCCACTCACTGCAACATTTTTTACTTTTGCGCCATCTTTTACAGTCACGCTTGCATCTCCACTTACATCTACCTTGTTAACTGTTGCACCAGAATCTACTACAATTTCAGCACCTTTTTCTGCTGTCACAGTTTCCACAGAACCATTTTCTACATGGATAGGTGCACTTGCCTGTACTTTTGTTGTGGTAAAGCCAACGATTCTTGCAGCAGTTCTAGCAATAAAGTTGCTAATCTCTTTTTTTGTATCAGTATCAGTTCTAATTTCTACCAAACGAGCGTCTGTTTTGTCACTTCTTACTGTAACATTGGAATTAAAGCTTGTGTCCTTAACCAAAGTAATTGTCCATTTCAAATTGCTACTTGCTGGTAAAACAGCCACATCTGCACCTTCATAAGCTGCTGCTACAGTATCGGAATGAATAGTAACCTCATTTTCAAAAGTAATGCCTTCTAAATTCAAATCACTGTTTAGGTAAATATCTGTTTTTTTGGAAATCGTTTGTCCTCTCCGCTTATTTGCATCAGACTGGCTGCTAATTGTAATACTTTCTTCTTCATCTCCACCAGAGTTAGAAGAATCGTTGGAACCTTTTTTGGAACCACCGCCGCCACCGCCGCTTCTCCAAACCATGTTACCTTCTTGTTTTGTTGCTTCTGCAATGGTTGTATTTTCTTTGTCTGTATCAGGTGTGGAAACGCCTTGATTATCAGGAGCAGGTGTTGTTGTACCACTACCAGAAAATCTGTCCAAAGTAGAAACAGCTTCTGCTCTTGTCATACCTTTACTTGCACCAAATGTACCATCAGGATAGCCAGACATATAACCAGAAGTTACCACTGCACCTACAGCACCTTTTGCCCAAGTTGGAATTTGTGCTGCATCTGCAAAAGTATTTGCAGCAGATTCATTTGGAGCAAGACCTCTTGCATTGCAGATAAATACGGCTGCTTGTGCTCTTGTAACTGTTTCACCTGGACGGAAGGTACCATCTTCAAAACCACTTGTAATTTTGCTCCCAACAGCTTTTGCAACATCAGCAAAGAACCAGTCACTTTCTTTGACATCGCTAAAGTTAATACTAGCACTTGCTGTAAAAGAAGTTGCAGTAGCAGTATTTAACAGGCGAACAAATTCTGCTCTTGTAATGGTTTTATCTGGTTTAAAAGTACCATCTTCATAGCCACCAATTTTTCCTGCTGTTTGCCATTTTGCAATAGTTGCTTCTGCCCAATGTCCGCTGATGTCACTAGAAGCAGCAAATGCTTGCACTGCTCCGCCAACTGCCATTGTAGTTGATAATAAAAATGCGATTGCTTGTTTTTTCTTCATTTTACATTTCCTCCTTAAAAAAAATATGTTCTGAAAATTCCCTTTGCTAACTACAGTAACTGCCTTCCCTTCTTAAAAAATATATATCTATTTTTTTATCTCTTATTATTTTATTACAAAATGATAAGAGATTTTTTTATTTCCCAAATGAAGGAAATTTCATTACTAATTGCTATTATAGAGCAAGCAAATAGCTATTGTCAACATTTTTTATAGTGCAATTTGCTGTGATATTACAAGCAATGCGTAACTCGTCCACTTTCTTCATATAATATACAATTAATACAAATAAAATGAAAAAAGGTTGATGATATATGGATGAGTTATCTTTTGAGATAGGAAAAAACATTAGAAAATATCGAAAACTAAAAGGTTTAACCTTAGAAAAGTTAGCAGAAGTTATGGGAACAGATACTAATTATTTAGGACAATGTGAAAGAGGAGAAAGACGGTTTAGTTTAGATAAATTAGTGGATTTAATGGAATATTTTGATATCACAGCAAATGATATTATTTCTGTACCAAGCATGCTAGAAAAGAAAACAAAAGAAAATAATATTTACTTACAGGAAATTAACGAGTTATTAAGTCATTGTACAAACAACCAATTAGCAGTGATATTAAACATGCTGCAACAAAGTGTTCCATTTTTAAAGGAATAAACATATCTAAAAAAAATTCATTTCAACATATTATAATGCTTCTAAAATAAAAAATGTTTATTCTGTAGTCTAAAGCAGCATAAGCATTTTTTTCGTTTTTTATTCTTTATTTTTGTCATTTTTTCATAGGATATGTCAAAAAATGTTTCTTGTTTACTAGTTTATTCTTGTATTTTTACAATGTCTGTATTACAATGGAAAGAAAGAATAAAAACAGCTAGGAGGGTAAGATTATGGAGTTTCATCATTTATCTGTGCTGTTAGAAGAATGTATTGAAAATTTGAAAATAAAACCAACAGGTATTTATATAGATGGTACAATGGGTGGTGGTGGACATTCTCTTGCTATTTGTCAAAAATTGACGACTGGCAGGCTGATTGCTATAGACCAAGATTTACATGCTCATAAAGCTGCAAAAAAAACATTAAAAGACCACTTAAATAAAGTAACATTTGTTCATGATAATTTTGCAAATATCAAATCAATTTTGCAAAATTTAGGAATGGAAAAAGTAGATGGTGTTTTATTAGATATTGGTGTTTCTTCTCACCAGCTTGACGAAGCAGAAAGAGGGTTTTCTTACCAAAAAGAGGCTCCTTTAGACATGAGAATGGATAATACACATGATTTTTCTGCTTATGATGTTGTAAATACCTACAGTGAAGAACAATTATATCAAGTGATATGGAAATATGGAGAAGAACGTTGGGCAAAAAGAATTGCAAAATTTATTATCGAACAAAGAAAGCAAAAGGCAATCGAAACAACAACAGAATTCGTAGAATGTATTAAAAAAGCAGTTCCCAAAGGAGCTAGAAAGGATGGTCCTCATCCAGCAAAAAGAACATTTCAAGCAATCCGTATTGAAGTAAATAAAGAATTGGAAGTGTTGGAAAAAGCAATTATGGATGCAACAGAACAGTTAAATCCTGGTGGAAGGCTTTGTATTATTACCTTTCATTCTTTAGAAGACCGAATTGTAAAAAACGCTTTTCGTCTTCAACAAAATCCTTGTACTTGTCCCAAAGAATTTCCTGTTTGTATTTGCGGAAAAAAACCAATGGGAAAAGTCATTACAAAAAAGGCAATTTTACCTTCTCAACAAGAACTAGAACAAAATCATCGTTCCAGAAGTGCAAAGCTGCGTGTTTTGGAAAGAATATAAAGGAAGTGTTACATTATGGCAGTCAAAAGAAAAAATCAAAAATCTTATCAAAAAACATACCAAAATGCCAAGGCATACTATACACATGGTGGTGCCGCCTATGACATAGAACCATTAGAAGAAGAATATCCGCAGGAACATCCTAAAAAACAAAAAAAGGCAAAACCATCTACACATAAAAAAATGGTAATGCAAAGACGTGCCAACCGTGCTTATAGCATTAAAATTGCGCTGGTACTAGGTGTTTTTTTCTGCGGAACCTTAGCTTTTATGTGGTCTAGTGCTTTGGTTACTGCACAAAGAGTAGAAACCCAAAAATATAAGGACAAACTAGCAGAATTAAAAAGTGAAAATGCTCTTTTAGCACTTGATGTTGCAGAACAAATGGATTTAGATACCGTAAAAAAAGTTGCAACAGAAAAATTAGGCATGGTAGAACCACAACCTTACCAAATACAGTACATAGATGTTCCAGAACAAAGCTATACCATTCATTATAAAGATGAAACAGAAAAACCAGAAGAAAAAAATAGCGAAAATGCATTAGTAAGAACCATTGTAGGTTTGTTTAAAAAGGAATGATGCAGGAATGAAAAAAAGAAAAAGAATAAAATTAGCACCCATTAAAGGGAGATTGTATTTTACTTTTTTTGCTTTTGTAATATTACTAACAGGATTATGTGGACGTGTTTATTATTGGAAAACAGTAAAAGGGGCAGAATTTGAAAATAGAGCAAAAGAGCAGCAAGTTAACCGCTATGATGTTGCTGTACAAGCAAACCGTGGTGCAATCGTAGATAGAAATAATCAGCCATTTGCTGTTAGTACCATTGTTTACAATGTTATTTTAGATTCTCGTGTATTATCTTTAAAAGATTCTGATGAAGCAGAAAGAATCAAAGCACAAGATAAAACATTTACTGCCTTACAAGAAGTTTTTCCTGATTTAGATTATCAAGAATTAAGACATGGTGTACAGATTGACCCTGCAACTGGAAAGCCTTACACAGATAATAGTTGGAAAATATTAGCAAAAAATGTAGAAAAAGAAGTCAAAGAAAATTTAGAAGCACAAAAATTGGTTGGTGTTTATTTTGAGCAGACAACAAAAAGAACCTACCCTTTAAAATCCTTGGCTTGTCATGTCATTGGATTTATGCGTGGGGATTCAAAATGGGGACTTGAAAACTATTATGATAAATATATGACAGGAACACCAGGACGCTCTTTTATTGCTTATGATGGAAGCAACACAGCAGTACGACAAGAATATAATGCACAGGATGGAGATACTGTTGTAACAACGATTGACTACACTATACAGCAATATGCAGAGGATATTGTAAAAAAGACAGCAGAACAATGGCCTTCTGAAGCAGTTGGTATTATGGTTATGAATCCAAACACTGGTGAAATCTATGCCATGGCAGATTCCAATTCCTTTGATTTGAATAAACCTGATGAAATACCAGCTATGGAAGATGAAGAATTTCAAGCAGCATGGGAAGAAATGTCTGAAGAAGACCAAATAAAATATAAAAATACAATGTGGAATAATTTTAATACCGTAAGTTCTTTTGAACCAGGTTCTATTTTTAAACCGGTTACTGTAGCAGCAGCATTGGAAGAAGGAATTATTACACCACAGGACACTTTTAATTGTACTGGTGTTGTAGAGATGTATGAGGAAGAAATGAGATGTCATTTACGTTCCGGACATAATATTTTAGACGTACAAGGAGCATTAGCACAATCTTGTAACCCAGCAATGATATACATTTCTCAAAGAATGGGCAGAGATATTATGTATAAATATTTTAAAGATTTTGGTTTTGCTGCTCAAACAGGCATAGATTTACCAGCAGAAGAAAGTGCAGAAAAAGCGGTATATACCAAAGATGCTATAGGACCTGTAGAATTAGCAACAATGTCTTTTGGACAAGGGTTTAATGTTACTTCCATTCAAGCAATTACTGCTTTCTCCGCTGTTATCAATGGTGGAAATTTAATGAAACCTTATGTCGTGTCTCAAGTTATTGATAAAGAAGGAAACATTGTCTATGAAAATCAGCCACAAGTACGAAACCGTGTGATTTCAAGAGAAACATCTGATGCAATGCGTACTATGATGAAGGCAACCATTGAAGAAGGTACTGGTAAAAAAGCCAAAATTGAAGGCTATTCTATTGGAGGAAAAACAGGTACTGCACAAAATGGTAGTCGTAAAGTACAAGATAAATGGGCATTAAGTTGTTTAACTTATTTTCCTGTAGAAAATCCACAGTATGTTGTATTGACACTTATCTATCGCCCAGAAAACTATAAAGATGGTGTACAGACACCCGTTC
The DNA here is from genome assembly GCA_910583755.1 of uncultured Clostridia bacterium. Taxonomy (GTDB): domain Bacteria; phylum Bacillota; class Clostridia; order Lachnospirales; family Anaerotignaceae; genus Coprocola. Next base: position 94,818 of record CAJTZO010000006.1, read on the forward strand.
CTATGTCTAAAGAAATGATGGAAAGCATTATTAAATATAAAAATATACAACCAAGTTATTCAGAAGATGGTACTGTTATCAGTAAAAAGCAAGGTACTGTAACCGTAGATGATTATACAGGTTCTGATATTTTTTCTACTTTGTTATCGTTGGATAGTAAGAACCTAACTTATCAAACGGTAGGAACAGGAAATGTTGTTGTAAATCAATTTCCACATGGTGGTACACAACTTGAAGAAGGCAGTCAAATAACACTTTATGTGGAAAAAGGGGAAGAAGACGAAGGTACTATGCCTGTTCCAGATGTTAGAGGAAAAACATACACCGAAGCTGTTACCTTATTGAATGACAGTGGTTTTGAGGCAGAAGCAGAGGATAAAACAAAAGGTGTTGTTTTATCACAAAGTCCTAAATATGGTGTATCTGTAGAATTAGGTACAACAATCACCTTAACAATGGGAGAACAAGAAGAAGAAGACGAGGAAACAAGCGAATAATTTTATGAATATGCACCCTGTTTTTACAATATATTGAACTATATTGAAAAAGGCAGGGTGTTTTTATGGAAAAAATAACCATACTAATGAAAAAAAGACTATTAATATTTTTATTGTTGTCTAGTATTGGCTGGCTTATCTTGTTTAGCAGAGTGGTATATATACAAGTCATATTAGGGGAAGATTTACAAAGTAAGGCATATGAACAGCAGACCAGAGATAGGCTAATTGCACCACAAAGAGGTAGCATTTTGGATAGAAATGGAGTTGGGCTTGCCATGACAGAAACAGTTAATACTATCAGTGTGATTCCAGTACAAATAAAACAAAAAGAAGAAACTGCAAAATATTTAGCAGAAGTGTTGGAGTTGGACTATGACACTGTTTTAGAAAAAGTCAAACAAAATGTTGCTTTAGTTCGTATTAAAAATAAAGTAGAAAAAGAGCTTGCCATGGAAATCCGAAAAAAAGAAATCCCAGGTGTTGTTATTGATGAAGACATTAAAAGAGTGTACCCTTATTCCTCCTTAGCTTCTCAAGTATTAGGATTTGTTGGAAAAGATAATCAAGGCATTATTGGTTTAGAATCAAAATATAACGAATATCTGGAAGGAAAAGCCGGAAAAATATTAACCTTAACTGATTCCAGAGGACTAACAGTAGATAATGCACAAGAAAGAATTCCACCCGAAAATGGAAAAAATCTTATCACAAGCATTGATGTTGTCATACAACAATATGCAGAACAAACACTTGCAAAAGCAGTCGAAGCAAAAGGAGCAAAAAATGGTATTATTATTGTCATGAATCCACAAAATGGGGAAATCTATGCTATGGCAAATTATCCAAGTTTTGACTTAAATGACCCTTTTACAATTAATAGCGAAGAATTAGCAGGTATTTGGGGAAATATGAGCGAAAAAGAAAAAAATGATGCTCTTAATCAAATGTGGAGAAATACTGCTATCAATGATACTTATGAACCGGGTAGTACCTTTAAAACCATTACCTCCTCCGCAGGCTTGGAGGAAGGTGTTGTAACACCAGAAAGTTCTTTTGTTTGCAATGGTTATTACATAGCAGGAGATAGACAAATAAAATGTTGGCGTTATCCTAGAACACATGGTGCAGAAAGTTTTATACAGGGTGTACAAAATTCTTGCAATCCTGTATTTATGATTGTTGCAGAAAGAATGGGTGCAGAAATTTTTGCAGATTATATGACAAAATTCGGATTCCGTGAAAAAACAGGCATTGATTTACCGGGAGAAGCTGTTGGTATTATTCACAAAACAGAAAATATAGGACCAGTAGAATTAGCAACTATGTCCTTTGGGCAGTCCTTTCAGATTACTCCTTTACAATTATTAAGAGCAGTGTCTGCCATTGTAAACGGTGGAAACTTAGTTACCCCCCATATTGGCACTAAAATTGTAGATGAAAATGGAACAGTAGAGCAAACTTTTGAATATCAAAAGGGAGAACAAATTATTTCAACGCAAACTTCAGAGCAAATGAAAAAGATATTAGAAAGTGTGGTATCAGAAGGTACAGGAAATAAAGCATATATTCCCGGTTATCGCATCGGCGGAAAAACAGCAACTTCTGAAAAATTGCCAAGAAGAAGTGGAAAATATATTGCTTCCTTTTTAACATTTGCACCAGCAGAAAATCCACAAGTATTATCATTAGTTCTTATCAATGAGCCACAAGGGAACTATTATGGCGGAAGTGTAGCTGGTCCTGTTATGAAAGAGTTATTAAACAATATATTACCTTATTTGGGTATTGAAACAATTTACAATGAAAAAGAGCTGGAAATGAAAGAGGTGCAAAAAATTACAGTACCTGATTTCGTAGGAATGACAGTGCAGGAAGCAAAACAAATATTATATGAATCTGAAATAGACTATGAAATACAAGGAGAGGGAGAAACAATTACTTCCCAATTTCCCAAAGCTGGAGAAGAAATTAACAAAAACACAAAAATATTTTTATCTTCCTTCCTTTCTTGAAAGAAAGGAAGGAAAGAACTTTAACTTTATTTGCCGAAAGAGAAACGTGAACTTTATAATGAACAACAACAAAATGTAATCAAATTAAAATTCTTCAGTCTGTCAATAAAGTCTTTTTTTGTGGGTTTCACCCATACCCACCAACTTTTTTTAAAAAAGTTGGACAAAAATTTTATAAGGAAAAACTAGCGTTTTTCCTTATAAAATCAATCTTTTTAGCGAAACGCTAGTTTCGCATTAAGGTTCTTTGAGGAGTTTGAGGACTAACCCTCAAGGTTTTTTGATAATCTGATTCTTATTCTCTTTATCAATAAACCTACCAATTTTTTTATCCAGCTTCCTCCTGTTGTTCAATAAAAAATTTTGTTTTACTCCTGTGAACCTAAATTAAAGTTCTTTGCTAAGCTTTCTTTCAAGAAAGCGTCAAGAAAGCGTTAAAAATCTTTTATATTATGGTATAATTGTGCTATAATAACTGCATGAATATCAAAGTAAACAAAAAATAAAGGAGTTAAAGGCATGAAACTTTCAGCATTATTGCAAAATATAAAATACACTTTATTATATGGAGAAGAAAAAGAAATTACTGGTATCGCATACGACTCCAGAAAAGTAAAAAAAGGAGATTTATTTGTATGTATTACAGGTTTTCAAACAGATGGTCATACTTATGCACAAAAAGCAGTTGAAGCAGGAGCAGTAGCCATTCTTTGTGAAAAAGAAATTGATAGCAAAGAGGTAACAGTTGTACAAACCAAAAACACACGTCAAGCATTAGCGTTACTTTCTGTAAATTATTATCAAAATCCATGTCAAAGTATGAATCTAATTGGTGTAACAGGAACCAATGGAAAAACAACAACAACCTATCTTATCAAATCTGTATTAGATAGAATTGGGCATAAAGTTGGTGTGATTGGAACCATTGAAAACCGTATTGGTGACAAAATCCTTCATGCAGACAGAACCACTCCAGAATCTTTAGAATTACAGGAATTGTTTTATGATATGAAACAACAAAATGTCACAGATGTTGTCATGGAAGTATCTTCTCATTCTCTTGACTTACATAGAGTAGATGGGATAAAATATAATATTAGTATTTTTACCAACCTAACACAAGACCACTTGGATTATCATAAAACAATGGAAAATTATAAAATGGCAAAAGCTTTATTATTTCAAAGAAGTGATAAAAGTGTAATTAACATTGATGATAATGCAGGAGAATTTATGAAGCAAAATGCCAAAGGAAGTGTATTAACATTTGGTATAGATAAGGAAGCTGATTTACAAGCAAAAGATATTGAGGTATCTGCAGATGGCGTAAAATTTACAATGTGCTATCAGCAAAAACAATATCCTGTTTCTTTACATACACCTGGTAGATTTAGTATTTATAATGCTTTAGGAGCAATCGGTGCCTGTATCCTAATGGAGATTGCACTAGAAGATATTATTGCAGGATTAAATAGTAATCTAGGTGTTTCTGGAAGATTTCAAACAGTAAAAAGCAAAAAAGCAAACGCTATTGTGGACTATGCACATACACCAGATGGCTTAGAAAATATATTAAAAACAGCACAAGAATTTGTAAAAGGAAAAATTATTACTGTATTTGGCTGTGGTGGCGACAGAGATAAAACCAAAAGACCAATAATGGGTGAAATTGCAGGAAAATACTCTGATTACTGTATTATTACCTCTGATAATCCTAGAACAGAAAACCCATCAGCTATTTTAGATGATGTAGAAGTGGGTATGAAAAAAACGGATTGCGAATATATCAAGCTAGTAGACAGAAGGGAAGCTATCTGTCATGCAGTAGAATATAGTAAAAAAGAGGATGTTATTATTATTGCAGGAAAAGGTCATGAAAATTATCAAATTTTTGCAGATAAAACCATTCATTTTGATGATGTAGAAGAAGTAAAAAAAGCGTTTGGAGGTGACGCTTTATGATACCGATTACTTTAGAAAAATTAACAGAAGTCGTTAATGGTGTATTTGTGGGAGAAAAAGAAGGATTACAAAAGGAAGTCATTGGCTTAGAAATTGATTCTCGAAAAATTAAAACAGGAGACATTTTTGCACCGATTGTAGGAGAAAAAGTTGACGCACATCGTTTTATACCAAAAGCATTTGAAACAGGTGCTGTTTGTTGTTTTTCAGAACAAGAATATGAAGTAAAAAAAGGGCAATATTTTATCCGCGTCAAAGGTGTTGTAAAAGCAATGCTGGATTTAGCAGAATATATTATAAAAGAACTTAATATACCAGTAGTAGCAGTCACGGGAAGTGTGGGAAAAACAACAACAAAAGATGTAATTGCTTCTATTTTGGAACAAAAATATTGTGTACTAAAAACAGCAGGAAATTATAATACAAATATTGGGATGCCACTTATGGTTGCCCAGCTTACAAAAGAACATGATATTGCAGTATTAGAAATGGGTATGAACAGTTTTGGAGAAATCCATAACCTTTCTATAGCAGCAAAACCCAAATTTGCTGTTATTACTAACATTGGTGTGGCACATATTGAAATGTTAGGAAGCAGAGAAGGAATTTTAAAAGCAAAATGTGAAATATTTGATGGCATGAAAGAGAATGGAATTGCTATTTTAAATGCAGATAATGATAAGTTACAAAATTTAACGATTCCACAAAAAATAATATGGTATGGTGTAGAAAATAAAAAAGGAATTTATGCAGATAATATTATCAGTCATGGAGTAGAATCTATTTCCTGTGACATTCATACAGAAAAAGAAATTTTTAAAGCAGTGATTCCCGTACCAGGAGAGCATATGGTTAACAATGTCTTAGCAGCAACAGCTGTTGCTTTGGAACTAGGGCTGACAATCGAACAAATACAAAAAGGAATTGCAGATTTTGTACCAACAAAAATGAGAATGAATGTCATAAAAACAAAGGATTTTACCATTATCAATGATGTTTATAATGCAAATCCTGTTTCTATGAAAGCCTCCCTTGACGTTTTAGCAAAAGCAGAAGGCAGAAAAGTTGCTATTTTAGGTTTTATGGGAGAATTAGGAGAAAATGAAATACAAATGCATCAAGAGATAGGACAATATGTAGGTACAAAAAATATTGATATGTTAATTTCTATAGGTGAAATAGCAAATTACTATGATGAAGGTGCAAAACAAACAAAGGTACAACAAATTTATCATTTTGACACCCAAGAAGAATTTTGGAAACACATTTCCTTATTAAAAAAGGGGGATACTGTTTTAATCAAGGCATCCAGAAGCAGACAATTTGAAAAAACAGTGGCAAAGTTACAAGAGAAGGAATAAGGAGTGAAAGAACTTGGAACAGTTAATACAAGGGATTTATGCAATTATCATTGCATTTGTGATAGGTGTTATCTTATGCCCTATCTTAATACCAATATTGCATAAAATGAAATACGGGCAGACAGAACGTGATGATGGTCCAGAAAGTCATTTAAAAAAACAGGGTACTCCCACCATGGGAGGAATTGCAATTTTAATTGCTTTTTGGGGTGGAAGCCTTTTCTTTTTAAAAGGAAATTTTGATGGAATTGCTGTTGTACTTGTAACATTAGGGTTTGGGATTATTGGTTATATTGATGACTATATCAAAGTTGTTAAAAAACGTTCTTTGGGATTAAAACCTATGGAAAAAATTATCGGACAGCTTGCAATTACCGCTTTATTTGCTTGGTATCTTTATCAGGCAAACATTGGAACAGAAATTTATCTTCCCTTTACCAAAGGAATAACAATTAATTTAGGAATGTTTTTTGTACCATTTTTAATTGTGGCAATCTTAGGCACTGTCAATGGCGTAAATTTGACAGATGGATTAGATGGATTAGCAAGCGGTGTTACATTGATTGTAGCTGTTTTCTTTATGTTGGTATCTTGGGGTGCAAAAAGTACCATTTTACCAGTTTGCGGTGGTGTCATTGGTGCCTTATTAGCATTTTTGATATTTAACGCTTATCCTGCAAGAGTATTTATGGGAGACACAGGTTCTCTTGCACTTGGTGGATTTGTTGCAGCTTCTGCTTTTTTACTAAAAATGCCTATTTTTATTGTTATTGTAGGTTTTATCTATCTTTTAGAATCTATTTCTGTTATGATACAGGTATTGTATTTTAAAAAGACAGGGGGAAAGCGTTTCTTTAAAATGGCACCCATTCACCACCATTTTGAGTTAAGCGGCTGGAGTGAAACAAAAATTGTAACTGTATTTTATGTTATTACTACAATGCTTTGTCTAATCGCATTTTTAGGTTGTCGTTACTTGTTTACAAATTAAAACTTTGAAATTTGATTGTAAAAAATAGATATTCAAGGGTTTGATAGAAAGAAGGGTTTTCATTGAAAGATAAAAATGTTCTTGTATGTGGTATGGCAAAAAGTGGGATTGCTGCCGCAGAATTATTACACAAAAAAGGGGCAAATGTGACATTACAAGATTTAAAAAAGCGAGAAGAATTAAAAGACTTAGATGCCTTAGAACAAAAAGGAATCAAACTTTATACAGGAAAAAATCCAGATGATATTGTATTGCAACAGGATTTGATTGTGTTAAGTCCTGGTGTTCCTTGTGATTTACCTTTTTTACTAGAAGCACAAAAAAATGGGATTCCTGTCTGGAGTGAGGTAGAACTTGCTTATACTATGACACCTTGTCCTATCATTGCCATTACTGGTACCAATGGAAAAACAACTACAACAACTTTAGCAGGAGAACTTTTAAAAGCAGAATATCCTAATACCGCAGTCGTTGGTAATATTGGTGTACCCTACAGTGAAAAAATAGAAAGCTTGACAAATAATGACTGGGTTGTAGCAGAAATCAGCAGTTTTCAAATGGAAACAGCACACACCTTTCATCCCAAAATTAGCGCTGTTTTGAATATTACACCAGACCATTTAAACAGGCATAAAACAATGGAAGTCTATATTGCCATGAAAGAAAAAGTATGGAAAAACCAAACAGAACAAGATTATTGTATTTTAAATGCAGAAGATAGTGTTTGCAAAGCTATGGCACAAAAGACAAAAGCAAAGGTGTTTTTTTTCAGTAGTCAGAATATATTACAAGAAGGCATTTATTTAGAAAATGGTGAAATAAAAGTATGTTGGAATGGAAAAAACGAAACTTTATTTCATGTAGATACATTAAAATTACTTGGTGTTCATAATTATGAAAATATTATGGCAGCTTGTGCAATCGCAATTTGTGCAGGGATTCCCTTACAAAAAATTAAAAAAATCACAAAAGAATTTGCAGGCGTAGCGCATAGAATAGAATATGTAGCAACAGTGAATGATGTAGAATATTATAATGATTCTAAAGGAACTAATACAGATGCCTCTATTCGGGCGGTATTAGCAATGAAACGTCCCATTATACTGCTTGCTGGTGGTTATGACAAAGGAGTTTCTTTTATGGATTGGGTAAAATTGTTTCCTGGTAGAGTAAAAGAATTGGTTTTAATTGGCGTAACAGCAAAGCAAATTGAAAAAGAAGCCAGAGAAGTTGGTTTTACAGCAATTTCAATATGTGAAACCTTTCAACAGGCAGTTTCTCTTTGTCATGACAAAGCAGAAAAAGGCGATTGTGTTTTGCTCTCTCCTGCCTGTGCAAGCTGGGGTATGTTTGATGATTATGAACAACGAGGTAATTTATTTAAAGAATTGGTAACATCCTATTTAAAATAAAAAGAGAGGTGGAATATATGGCAGAAGCCTCTGTGGCTAAAAAAAGAAAAACAGCAGTAAAAAAGAAATCGGTACGAGCAACTTATGACTATATGGTCCTTTTTGTGGTGATATTGCTCGTATTATTTGGAATTGTTATGATATTTAGTTCCAGTTATTATAAGGCAATGACAACTGAATCATTTCAAAATGACATGTTTTATTTTGTAAAAAAACAATCTCGAAGTGGATTACTTGGCTTTGTAGGAATGTTATTTATGGCAAATTTTCCTTATCGGAATTTAAGACGTTTTACCCTGCCAGCATATGTTGTAGGTTGTATTTTATTACTTTTATTGATACCTTTTGGTACAGTATTAAATGGTCAAAAGAGATGGCTTTGGTTTTTTCAACCTTCTGAAGTTGTAAAAATTACAACAACCTTATTTTTAGCGCATTTTATCTGTTTACATAAAGATTACTTAAAAGATTTTACAGGATTTGTAAAATGTCTTTCTGTATTAGCAATTCCCTGTGCCATGATTGCCATTACAAACTTTAGTACCGCCTTACTTTTGGGGTTGATTGGTGGAGCAATGCTTTTTGCAGCAGGATTTGATATGAAATATTTTGCTTATGTCAGCGGACCCGTTGTAGGTGCAGGAGCCATTGCAATATTGTTACCTGGTTTAAGGTATCGTTTAGGACGTATTCAAATATGGTTAGACCCTTTTTCAGACCCACTAGGAGATGGATATCAAATTATACAAGGGCTTTTTGCTGTTGCATCTGGTGGTTTATTTGGCTTAGGGCTGGGACAAAGTAGACAAAAAACGTTCTTACCAGAGGCATATAATGACATTATTTTTGCAATTATTGCAGAAGAACTTGGTATGTTAGGTGCAGCATTAATTATATTGTTATTTGCAATTTTAGTATGGCGTGGTATTAAAATTGCTATGAATGCACAAGATGAGTTCGGCAGTTTGGTTGCAACAGGGATTACGGCACAAATTGCTTTTCAAAGTATCATTAACATTGGAGTAACCACAAATACCATACCAAATACAGGGCAGCCTTTGCCTTTTGTTAGTTATGGTGGTACTTCTCTTGCGATTGCTATGGCTATGATGGGAATTTTATTAAATATTTCAAGGTATCAAAAAGGGATAGAATAAAAAAGTTGGTAGGTATGGGTGAAACCCACAAAAAAAGACTTTATTGACAGACTGAGCTTTCTTTTAAGAAAGCGAAAAAAAGTGTTGACAAATGAATAAAGGTTTTATAAAATTTGTAATAAGAAAAAAGCATTGAAAAAGAGGAGTATCTATTTTTCAACTTTCAGAGAGAAAAACAGTTGCTGTGAGTTTTTTAAGTTTGGAAATAGAGAAGGTAGCTTTGGAGCTTTTTTGCTGAAGCGATTGCTTGTGTGTAAGCAAAAACGGTTTGTCCCGTTATCGACTTTTGAGTGTCTGTTTTGTTTTATAAAAACAGAAAAAAAGGTGGTACCACGAGCTTTTCGTCCTTTCTGGATGAAAGCTCTTTTCTTTTAGAAAAAACACTTAGAGGAGGAAAACAAATGAAAGAATTAGCAAAAAACTATGACCCTTCTATTGTAGAAGAAAGATTATATGCACAATGGATGGAAAAAAAATATTTCCATACTGAAATTGATAAAAGCAAAAAACCATATTGTATTGTTATGCCACCCCCAAATATTACAGGACAACTTCACATGGGACATGCCTTGGACAACACTATCCAAGATGTATTAATTAGATGGAAAAGAATGGCAGGCTATAATACTTTGTGGCTTCCTGGTATTGACCATGCAAGTATTTCTACAGAAGTAAAAGTAGTGCAAAAAATGGCAGAAGAAGGTTTAACAAAAGCAGATGTCGGCAGAGAGGGCTTTTTAGAAAGAGCTTGGGCTTGGAAAGAGGAATATGGTGGCATTATTCTAAATCAAATTAAAAAATTAGGAAGCTCTTGTGATTGGGATAGAGTTCGTTTTACTATGGATGATGGCTGTTCTGATGCAGTATTAGAAGTATTTGTAAGATTATACCAAGAAGGTTATATTTATAGAGGCGAAAAAATTATTAATTGGTGTCCAGAATGTCAAACAACCATTTCGGATGCTGAAGTAAACCATGTAGACACAGCGGGACATTTTTATCATGTCAATTATCCAATTGTAGGAAGTGATGAGAGTTTGCTTTTAGCTACCACTCGTCCAGAAACCATGCTAGGTGATACCGCAGTTGCTGTACATCCAGAAGACGAAAGATACAAACATTTGGTTGGTAAAAAATGTATCTTACCTTTGGTTGGAAAAGAAATCCCCATTATTGCTGATAGTTATGTTGATAGAGAATTTGGTACAGGTGTTGTAAAAATTACACCCGCGCATGACCCTAACGACTTTGAAGTAGGAAATCGTCATAACTTAGAAAGAATCAATATTTTGAATGACGATGGTACTATGAATGAAAATGCTGGAAAATACCAAGGTATGGATAGATATGAGGCAAGAGAGAAAATTGTTGCAGAACTAAAAGAGCAAGGTTATTTAGTAAAAATTGAAGATATTACCCATGCTGTTGGCACCCATGAGCGCTGTAATCAAGTAGTGGAACCTATGATTAAATTACAATGGTTTGTAAAAATGGAAGAATTGGCAAAGCCAGCCATTGAAATCTATAAAAATCATTCGCTTCGTTTTGTTCCAGACAGATTTGGCAAAATTTATTTGCATTGGTTAGATAATATTAAAGATTGGTGTATTTCTCGTCAGCTTTGGTGGGGACATAGAATCCCAGCTTACTATTGTGCAGACTGTGGACATATTACCGTTTCTAAAACAGCACCAGAAAAATGTGAAAAATGTGGTTCTACTTCTTTGATACAAGATGAAGATGCATTAGATACTTGGTTTTCTTCCGCATTATGGCCTTTCTCCACTTTAGGATGGCCAGATGAAAATGCAGAAGACTTAAAACGTTTCTATCCTACCAGCGTACTGGTAACAGGATATGATATTATCTTTTTCTGGGTTGTTAGAATGACTTTCTCTGGTATGAAATGGATGAATGAAACACCATTCCACGATGTATTTATTCATGGTTTGGTAAGAGATGACAAAGGTAGAAAATTCTCAAAATCTTTAGGAAATGGCATTGACCCATTAGAAGTAATTGATAAATATGGTGCAGATGCTTTAAGACTGATGTTGATTACAGGAAATGCCCCCGGTAATGATATGCGTTTCTATTGGGAAAGACTAGAAGCAAGCAGAAATTTCTTAAATAAATTATGGAATGCTTCCCGTTTTGTTTTTATGAACTTAGAGGAAGAATTACCAAACGCATTACCTACAAATTTAACTTCCGCAGACAAATGGATACTTTCCAAAGTAAATAGTTTAGCAAAAGAAGTAGAAGAAAATATGGAAGGTTATGAATTAGGTCTTGCAGCACAAAAAGTACATGATTTCTTGTGGGATGAATATTGTGATTGGTACATTGAAATGGTAAAACCTCGTCTTTATAATAAAGAAGATGATAGCAGAACCGCAGCACTTTGGACACTTAAAACAGTATTGATTTCTGCCTTAAAATTATTACACCCATTTATGCCATTTATTACAGAAGAATTATTCCTAAATATTCAAAATGAAGAAGAAAGTATTGTGATTTCAGAATGGCCAAGCTTTAAACCAGAATGGGCATTTGCAGAAAATGAAAAAGAAATTGATATTATTAAAGAAGCAGTTAGAAATATCCGTAACATCAGAGCAGAAATGAATGTAGCCCCTTCCAAAAAAGCACAAGTGTTTGTTGTTACAGAAAATAAAGAAGTTGCAGAAGTATTTGAAAAAGCAAAAGTCTTTTTCAAAACATTATCTTATGCAAGTGAAATTTTTGTACAAGCAAACAAGGATAACGTTGGAGAAGATGCGGTTTCTGTTGTTATTCACAATGCTGTTATTTATATACCATTTGCAGAATTAGTAGATATTACAAAAGAAATAGAGCGTTTGGAAAAAGAACAACAAAAACTAGAAAAAGAAATTGAAAGAGTTGTAAAAAAATTAGCAAATGAAGGTTTTGTTTCCAAAGCACCAGAAAAAGTTATTGAAGAAGAAAAAGCAAAAGAAACAAAATACAGAGCTATGTTAACACAAGTACAAGAAAGATTATCTCAAATGAAAAAATAAGACTACAAAAAATCTATATTCTATATGTAGTAACCTAAATAAAAAATGGGTTTGTCAAGAAAAATGTGTAAGTTTTATAAAATTTTCTTACCGGCAGTTTT
>CAJTZO010000007.1 GCA_910583755.1 uncultured Clostridia bacterium
TAGCGTTTTTCCTTATAAAATCAATCTTTTTAGCGAAACGTTAGTTTCGCATTAAAGTTCTTTGAGGAGTATGGGGGCTAGCACTCAAGGTTTTTTAACAATCTGAAATCCTTATGTTTTTACATAAGGATTTCAGATAAGAAAAATTTATTTTTTTCTATATTTAGAAAGGTCAAGGGCTACCGCAATTGCAATAATAATTCCCTTAATGACTTGCTGCCACATTGCACTGATGCCTATAAACTGCAAACCATATTGTATAATGGTAAAAATCAATACTCCTGTTATAATACCTGAAACCTTACCAACACCACCATTTAAGGATACACCACCTACAACGCAGGCTGCAATGGCATCCAATTCGTAGCCAACACCATAGTTATTTGTTGCGCCAGCAGTTCTTGCAGCTTCTAATACACCACCTACACCATATAATGCAGATGCCAAAATAAAGATACAAAGAATGGTTTTAAATACATTAATACCAGATACAACGGCTGCTTCTCGATTACCGCCTATTGCATAAACGTTCTTACCAAATACAGTTTTATTTAGTACAAACCATATTGCGATAACAAAAATTAAGGCGATAGGGATTAGAATAGGAATACCATTAATGGCTGCTAATTCATCTTGAAAAAATCTTTTTTGTCCCCACCAAATAAAATCAGGTCTGATACCACCAATAGGTTGTGAGTGATTTGGAGGTAAGTCAAAGTATAAAGAACAAGCACCATAAATAATAACTTGTACTGCCAATGTTGCAATAAATGGGTGCATATCAAATTTTGCTACTAAAAATCCATTCAGCAATCCAAAAAGCATACAGACTGCTATTGCGATAAGAACAGGTACAATAACTGGAACCTGTGGTAAATCTGGGAAAAATCGATTCGGATACTCTGGATTTTGCAACATAGAAGCAGAAATAACCGCTGCCAAACCGACCATACGGCAAGCAGAAAGGTCTGTACCTGCAATTAATAAAGTAAAACAAATACCTAATGCAATTATCATTCTAGGAGATGCTTGCGCTAAAATATCTATAAGCACACGTCCTTGCATAAATCTATGTTGTTTCATCGCTATCACAATAACCATAATAACAAGTGCTAATATAATACCATTATTTAATAAAAATTCTTTCATTGCTTTTGGGGAAGTATCCATCAGTGTTTCTGTATCCCCTGCATATCTTCTCCATTTTAGTACACTGAATATAGTAATAAAAATTCCTAATATTAAAATAAACCAAGGCAAATCATAAATTTCTTTCCAAAAACCATTTAATCCACTGGACTCTTTTATTGCATTTTTTATTAAAATGAAAGCTAAACCCAATATGGAAATAGCCGCACCAACAATACTCATTGTCAACCCAAACCGTTCACAAGTTAATTGTTTTTCTTTATTCATAGTTCACCCCTCGCTTTCTATTACAAATATGCTGTTGCTAACCGCATAACTTCTACTTGTTCCGCTTGCTCTTTGTCCAAAATACCTGCTAAATGTCCGTCACTCATGACCATAACTCTATCACTCATGCCTAAAAGTTCGGGCATTTCAGAGGAAATCATAATAATTGCTTTTCCTTCTGCTGCAAGTGACTGCATAATGGTGTAAATTTCATATTTTGCACCAACATCAATTCCACGGGTAGGCTCGTCCAATATCAATATATCAGGTGTTGTTAACAGCCATCTTGCAAAAAGTACTTTCTGTTGATTTCCACCAGAAAGATTTTGGATTAAGGCTTCCATATTAGGTGTTTTCGTATTTAATTTTTTGTTTTCTTCAGCTGCAATATTTCTTCTTTTTCCATTATTCAATACACCACCAGAAGCAAATTTCTTTTCACTTGCAATAATGGTATTATCTGTAATAGAAAGCACACCAAAGATACCAGTAGCACGTCTTTCCTCTGTCAACAATCCAATTTTATGATTTTTTGCATCTGCGACATTTTTTGCTTGATATGATTGTCCATGAATGGTAATAGTACCAGAAGCAATCCCCCTTAATCCAAAAATTGCTTCTACAAGTTCTGTTCTTTGTGCTCCTACTAATCCACCTAAACCCAAGATTTCTCCCTTATGTAAGTCAAATGTGATATCTTTAAAAGAACGTGGGTCTGTTGCAGTCAGGTTTCTGACTTCCATAATGGTTTCTGTACTTGTTTGATACATCTTAGGTGGAAAACGGTTTGTCATGTCTCGACCAACCATTCGATTAATGATTAAATCCGTTGTTAACTCACTGGCTGGCCATGTTCCAACGTAAGTACCATCTCTCATAATGGTTACTTCATCTGATATTTTTAATATTTCTTCCATTTTATGGGATATATAGATAATAGAACGTCCTTCTGACTTTAATTGTGCAATAATCTTAAACAAATGTTCTACTTCGTTATCTGTTAATGAGGAGGTTGGTTCATCCATAATAATAATTTTAGAATCATAGCTGACTGCTTTTGCGATTTCAACAAGCTGTAATTGTGATGCAGACAAAGTTCCTGCTAAGACAGATGGGTTAATATCTAAATCAATTTTTTGAAACAAATCTTTTGTCATTTGAAACATTTTTTTATGGTCGACCATAATACCCGCCTTCATGGGAAACCTGCCTAGCCAAATGTTTTCCATAACAGGGCGGAATGAAATGGGGTGTAATTCTTGATGAATCATAGAAACACCTAAATCTAATGCCATTTTAGAGCTATTGATAGATTCTTTTTTTCCATCTAATATAATTTCGCCCTCATCTTCATGGTAGATGCCAAAAAGACATTTCATCAATGTAGATTTTCCTGCACCATTTTCGCCCATCAAAGCATGAACAGTACCCGGACGTACTTTTAAAGTAACTTTATCCAATGCTTTTACACCCGGAAAGAATTTAGAAATACCATTCATTTCTAATACATATTCACTCATAGTTTTACCTCCTTTTCTACTTTATTGATTGAGAAATGGATAAAATTAATGTTTTAAGGAAATGATAGATAAAATAGAACGGAAAAGTACCCTTTTCCGTTCTGTCATAGCTACTTATTTACTTAAATTATTATTGAAAATCTTTATAATTTTCGGCTGTAATTTTTACATATGGTATCCAAACATATTTACCATCTGTAATTTCATATCCAACATTGTCTTCTGTGATTTCTTCTCCTGCTGCTGCCATTGCTGCAATGTTTGTAGTAGCAATTCCTTGATTTTCTGCGTCATTTAATACTGTTCCTAATAAAGAACCATTTGCCATTGCTTCCAAAGCAGGAGCAGTTGCGTCAACACCTACAACTGGTACAAATTTAGATGGGTCACCTGTATTATAACCATTTGCTTTTAAAGACTCAATTACACCAAGTGCCATATCATCATTGTTACAAAGAACTGCTTCGATTGTTTCAATTCCCTGTGATGTAATAAAAGCATTCATAAGTTCTGTTGCTTGTACCTTATTCCACATAGCAGTGTCATTTCCGATTTCTTCTACTTCAATACCAGCATCCTGCAATGCTTTTACAGAATATTCTGTTCTTAATGTTGCATCTTGATGTCCTGGCTCACCTGTTACCATAATATATTGTAATTTGCCATCTCCATTTTTGTCTGCTGTTTCTTTGTTTGCATTCCAATAGTCTGCAATAATTTCTCCGGACATTGTACCAGACTCTTCTGCTCTTGCACCAACATACCATACTTTATCATAGCTTTGCATTACATCAGGTTCTGGTTCTCTGTTTAAAAATACAATAGGTAAGCTTGCTGCAGATGCTTTTTCTACCAATGGACCTGCTGCAGTACGGTCAACAGGGTTAACTGCTAATGCTGTCATACCCTTTGTAATAAAAGTATCTACTTGGTCATTTTGAGTAGCTTGTCTATTTACAGAGTCAACCATTTCAATTTTAGCACCTAAAGTATCCGCCTGTGCTTGCATATTGTTTCTAACACCTGTCATAAATGTATCATCAAATTTATAAATACAAACACCGATTTCTACATTAGACATGTCAACAGATGCATCACCTTCTGTTTCTTGTCCATCTTCTGCTGGAGTTGGAGCTGGAGCATCACTTCCACCGCCGCCACAGCCTACCATAGCGCCCATTGTCATCATAGAAGCCATCATTAATGCAAATAATCTTTTTTTCATTTTTTAAAACCTCCCTTAAAAACGTAGCATTGTTTTTTCACTCTTTCAGAATTAATTCTGAAATTTTACTTCGTGCATTTATTATAAATGGACAAATTAGCAAAAACAATATAATTTTCTTTGCTTTAGTATAAAAATTCTCTGTATTTTTACTATATTCTGACAAAAAATAACAAAAAAATGATGAAATTTATGTTATTTTTACATAATGATATCAGAATATCATTGTATAATTTTCCGTTTATAGTGTTAGAATGTTATGATTTTATCATTCTGTTATTGACAAAAAATAATATGTTATTATGATAAATATAGTAAATAAAATAATATTATTTTCACTATTGAAAGGAGGATTTTGGGAATGAATATCAAGCAAAAATTAGAAAAAAATATTTGTTCAGAACAAATAAAACAGCTTTACATCACGGATGAACAGGGCAGCAAAAAATACATAGATAGATTTCTTCATTTGATTGAAACATATGGCACTGTTTTTCATGATGATATAGAGGGAATCCGTTTATTTTCTGCACCTGGTCGTACAGAAATAGGAGGCAATCACACAGACCATCAAAAAGGGCATGTATTAGCTGCTGGTGTTAACTTAGATATTATTGCAGCAGTAAAAGCAAATGATAGTGATATTATCCAAGTACAAAGTGATGGATATAAAATGATTACCGTTGATTTAAAACAATTAAAACCAAACGAAAGTGAAGAAGGAACAACACTTTCGTTAATTCGTGGAATTGCAGCCTATTTTATAGATATGGGTTACCCTGTAAAAGGATTTAATGCTGTTATGACTTCTAGTGTTTTAAAAGGTTCTGGACTTTCTTCTTCCGCTGCTTTTGAAGTATTGATAGGAACCATCATAAATGGATTATATTGTGATAATAAAGAAAGTGCCGTTAAAATTGCACAAATTGGACAATATGCAGAAAATGTATATTTTGGAAAACCATGCGGTTTAATGGACCAAACAGCATCTTCTGTTGGTAGTTTTGTGGCTATTGATTTTAAAGATACAGAACATCCTGTTGTAGAGCAGATTCCATTTGATTTTAAATCTGTTCATCATGCCCTTTGTATTGTAGATACTGGCGGAAATCATGCTGATTTAACACCAGACTATGCTGCTGTAACATCAGAAATGAAATCAATCGCTGCTTATTTTGGTAAAACAGTGCTTTCCGAATTATCGGAACAAGATATTTATAACAATATATCTGCACTTCGTCAAAAATGTGGTGATAGAGCCGTTTTACGTGCAATTCATTTTTTTGCAGATGACAAAAAAGCAGTGCAAGAAGCAAAAGCACTAAAAAATAATGATTTTGAAACATTTAAACAATTAATTATGGCATCTGGTCATTCTTCCTTTACCTGCTTGCAAAATGTATATTCTACTTCAAATCCACAAGAGCAGGGATTGAGTTTGGCTTTGGCTTTGTGTCAAAAAATATTGGGAAATCAAGGTGCTTATCGTGTACATGGTGGTGGGTTTGCTGGTACAATACAAGCATTTGTTCCTATAGAATTGTTGGATACTTTCCATACAGAAATGGAATCTGCTTTTGGAAAAGGAAATTGTCATGTACTTTCTATTCGTCCTGTGGGTGGTGTAGAAATAAAATAAAAGAACCTTAAGAATTTTGTTATCAAACTTTTGTGGAGAAACTAGTGTTTTTCTTTATAAAATTAATATTTTTAAGGAAATGGAGTTTTTCATAAGAGTTTTTTGGTTAAGATAAAGAAATAAAGTTTGATTTGCCGAATGTCCAATGAGCATTTAGCAATGACTAGAACGAAGTATAAACTGAAATTTTGAAGTTTTTTGACAATTCCTACTTTTTTATAACAAAAAAGTAATTCTTTTTTAATTTTTTTTGTATATTTATTCCACAAAGTTATCCACAGCCTGTGGATAACTTTGTGGATAACTGATAAATTTTATGCATTTAAAAAAGCTTCCCCTATATGGTATACATCTCCTGCACCTATGGTCAATATTAAATCACCCACTTGACAATGTGCTTTTAAGTATTCTGTAATCTGTTCAAAGTCACCACAATAAACGGCATTTTTATGATGTTCTTTTATTTTTTCCACAAGCTGCTGTGACGTTACAAGGCCAGTATCTTTTTCTCTTGCAGCATAAATATCTGCGATAATAATAACATCTGCATCGGTAAAGGCTTTTGCAAAAGAATCAAAGAGTGTTTTAGTACGGGAATACGTATGAGGCTGAAAGACGCAATAAGTAGTATGATGCTGAATTTTTTTAGCGGCTGCTAAGGTTGCTTTAATTTCTGTAGGGTGGTGTGCATAATCGTCAATAACAAGAACACCATTTTTTTCTCCCTTTCTTTCAAAACGTCTTTGTGTCCCATGAAATTGTTCTAATCCTTTGATAATATCCTTGATTGGTAAAGAAAGTGTATATGCTACTGCAAATGCAGAAAGCGCATTTGTAATATTGTGGTCACCTGGAATATGGAGATGAACACGACCCAATAAATTATGATGATAAAGTACATCAAAACTATTTCTGCCATCTGACTCATGGATAATATTAATGGCTTTCCAATCTGCTTCTCCTTCTAGGTCAACAGTCTCTACATGACAATCTAAATTGGCTGTAATTTCTTCTAAGTGTGGAATCGCATGATTTACTATTAAGGTGCCATTTGGTGCAATATTTTGTGCAAATTTATGGAAAGATGTTCTAATATTTTCTAGGTTTTTAAAATAATCTAAATGGTCTGCTTCAATGTTTAAAATAACACCAATCAAAGGATGAAATTGTAAAAAACTATCAAAGTATTCACAAGCTTCTGCTACAAAGTAAGAATTCCCACCTATTTTTGTATTACTATGAATGGTAGGTAAAATTCCACCTACTGTAATAGTAGGATTTACTTTGGCATAAAGCAAAATATCTGATACCATACCTGTTGTCGTTGTTTTTCCATGTGTTCCTGCAATTGCAACAGAATAAGGATAATCTTCCATAATCATGCCTAAAAGTTGTGCTCTATCTATCATAGTAATTGCCTTTTGCTTAGCAGCAATGAATTCTGGATTATCCTCCTTGATTGCTGCGGTGTAAACAACAAGATTAATATCATCTGTAATATTTTCTGCTCTATGTCCAATATTAACGTGCACACCAATATTACGTAAATGTTCTGTTTCAGCAGATTCTTTCATATCTGTCCCTGCTACTGTAAACCCATTAGAAAGCAATATTTCTGCTAAACCAGACATACTAATCCCGCCAATGCCAATAAAATATACAGATGGATATTGTTTTAAAAAGTCTTTTTTCATTTTAAACCGCCTCATTTTCTTTTTATAAATATTATGTTGAAAATAATAAAAAATATGTTTTTAATCTATTTCAGTTTGTCAAAAAACCTTGAAGGCTAACTGAATGTTCAGCGTCTACTGGAACGAAATGTAAACCGAAGTCCAAAAAGGAACTTTACTGACAGACTGAAATAGATTGTTCATATATTTGATTTATTATAGTACAGTCAAGGGGGAATGGCAATCTAAAAACAGTAAATGAAAAATAAAAAAAGATTAAAAAGTAGAAGTAAAAAATCTATTTTTTATCATTTTATAGATTTAAAAAAATAAAATATAGAATGGAAATTTATAACATATTAAAAATGAGTTGTTTATTTTGATAAAAAATATTTCATTTTTTGTTAAAGATATATAATTTTTTTTTAAAAATAAAATAAAAATTTCGTTTTTTACAAAATATATTAGCAAAAATTGTTAAAAAATCATTATTTTAATAAAAAAATTATTTGATATTTTACAATGAATAAAAGATGTGCTATAATATGATTATACAATAATCATTTTGTATAGATAAGTTTTATCTGTGCCGAATGCTTGTCTCAGTTTTATAAATTACAAAGTATTGGGGGTATAAGACATGCGTAAGAAAGAAATGATTGCCATGTTATTGGCAGGTGGACAGGGAAGCCGTCTTGGCGTACTGACTAGAAACGTAGCAAAGCCAGCTGTTACGTTTGGAGGAAAATATAGAATTATTGATTTTCCATTAAGTAACTGTATCAACTCTGGTGTAGATACAGTGGGTGTATTGACACAATATCAACCTCTACGTTTGAATCAACATATTGGTATTGGTATTCCCTGGGATTTGGACCGTAAATCAGGTGGTGTTACCATTTTAGCACCTCATGTAAAAGGTGGCGGTGACTCTGGTGAATGGTTTATGGGTACTGCAAACGCTATCTATCAAAACTTGGAGTATATTGAAAGCAATAATCCAGAATATGTACTTATTTTGTCTGGAGACCATATTTACAAAATGGATTATTCTGCTATGTTAGATTTTCATAAGGAAAAAAATGCAGCAGCAACCATCGCCGTTTTAGAAGTAGGTTGGGACGAAGCAAGTCGTTTTGGTATTATGAATACAAAAGACGACGACCAAATTTATGAATTTGAAGAAAAACCAGCAAATCCAAAAAGCAATTTAGCCTCTATGGGTATTTATATTTTTACATGGAGCCGTTTAAGAGAAGCATTAATTGAAGATAGCAAAATTCACCCTGATAGTGACTTTGGTAATCATATTATTCCACGTATGCTGGAAGAAGGACAAACAATGTATGCTTATCGTTTCAAAGGTTATTGGAAAGATGTTGGCACAATTGAATCTTATTGGCAAGCAAATATGGAATTAATTAGAACATTACCTGACTTTAATCTTTATGAAGACTTCTGGAAGATTTATACAAACACTGACCATCAACCACCACAATATACAGGTCCAGATGCAAAGGTAAAAACAAGTATTGTTTCTGATGGTTGTGAAGTATATGGAGAAATATATGATTCTATATTAGGTCCAAACGTTGTTGTAAAAAAAGGCGCTGTTGTAAAAGGCTCTATTATTATGGGTGACACTGTAATTGGCGAAGATAGTCAATTAGACCGTTGTATTGTTGATGAAGGTTCTATCATTGGCGACAACGTTAAAATTGGTGTTGGCGATAATATTGAAAATGAGATGAAACCTAAAATTTATAACACAGGTATTACAGTAGTTGGACATATGACTACAATTCCAAACAATGTAACGATTGGTAAAAACTGCGTATTGTTAGGAGAGATAACAGAACGTGATTTTACAAATGGTGTATTGCAAAGTGGTAAATCTGTGATTGTAGAGGAGGGTAACTTATGAGAGCAATTGGTGTAATTTTAGCTGGCGGTAATAATGAAGGTCGTATGGGCGCCCTGACAGATTTAAGAGCATCTGCTGCACTTCCTGTGGGTAGTTGCTACAGAGCAATTGACTTTGCTATGAGCAGTATGTCAAGCTCTGGTGTTCAAAAAGTGGCAGTATTAACACAATATAATTCTCGTTCCTTGCATGACCATTTAGGTTCTGCAAAATGGTGGGACTTAGGAAGAAAACAAGGTGGTTTATTTGTATTATCACCTTATATTAGTAGAATGGATTCTAATTGGTTCCGTGGAACAGCCGATTCTATGTACCAAAACATGTCTTTTTTAAGACGTAGTAATACACCTTATGTTATCATTGCATCTGGTGATGCCGTTTATAAAATGGATTTCAAAAAAGTTTTGGAATATCATGAACAAAAAGGGGCAGATATTACTGTCGTTTGTAAAAATATGTCTGGCAAAGACTTATCAAAATATGGCATTATGCAAATGGACGACAGCAAAAGATTACAAGAATTTGAAGAAAAACCTTTACAAGCACAAAGTAATATGGCTTCCTTAGGTATCTATGTTATTGGCAGAGAATTATTAATTGAATTGTTAGAGAAGGCAAATGCTGAAGGAAGATATGATTTTGTAAAAGATATTATCATCCGTCAGAGAAAAACATTAAAAATTTATGGTTATGAGTTTGAAGGATACTGGAGTTCTGTAGGTTCTAGTATTGTGGATTACTTCAAAACAAATATGGATTTCCTGAAAAAAGATATTAGAGATATTTTTGTGAACGAATATCCTTATATTGAAACAAAACCAAAAGATGAACCCCCTGCAAAATATA
The DNA here is from genome assembly GCA_910583755.1 of uncultured Clostridia bacterium. Taxonomy (GTDB): domain Bacteria; phylum Bacillota; class Clostridia; order Lachnospirales; family Anaerotignaceae; genus Coprocola. The sequence goes on from CAJTZO010000007.1 coordinate 10,244, forward strand.
ATACTGGTGCAGAAGTGAGAAATACGATTATTGGTAGTGGTTCTATCATTAATAGTAGAGTAGAACATTCTGTTGTTTTCCGTAAAGTATACATTGGCGACCATGCTAGTGTAGAACATTCTATTGTTATGGAAGGTTCTCGTATTGGCAATGGTTGTGAAGTAAGATATGCAATATTGGATAAAGATGTTGTATTAGCAGATGGTCAAAAGGTAATTGGAACACCAGATAATCCAAAGATAATCAGAAAAGGTACAAAGTTGTAAGATTGTAAAAGCGTAAAGGAGGATAATTCCCAGGTCACATGGGAGGAGAGAGCGTATGGAAATTACTGATGTAAGAGTGAGAAAGGTCAACAAAGAAGGAAAAATGAAAGCTGTTATTTCTGTAACTTTCGACAACGAATTCGTGGTTCATGACATCAAGGTAATTGAAAGAGAACAGGGCTTATTTATTGCAATGCCAAGTAGGAAATCTGCGGATGGAGAATTTAGAGACATTGCACATCCAATCAATGGTGTGACCAGAGAAAAAATTCAGAGCGCAATATTAGAAAAATATGCAGTTGCTGCGGAAGAAGTAGAGCAGCAAGAAGAAGCAACGAATGATTAAAAAAAGATGGAAGGCATTGCCTTCCATCTTTTTTTATAATGATTTATGAATGTCTATTTTAAGTGTAATATCTTGTGTATCAACTATAGTTGGCTGATAATGATTTGCATAAGGTTCTAATAAATAAGTTTGTGTAAAAAATACAATTTTATTTGGCTGGATATAAAAATCGTATACAAAATATTCAGAATCTACAATTTCCTCTGCACCTGCAAAATAATTGTCTCGATTTTGTTCTATATTTTTTTTAAAAGCTTCTTTTACAAATATTACAATATTTGCTTCTGACATATCCATAATATCTTTTAACTGTAATTGGGTTCCTGTATTTAAGTCAAATGTGTACGCTTGACGAAATGGCATACCATGTGCACCACCCGTAAATTCGTAATAATCCAATAAAATGGATATGGTATTATTATCTAAGTAAGTAATTTCATAATTGCAATCAAAAGAATAAGGTACACCACTGTCTGAAACAACAATATTTTCTGCTGATACTTCATTTTCTGTAGCAGAAAGTGAAGTGAAAACATCATTTGCTATAACTTCGTTTATTTTAGCGATTGCTTCGCTTTCTACTTGTAGCTCTGGATAATGTATTTCTGCTTTCCATACTGTTACACCATCTTTATTTTTTATTGTCTTTTGCTCTGTTTTTTTTACCACAAAGGAATCATTATCTTTGCTCTTTATTTGTACTGCGTTTGTATTACTATCCCATATAATCTCTGCCTGAAATGGTTGTAATAGTGGTCTTAAGGGTACAAATATGGTGTCATTTTCAATATAAGTTGGTACATCTAAAGGGATACGTTGTGTTTTTTCACCTGTTGTTACAATCAATGTTGTACTATTCGGACAAGTAGAGACAATGGTATCTCCTTTTTTGCCAATCACTGTTTTGGTGGGAGCATTCCAACTAACATCAACACCTAATGTTTCCAGTGTCTGTTTCATAGGTACAAAAGTAGTGCCATTTTTTATCATTGGTTTTTGTACATAGGGAATTGGTGCGTCATGAAACATTACTGTTAGTTCTTTTGCAAAAATGACAGAAGTAAATAACATACTACAAATACAAGTTAGTGTTAATAACTTTTTCATAAAAAATCTCCTCCTTTTTACAATGTTCTATATAAAACCATGTCAGCTTGTCAAAAAACCTTGAGGGCTAGCCCTCAAACTCCTCAAAGAACTTTAATGCGAAACTAGTGTTTCGCTAAAAAGATTGATTTTATAAGGAAAAACGTTAGTTTTTCCATGAAAGTTTTTTGTCCAACTTTTTTTTAAAAAAGTTGGTGGGTGTGGGTGAAACCCACAAGAAAAGACTTTATTGACAAACTGCAATTTTCTATATAGAACATGTTTAACAGAGAAAACAAAGTTAGCTATTATATAAACTGCTTTGATTATCTTTTAAAACAACATCATGTGCGCCACCTTCTGTAAGGCTTGTTGCAGAAATAATGGTTAATTTTGCTTTTTGCTGTAATTCTGGTATTGTCAATGCACCACAGTTACACATGGTAGATTTTACTTTTTTGAGAGAAAGAGAAACATTATCTCTTAGGCTGCCAGCATATGGCACATAAGAATCCACACCTTCTTCAAAGGAAAGTTTTTTATCTCCACCCATATCATATCTTTGCCAGTTTCTTGCTCTTGCAGAACCTTCTCCCCAATATTCTTTCATATAATTACCATTAATATTTACTTTATTAGTAGGGCTTTCATCAAATCGAGAGAAATAACGTCCTAACATTAAAAAATCTGCTCCCATTGCTAAAGCCAATGTCATATGATAATCATATACAATTCCACCATCAGAACAAATTGGAATATAAATTCCTGTTTCCTGATAATATTCGTCTCTTGCTTCTGCTACTTCTATCACGGCAGAGGCTTGTCCACGTCCGATACCTTTTTGTTCTCTGGTGATGCAAATAGAACCGCCGCCAATACCAACTTTTACAAAGTCTGCGCCACACTCTGCTAAATAGCGAAAGCCTTCTTTGTCAACTACATTTCCAGCACCAACTTTAACATTATCCCCATAATTTTTACGAATAAAATCTAAAGTGACTTTTTGCCATTCAGAAAAACCTTCAGAGGAATCAATACAAAGAATATCTGCACCAGCGTTTACAAGTGCAGGTACACGTTCTGCATAATCTCTTGTATTGATGCCTGCACCCACCACATATCTTTTATGAACATCTAAAAGTTCGTTTTTATTTTCTTTATGAGAATCATAATCTTTACGGAATACCATATATACTAATCTACCTTCATCATCAATAATTGGCAAAGAATTTAATTTATGGTCCCATATAATATTATTTGCTTCTTTTAATGTGGTACCTTTTGGTGCACAAACAAGTTTTTCCAAAGGTGTCATAAAATCTTTTACTTTTTCATGACCTTCCATACGACTCACACGATAATCACGACTTGTTACAATACCTACTAATTTTCCTTGTGCAGTACCATCTGTAGTAACAGCAACGGTAGAATGACCTGTTTTTTCTTTTAACGCTAAGATATCTTTTAAGGTGCTTTCTGGTGTGATATTGGAATCACTTACTACAAAACCAGCTTTATATGATTTTGCTCTTTGAACCATAGCAGCTTGATTTTCTATAGTTTGAGAACCATAAATAAAAGAAATGCCACCTTCTTTTGCTAATGCTACTGCCATTTTATCATCAGAAACAGACTGCATAATGGCAGAAACAAGTGGAATATTCATTTCTAGTGCAGGTTTTTCTCCTTTTTTAAATTTTACAATAGGGGTTTTTAAACTAACATTGTCTGGGGTGCATTCCATAGAAGAATATCCTGGAACAAGAAGATATTCACTAAAAGTGCGGGAAAGTGATTTGAAATAAGTTGCCATAATTTACCTCCTGTTTTAATCTTAAAATAATTACGTACATCATAATATAATAAACTTTATTATAACACAAAAGTCATTTTGTGCAACAAAAGAAATTAACGATTCAAATAATAAATGGTTTTTTCTCCTACAATACCAGTAAAAAATCCTGTTGCAATGCCTAATATCACAAGAAAAGGCAGATAATAAAACAGTCCCATATTTTCCACCACAATGCAGGCAATGATAATTTGCCCAATATTATGGCTGATACCACCAGAAATACTAACAGCAATAGTAGAAAAACGAAAATGATTTTTCAAAAATGACATAACGAAAAAACTCAGCAATGCTCCAGCAGCACTATAAAAAAAACTTGCAAAACCTGTAAAAAGGATTCCTGACATCAAAATGCGCAAAATAGAAATACAAAAAGCAGTTTTACTGTCGAATAAATAAAGTGCAATCAATACAACAACATTAGCAAGACCAAGCTTCATACCCGGCACAAGCATAGGAATTGCAAGCATACGCTCTACATAGCTAAGTAAAAGAGCAACTGTTGTAAGTAGTCCACAGTATGCAATCTTTTTCGTATCCATTTTGTCACCTCATTTCATTTTTATTTCATTTCTACTACTACCTTATGGGGTAAACAGACAATCATTTCTCCAATATGATGAATTGCTTTTTGCTGTACACAAATTTGGTCAGGACAGTCTGCCTCTGTAATCGTAGCAGTTTGATTTTGTATTTGTAATATATTATAACCCTTTTCTGTTTGTATGGTATAAGTTTGGTCTTGTGATAAATCAAATTGTTTTTGTTCTCCATCAACAGAAACAGAAACCATAGAAGCAGAATCTGTTTTTGCTGTCATCATATAATAAATACAAATTAGTATTAATACAAGAATAAACAGAATCCCTTTTTTTTTCATAATATACTCCTTCTATAATTACAGAATAATAAAAAAGGAAGCATTTGCTTCCTTTTACTTAAGTTTTTCTATGCCCAGAACTGGAATCGAACCAGTGACACGAGGATTTTCAGTCCTCTGCTCTACCAACTGAGCTATCTGGGCTTGCTTTAGATACTATACAATATTTGTATTGTTTTGTCAACAAAAAAATTGTTATTGACAAACATAAAATATGTGATACAATGAGGAAAAATGAACAAGCGTTTGAGGAAAAATAAATCTTGTAATCATACTACAGAGAGTCAATGGTTGGTGTAAATTGATGTAAAAAAAAGATGTTCCACTTTCCGAGCTGTTCGGTGAAAGCCGAAAGGGTAAGCCCTTTATCGCTGTTTGAGAGGCTTATGATATAAGCAAATTGGGTGGTAACGCGGGAATATAGCTCTCGTCCCTTTTTATGTAATAAAAAAGGGATGAGGGCTTTTCTATATTTATCAAAAAAATAAGGAGGATGTTTATGTTAGACATTAAATTAATACGTACCAATCCAGAGTTAGTAAAAGAAAATATCAAAAAGAAATTTCAAGATGAAAAATTAGCTTTTGTAGATGAAGTCATTGAAATGGATAAGCAATTCCGTGAAACAAAGGGAAAATGTGATGACTTAAGAAGCCAAAGAAATTCCATTAGTAAAGCCATTGGTGGTATGATGGCAAAAGGACAAAAAGAAGAAGCAGAAAAAGCAAAAGCACAAGTAGCAGCAATGGCAAAAGAATTAACAGAATTAGAAGCCTTAGAAGAAGAATTGACTGCAAAAATCAGAGAAAGAATGTTAGTCATTCCAAATATTATTGATGAAAGTGTACCATTGGGAAAAGATGATAGCGAAAATGTAGAAGTAGAGCGTTTTGGAGAACCTATTGTACCAGATTTTGAAGTACCATATCATATTGATATTATGGAAAGCCTTGCTGGAATTGATTTAGATAGTGCAAGAAAAACAAGTGGTAATGGATTTTATTATCTTTGTGGGGATATTGCAAGACTTCATTCTTCCATTCTTTCCTATGCAAGAGATTTTATGATTAACAAAGGATTTACTTACTATATTCCACCTTTTATGATTCGTAGTAATGTTGTAACAGGTGTTATGAGTTTTGCAGAAATGGAAAATATGATGTATAAAATAGAAGGGGAAGACTTATATTTAATTGGTACAAGTGAGCATTCTATGATTGGTAAATTTATAGATACAATTTTAGAAGAAGAATCTTTACCTCAAACATTAACAAGTTATTCTCCTTGTTTTAGAAAAGAAGTGGGCGCACATGGCATTGAAGAAAGAGGCGTTTACCGAATCCATCAATTTGAAAAGCAAGAAATGATTGTGGTATGTAAGCCTGAAGACAGCCCTTATTGGTTTGAACAACTTTACAAAAATACAGTAGAATTTTTCCGCACTTTAGACATTCCTGTCAGAACATTAGAATGTTGTTCTGGAGACTTAGCCGATTTAAAAGTAAAAAGCATTGATGTAGAAGCATGGTCTCCAAGACAGAAAAAATATTTTGAAGTAGGAAGTTGTTCTAACTTAGGAGATGCACAAGCACGTCGCTTAGGTATCCGTGTTAAAAATAAAGAAAAAGGAAATTATTTTGCACATACTTTAAATAATACTGTTGTTGCACCTCCTCGTATGCTAATCGCATTTTTAGAAAATAATCTGAATGCGGATGGTACTGTTTCGATTCCAAAACCATTACAACCATATATGGGTGGTACAGAAGTGTTAATACCAAAGAAATAATTTATAAAAAGGGGGATGATTTCCTCCTTTTTTTGCCATAAATGACAAAAAATGATAATAAACATAAATATTACTAAACCAAAAGGGCTATTTTTATAGAAGATTACTCTATTTTATCATATCATAATATGATAAAATAAAACAGCATAGGACAATAAGTGTGCAAAAATTAATGAAAAGGGAAGAATAATGTTAAAAGAAAATAGGAAATATATATGTTTGTTTTTATATTTATTTTGTATTTTAATGATGTTTTTACATAGTACAAAAAAATGTATTAGTGTGTATCCAAAAGAAAATCTTTTTGTTTACATCATTGCGATATTGTGCATGATATATTTTTTAAAAGAACAAAGTATTAAAAAAAATATTATTATAATCTATATGAATGTGACCCTTTTTAGTATAGTTTTTATTTATAATTGTTTGAGAAATACTACTTTAAATATGTTAGGCATGTCAGAAGAATCTGTAAAATTATTATATGATTTAGCAGGAGAAATATTTCAGGATATAACAAAATTTTTTATAATATATTTTGTTATAGCAACAGTATTAATTTCTTTAATTCTTATAAAAAAACATACGAAAAGAAGGGATGATAATTTTGAAAAAATATAGCAGGTATCTCTATTTTTTAGCATTACTTTTTTTCATCTATATTGCACGAAAATATCACATCTATGTGAGAATACCAGAAGATATTTATTTAATTGGTTTCTTTTTGTGCTATAATGTAATAACATTTTGTGTTATTAATATATTTCAGGATAAAAACAAAAATAAGTTGCTTATCTCTCTTATGACAGTTATATTTATATTAGTATTTATAAGAAATGTTTTATCTAATATTGATTTAAAAGGGGTATATGATGTTTATACGATGATATTATATCCTTCTATAAAAGCCAGTATTGTATATATTGCATCGGCATTTGGCATGATGTTTCTTCTTAAAAAATATAGTAAAACTTAAATCACTTTATTGAAACAATAAAACCCAACAAAAAGTTATCATTTTGTTGGGTTTTTGTAATTTTTTAAATTTCTTTAAAAAAATCCATAATATCTTCTTTTTTTACTTGTATTTTTCCCTGCACCATTTCTTTGCTCCCACCTCCATTACAAGCAAATTTTTCTGATAGCTGTTGTTTTAACGCTTGCATATCTTTTTTTTGACTCATTAAAATATAGCGGTATCCTGTTTCATCTCCAGAAAATACTGCAACAACTTCCGCTTTTTGGCACAGCATAGAAGCAAAATGTTGTAATGCTTTTGTATTGGATACATTTTCAAATAAAACAATGGTTTTATTTTCTTTGATATTACTTGCAATTTGCTCTAATTTTTCTTTTTCCAGCAAATTAATTTGCCATTGCAAAGTATCTTTTTCTTTTTTTAATTTTTCTACTGCTTTTACAATATCCTTAACTGGTACAGAAAGTAAATGAGAAATACTATCTGCATTTTTACTTTTCTCATCATAGTCATAGAATGCTCTTTTTCCTGCAATCATATATAAACGTATACCACCTTTATAATGGTCTGTAGATAATATTTTGACACAACCAATTTCCCCCGTTGTTTTTGTGTGAATGCCACAGCAAGCACAGATGTCATATTCCGGTACTTCTACAATACGAATCATTCCCTCTAAACTTTTTTTACTTCTATAATCCAATTTTTGCAATTCCTCTTTTGTTGGATAATAAATATTAATGGCTTTATTTTGTATGATTGCTTCATTTGTACACAATTCTAATGTTGTTACTTCTTCTTGTGACAACTTTTTATCAAAATCCAGTGTAATAAATTCTTTTCCCATATGAAAACCAACGTTATGTGCACCATATTTTCGATAGGCTAAACCAGACACAATATGCTCAGCGGTATGATTTTGCATAAAATCAAAACGATATTCCCAATCAATTTCTCCTTTTATAATAGTTCCTATAGCTATGCTATTTTTCACAGTATGATATATGATACCATCTTTTTCTTGTACATTGCATACTTCTTGTCCATCTAAAATTCCCTTGTCTGCTGGCTGTCCGCCACCTTCCGGATAAAAGCAAGTATCTTCTAATTGAATATCATACCCTTTTTTGCTTTTGATGCAATCAATTACTTTTGCTTCTATGCTTTTTTGATACCCATTTCTGTAATATGCCATTTCTGTTTTCATAATTTTTTTCCTTTCTATCATAAAACATAAAAAGAAAAGCAGAGATGTTATCCCTACTTTTCTTTTTTTATTCACTCACATATGGTTAAGGCTTTATCTAATATTTCTATCATTGCATCAATATGTCTTTCTTCTGCAATTAATGGTGGCACAAAACGAATTACATCATGTCCTGCACCTACCAATAACAAGCCTAATTCTATACATTTATTGATAACATCACCTGTGGGAATACTTAATTCAATCCCTTGCATAAAGCCAGTTCCTCTGACATCGTTAATGCAAGGATGTTTTTGCTGCAATTTTTTGAGTTGTTCTGTCATATAAACACCAGTTCTTTTTACATTTTCAAGTAACCCATTTTCAAACAATTCTTTCATTACAGTAACACCTGCTGCTGTTGCAAGAGAATTTCCGCCAAAAGTAGAAGCATGGTCACCAGGTTGAAATGCCTGTGCTACAAAATCTTTTGTCATCATAGCACCAATTGGAACACCACCTGCTAATCCTTTGGCAAAAGTAGCAACATCTGGAACAACGCCAAATGTTTGATAAGCAAATAAATTACCAGTTCTTCCTACACCACACTGAACTTCATCAAACATTAAAAGAATATCTTTTTCATCACAAAGTTTTCTAACTTTTTGTAAATATTCTTTATCGGCTGGAAGAATACCACCTTCTCCCTGTATTGGCTCCATTAATATTGCACAAGTTTTTTCGTTTACTGCTTTTTCTAATGCTTCAAAGTCATTAAAAGGAACATAACAAATATCTGGCATCAGTGGCTCTAATCCTTTATGATATTTGTCTTGTCCTGTTGCAGTAACTGCACCATATGTTCTACCATGAAAAGAATGTATCATGGTAATAATTTCATTGCCTGCTTTTCCTTTCATTTTAGCATATTTTCTAGCTAATTTTAAGGCGCTTTCAATAGATTCTGCACCACTGTTGCAAAAAAATACTTTGTCAAAATCACTATGTGCTACTAATTGCTCTGCTAACTCAATTTGTGGTTCTGTATAATATAAATTGGAACAATGAATTAATTTCATTGCTTGTTCTGCTATCGTTCTTTCCAGTGCTTCATTGGCATATCCTAAGCTATTTACTGCAATACCAGCAACAAAATCAATGTATTTTTTTCCTTCTATATCCCAAACATACATACTATTTCCACATTCAATCGCGATTGGAAAACGGTTATACGTTTTCATTACTACTTTATTGCCACGTTCAATAAGCTGTTTCATTTTTTCTGCCATTTGTTTTCACCTTTCCTTATCTTTCAATCATTGTGCCAATACCTTCTGGTGTAAAGATTTCCAATATTAAACAATGTTCTACTCGACCATCTAATATATGGACATTATTAACACCTTGCCGAATTCCTTCCATACAGCACTCTACCTTTGGTATCATTCCTCCTGAAATGGTGCCATCATCTATCAACTTTTGTATTTTTTTAGAACTGATAAAGCTCATAATAGAATTTGGGTCATTAATATCTCTCATAACTCCCTCTACATCTGTTAAAAAGACTAATTTTTCTGCTTGCAACGCACCTGCAATTGCTACTGCTGCATAGTCTGCATTAATATTATAAGTGGTACCAGTTTCATCTTTTCCAATGGGTGCAATAACTGGTATAAATTCATTATTAATCAAAGATTGTACTAATGTTGGGTCAACAGAAACAATATCTCCTACACAACCATAGTCAATACCATCTTTTTCTATTTTTTTTGCTTTGATAATTCCGCCATCTTTTCCACTGATACCAACTGCCTTAACACCTTGTGTTTCAATTTCTGTTACAATATGTTTGTTTAGTTTTCCAGATAATACCATCTCCACAACTTCCATTGTTTTTTCATCTGTCACTCTTAAACCATTGATAAATTTTGATTCTATATTCATTTGCTTTAAAAATGCATTAATATCCGGACCACCACCATGTACAACAACAGGGTGCATACCAACTAATTTCATCAATGCAATATCTTGTATGACGGTTTGTTTGATATTATCATTGATTAAAGCACTTCCACCATATTTTATCACAACTGTTTTGTTATAAAAACGTTTAATATAAGGTAAAGCTTCCATTAATGTTTTTGCTTTATCAATATATATTTGCATCACATCTTTTTCCATATTATGTAAATCCTTTCTTTTTAGTCATTGCTTTTATTTCAGTTATAAATTATAAACAAAAAGATTACTATACTATAATATCCATACCATCATAGGCAAACAAAATATTATCTAGTTTCTTTTCTAACTCTTTATAATAACCATATGATTTTCCCCACATTTCATCAATATGTGTTATAATGACTTTTTTTATTCTATAATAGTCCTTCATTTTGATGATTTCGTCTAAAGTAAATATTTCATCTTTAAATGGTGCATCCTTAAGCTTGGTTCCATCATTTAAGATACCATCATCAGAAACTAAACTAATGATAAAAACATCTGTATCAAAGTATATTTCATTGTGCTGAAATGGTTTAGGATTACAGCAGGCATAGACTACTTTCTTTTTATTTTCCTTTATAACATAAAAAGTGATATTTCTACTTGGATTATTATTAATAAAGTCTATCTCTATATTATCTATGTTAATATGTGATGTTTCATTTACAGAAATACATCCAAGAACATCACCATAATATTTTAAGCAGTCTCCATTCATATCATTAATATCATGAATCACTTCAGGCAGAGCATAAAAATTGATTGGTGTATTTTTTTCTTTGATAAAATCATATCCTATTTTTTCAACAATTCTAATTCCTTTTACATGGTCAGGGTCACTGTGTGAAATAGAAATGTTTTTTACCTCTACTATTTTTTGTCGATTACAAGCCACCGCAATATCTTCTGGAGTATCTATTAACATTTTAATATCATCAATATATAAACTTGGACCTAATCTCTCATATTTTCCACCTTTTTGTCTGGCTTCTTCACATATCTTACACTTGCAAAATGAGCTTGGAATAATTGACATACCACCACTACCAACAATTTTTAATTTCAATGTTATGACACCACCTTAATTACAACATAATGTTAAGAACGATAATCTCCATTAATACTTACATATTCATGACTTAAATCACAGCCCCATGCAGTTGCTTTTTCAGTTCCTTCTTGTATTCTAATTTCTACAGTAATTTCTTTTTCCTTTAATATTTCTAAGGCTTTTTGCTCATCAAACACAATAGGACTACCTTGTATCATTAAATCAATGCTACCTTTTGGACTATGATAGATAATATCTACTTTTTTAGTATCAAAATTAATACCAGAATAGCCCATAGCACACAATACACGCCCCCAGTTTGCATCTTCCCCATACATAGCCGTTTTAACTAAATTAGAGGTAACAACAGACTTTGCTATTATTTTTGCGTCCTGTTGTGTTTTTGCACCACTAACATTAACTTCTATAAATTTTGTAGCCCCTTCTCCATCTCTTACTAAGTCTTTCGCTAATTTTGTATTGACAAAATGTAGTGCTTGCTTCAAAGCTTCATAATCTGCATTTTTTTGTGTTATTTCAGCATTTCCAGCCATACCATTTGCCAATACAATTATTGTATCATTTGTACTAGTATCACCATCAACAGAAACCATATTATAACTTGTTTGGATGCTTTCTTTTAATATTTCATCAAGCAATTCTCTTTTAATGCAAACGTCACTCGTAATAAAGGCTAACATAGTCGCCATGTTTGGATGAATCATACCACTTCCTTTTGCCATACCACCAATGGTAACCGTTTTTCCGTCAATTTCCAATGAAACAGCCACTTCTTTGGAATAAGTATCTGTTGTCATAATACCTTCTGCTGCTAAGTGTCCATCTTCTAATGTTTCCCCTAACTTTGGAAAAAGTAAGTGAATCCCATTTTTTACTTTTTCAATCGGAAATGTTGCACCAATAACCCCTGTAGAAGCTGTCAATACTTGTTCTTGTCCCACGTTTAAACAATTTGCTAGTGTTTCTGCCATTTCCTGATTCGCTTTTTCACCTTCTATTCCAGTGCAAGCATTGGCATTCCCGCTATTGATAACAATTCCTTTTATGTTTTGTTTTTGTTCTATAAGTTCCATATTACGTAATACAGAAGTTGCTTTTACAACATTTGTAGTAAAAGCTCCTACAGCTGTTGCAGGTATTTCACTTATAAGGATTGCCATATCCTTGATACCTTCTTTAATGCCAACTGCACCGCCTGTTGCTTTGTAGCCTTTTGCTGCAGTAACACCACCTTGTATTTCTTTCACTTTAGTTCCTCCTTTTACATTTTAAGTATTATGATTTTCCCATATGAGTAGCAATATAGTTATTGCTGTGATTATTTGAAATAATATTACAACTTCAAACCATGAAATAGCAGATTGAAATAAATATACCATTAATATCCAGAATAAAGAACAAATAATTTGTAAAATTAATGTAACAACCATCAACATATTTTGTTTAAATTTTATTGATAACAGCAATAATAGCATAATATGAAATAATATTAGGAAATATGGTATTAGTAAGATTAGTATAAAAAGAGAACCAAAACCTGCAAAATACATATATTTATTTGTTTCATATATGATAAATGCTACATAGACAAGTGCTATTACATGAAGTAAAAAGTTGATGCATAAAAATTTATATTTTGCTTGCATTATGTTCGTAAACGATATTCCCCATTGATTCTAATATATTCATGTCCTAAGTCACAACCCCAAGCAATCGCTTCTTCTACACCATCATACAGATAAATGTGTATAATAATATCCCTTTCTGCTAATATTTCAAGTGCTTTTCCTTCATCAAAAGAAATGGGACGACCTTCTTCCATAAGTTGCAAATAACCTTTTTCATTTTGAAAAGCAATTCCTACTCTTTCCGGTTGAAAAAAGCCACCAGAACCACCCATTGCTGCCAAAATACGTCCCCAGTTTGCATCTTCTCCATACATTGCTGTTTTCACTAAATTATCATTGATAATCGTTTTTGCAAGTTTTCGAGCATCTTGCTTTGTCCTTGCTCCTGTTACGGCAGCTGCAATTAATTTGCTTGCGCCTTCTCCATCATGTACTACCTGTATTGATAATTTTTGATTAATATATAAAATTGCATCTTTAAATCTTCTATAATCTTCACTATCTTCTGTAAAAGGTTCATTTTCTGCCATACCATTTGCCAAAAGTAATGCCATATCATTTGTACTCATAGCACCATCAACAGAAATCATATTGTACGTAATATCCACTGCATCTGACAATGCTTTTTGGAGCAATTCCTGAGAAATTACTGCATCTGTTGCCAAAAAAGCTAAAACAGTTGCCATATTTGGTTGAATCATACCACTACCTTTTGCCATAGCACCTATGGTAACGGTTTTTCCACCTAATTCTAGTTCCACAGCAACTTCTTTTAAAAAAGTATCTGTTGTAATAATACCTGCTGCGGCTTCCTTTCCACTTTGCCTATCTGCTTTTAATTGTGGAGCAATTTTTTTTATTCCATCTTCAATGATATTCATAGGCATTTCTTTTCCTATAATCCCTGTTGACGCTGTTAAAACTTCATCGGGATGGATACCAAGTGTTTCAGCATAAATTTCTGCCATTTTTTGATTATCCAAAATTCCTTGTTGTCCTGTACAAGCATTTGCATTTCCACTAATACTTACAATTCCTTTGATTTGATTTTTATTTTTTATTATTTCTTCATTTCTGATGACTGGAGCAGCCCTTACAATATTTTGTGTAAACATACCCGCAACAACCGCTGGTTTTTCACTGTATAAAAGAGATAAGTCTTTTTTAATCTTTTTAATACCAATATGAGCACCTGTTGCTAAAAATCCCTTTGCTGCTGTAATACCCCCATCAATAATTCTCACAATCACGCCTCCTTAAAAAAGCATTTATTATTTATGCTGGAAAGATAGGTGCCTGACAAAGTCCTGTATTTTCTTTTAATCCAAATACAAGATTCATATTTTGTACAGCCTGTCCTGCTGCTCCTTTTATTAAATTATCAATCGCACCAATCACTATAATTCTTTTTGTTCTTTCCTCAACCGTAAAACCAATGTCCACAAAATTAGAACCTTTTACCCACCTTGTTTCTGGAAAAATACCTTCTTTTGTTATTCTGATAAAATACTCTTTTCCATACCATTTTTCATATGCTTTTCTAACATCTTGTTCTGTAACTCCTTCTTTTAGGGAAGCATAACAAGTTGCTAAAATTCCCCTGTTCATCGGTGTTAAATGGGGAGTAAAAGAAAGCGTTATTTTTTCTCCAGCTGCATAAGATAGTTGTTCTTCAATTTCTGGTGTATGCCTATGAGATGCTAACTTATAAGCTTTTATATTTTCGTTAGCTTCACAGTATAAACTGCCAGTTACAAGACCTCTGCCTGCACCACTGACACCAGATTTTGCATCAATAATAATACTTTTATTATCTGCTAAATGTTCTGCGGTAAGTGGCAACAAAGATAAAATGCTACAAGTGGTGTAACAGCCAGGATTTGCAATCAGTCTAGCCTTTTTAATTTTTTCCCTGTTTACTTCACAAAGACCATAAACTGCTTGCTTTAATAATTCTTGTCCTTCATGCTGCAAACCATACCATTTTTCATAATCATGCACATTTTTTAATCTAAAGTCCGCACCAAAATCAATAATAATTGTTTTTTGTAAAATCTCCTCTGTTACTTTTTTTGCTGCAACACCATGAGGCAAGGCTAAAAAAACAACATCACATTCTTCTGCCATTTTTTCAATATCTTCTTCTTCACAAATTAATGAATTAATTTCTCTATAACCTTCATATACCTCACTAAATTCTTTTCCGATATATCTTTGAGAAGTTACTGTTTTTAATTCCACTTCTGGATGCTGCATTAATAATCTTACCAATTCATTTCCTGCATATCCTGTTGCGCCAATGACACCTGCTTTTATCATAAGTCATTCCTCCGTTCTATAATGTTATAATTATACACAAGCTATATTTGTTATGCAAGTAAAAAACGTAAATTTTCAAAAATTATTTTTAAAATAGACTTGTTTTTATGCATACTATATGAATAAATATATACTACACTCTTTTATTTTACATCATTTTCCCATTACAATGTTACCTAAAAATCTTATATTACGACATAATATTTTAGCAATATCCATAAAAATCCCCTTGCAATTACTGCAAGGGGGATTTGAATTTAATCTGATATAGATATGTTAGTAGAACATACCATTGTTCCAGATGAAGTATATACGGTTGCTGTTATGGTGACAGTACCTGTACTTGTTGCTCTTAAACGGTTGCCACTTGTAATTCTTGCATTTGTACCACCATCATCTGTAATTTCCCAATCAACATCTGTATATTCTCGTTGGGAAGACTTAGAAACTGCTTTTAAAGGAATACTAATTCCTTTTTTACATTGTCCTGATACTTCAATTTTGACATCTGAACTAGATGTATTTTTTGCTGCACTTGTTACATTTGTATTACTTTTTGTATTTGCTGCACTTGCAGAAGTAACACTAGAAGTACCTACGGAAGTATCACCTACAGAGATTACTTGTTTTTTTGTAGCCTGTGTGGTATTGCTTGGCATGTTATTTGTGGTTGTGTTACTGCTTGTGCTGTTTGTTGTTTTACTGCTTTCATCACTCTGTTTTTGTGTGGTATCTTTTATTTCATTGCTTGTATCGCTTACTGGTTTATTCACATGAATTACCAATTCTTTGACAAAGTTGTCTTTTTCTGTTTTGCCATTTTTTATGGTTGCAACTAAAGTTACTGTACCAGAAACATTGGTATCTATAATAAAGATATTTGAATTTTGATTCAAAGTACCAATTCCATTTACCTGTACAACATTTGGGATTGCAGTAAGGGTTGTATTTTTTGCGCTCCATGTTACGGTTTGATTGGTTGCATTTGTAGGCAATACTTTGATACCTGTATGCTTTGTCATACCATTCACTGTACTTGTGCTGTCTGCCAAACGTAAAGTAATTTGTTTGGTTCTGTTACTTGTTATGGTGTATTCGTTAGATGGAAGCTTTTGCAAATCATTAATGTCATCAAAATTGATGTCAGAAACTGCTGTAAAAGGAATCACAATCTCATTTGTGTTGTCTTGCTCCTTGTTATCTTCCTGTGGAACATCGTTTTTGTTAGATTCATTTTCTACAGTGTCCTTGTTGTTTTCTGTATTGTTTTCATTTGAAACAACATCATTTATAGAATTGAATTCATCTGTGTTGTCTTCTGATGGTTGTGGTAAATCAAATGTGTTTGCTTCTTCAGAAGCACTTGATGTTCCACTACCTGTAGTGTCTCCTGTTCCTGGTGTCACTGGTTTTTGACCAGTACCGTGTGGAATGGTCAATGTTAAAGTTGCAACATAATCTTGTTTTTCACCTAATCCATCAGCAACTCTTGCTGTTAATGTAACAGTACCACCTGTTGTATATCCAGGTACTTTTAATACATTATTGTTTAAGGTTGCTATTTCAGCATCTATACTGCTTCCTGGTGTCGAAGTCCATTGTACACGATTTTGAGTTAAATTTGCAGTAGCATTTGCAGGTAATATTCTTGCACTACCCAAGTTAAAATCAATATCTTTATCTACTTTTGGTATAGTATAAGTATATTTATTTTTGTCTTCGCCTTGACCTGGTGTAGGTTCTAGTCCTGTATCGGCAAAATCTATTCCTGTTACTTCTACAAAGTTATCCACTATTTGTACTTCAAACGGATTACTTGTAGCAGCAGAACCATCATCTCCTGCATTTTGCCAAAGAGCAGTAATTGAAAGTTTTCCTGTTGCATCATCAGGTACTGTATATTCACCAATACCATTTTCATTTGCATCAACATCTGCTATTTCATCGCCGTTTCTTACTCTCCATGACAACTTATCCTTGATATTAATAGATTCATTGTTATAGGTTGCATATTTAGGATTCACTTCTAATTGGTGAAAATAAATAGTTGTTCCTGTCTTAATTGGAGTTTCTATATTAGTATTTTTGCTATCTCTTACAACAATTCTAGATTTTCCAACTTCAACTTTTTCAAAAGCTGTATTGATAGTAAAGTTAATTGCCCCTTTGTTTGCTACTTTTGCAATTAACTGAAAGGATTTATCTGGTTGCCCTTTTACAGTCAATACATTATCTTTTAATGTTGCAATGGAATCCTCTTTTGGTTCAATATCCCAGTCAATGGAAGTTCCATTATCTAGTGCTGAACTTAATGTTACAGTGTCATAACCTTTGATGGTACATGTATTGTTTTTATCAACTATAATTTTTTGCTTGTAGCCAGTTTCATTAGGTAATGAAATGGATTGTGCATGACAATCTACACTTACAACATTAGAATATACTATTTTTCTTTCTTCTTGAACTTGCTCAATTGCACTGTCTGTCATGTCATAGTTTGTATATGCTTGAAAATAAACTATATTTGAATCATAGGCACTATTTGTATTCAAATCTTCTTTTTTAACTGTATATTCTGCAGTATAAGTACCATCATCAGATTTTGAGAGAGTAATATCTTCAACTTCTTGCCAATCATTCTCTTGTGGATTTTCTTTATACGTTTTTCGCCAGCCTTTTATTTCTGTATATGGTGTTTTATCTCCATTTGTTATTTTTGCAGATAATGTAATTTTGTCATCTTCATCTGTTCCATTTGTAGAAGTTATAGTATTTGCTGTAACTACAGGTTCTGTTGTGGCAATTTTGACTATAATACGTTCATCTGGATTTTCTGAAATAAAATCTCCATCTGCACCTTTTCCATGTTTAATATATGGTCTTAACACAACTTTACCTGGATACCCTGTTGATTCAAATATAACTTCTCTGTCTTCACCATTTACTTTTTTAGTTTTTATTGTTCCTAATTTAGAAGGATTATCTTGTGTGATGGTTGTAGTTTCTCCTGTAAGATAATCTGTTTCTGTTTCTATTTGCCATTCTACTGTTTGATAAGTAGGTTTTCTTGGAACGAGTGTTACAGTAATTTTAGATAAATCTAACTGTTCAATACCATATAATTTTTTTGGGGTTTCCTTATCAGTTCCATTCAGTTTAATAGCTTCAACTGGTATAATAGTGTTTCCGATAAAGTTAATAGTAAATTGTTGAACTTTATCAATCTTATTACCTGCTCCATTTGGAATAGTTGCTTGCAACTTAACAGTACCCATAGGTTGTGTTAATAAATCAATGTCTTCGCTTAATTCTGTTTCTTTATAATATTGTTCTACACGTAAACATGGAAATGTTCCATTATTTCCATTCGAAATATCTACAATTTTTGCTACTGGTTCACCAGCAGGAATTAAAGGTGAGGAAACGGGTTCAATATTTGTGTCAATTACTTCCCATAGAATGCTCTGTTTATCACTTGCAATACTTGCATTTGATGGTATACAGATAATATTTTGTGGAGATAATGAAAATTGATTGTTTTGACAGTTTAAAGAATCTAGCCTAAGTTCTTCTAAAGGTACATCAACATGAAGTTCTGCTATGTCTGATGAAGCAACTGGCACAGTAGTTTCTTTATTGGTATCATATACCTGTACCTTTAAGATTGCTGCATAACCACTACCTTTTGTTGTTTGTAAGGTTGCAGTATTTTTTCCTTCTGTTTGATATAATTCCATTTCCATACCAGTAGTGCTATTTACGACAGCCCATCTTGTTTTTAGATATTCTTTGTTTGGGTCATCTGTATCAAATTTTAACATTGCAAGGGTTATTCTATCTCCTGCAATACAATAATATCTACCATCTTCATTTTTTTCTAATGGTATTCCTGTTTCTGCATTGAAGAGTTCTGTTGTTATATCATATTTATAACCGCTTGGTTTCAAAATAGCTGAATCATCATCAATGGACGAGATACCAATTACATTTGTTCCTTGTCCTTCTGCAAATTCTACAGAAATTGTATGACTTTTTGTTACATTTTTAAAAGTATAAGTTACTTCACTAAAGGTTACAGTGCTATCACTAATCTTTTTTAAATTTTGTTCTGATTCTGTTCCTGCATCAATAACAATTTTTGAAACGTG
Organism: uncultured Clostridia bacterium; assembly: GCA_910583755.1. Lineage (GTDB taxonomy): Bacteria > Bacillota > Clostridia > Lachnospirales > Anaerotignaceae > Coprocola. Next base: position 29,799 of record CAJTZO010000007.1, read on the forward strand.
ATAATCTTTCTCAGCTGTAAATTTTACAGAAGCATCTTCCCCATCTTTTACAGGTATCATCATATTATCAGCATAACCACCTGTACCATTTACAGTAACAGCAATGGTATAATCCCCTTCTGATGGTTTATCTCCTCCCGGTGTGCCATTGTTTCCGTTACCTTCACCATTTGTGCCGGCACCTTCTGCAAAAGATACAATGATATTATGGTTTGCAGTCACATTGTTAAACGTGTAAGTATATTTTTGATACAAATTATTATTTAAGTTTACTTCAGTATTATCTACAACAATCGCTGCCACATGGTAACCAGAATTTGCTGTAATCACAAATTCTTTGTTAGCACCTTTTGTCACACTCTGTTGACCATTTGGTGAAATACTACCATTTTCTCCTTGCACAGATGCAGTAATCGTATAACTACCAGAAGGTGTTGTTCCACTACCATCTATTTTTTCTGTTGTACCTATGGTAATATTAGAAGAAATATCATTTGCTTCTCCTGTTACCAGCTTATCAATCGTACCTGTTCCATCCATTCGGATAGGAGAACGTACAGTAAATGTGCCAATTTTACCACCATCCATAGTAATGGAAACATCATTTAAGCCGGCTGCCACCTCAGCGGTATCAATGGTATGATTTCCTCTTATTTGTACTGTGTTATTGTAGTTAATTATTAAACTATTTGCATCTGCATTCATTCTAAATGTTTTTGACAATGCTTTATTTAATACTACTTTTCTCAATTTTTTATCAGATTCTAATATGGTATCACCTGTTACATAGACATCACCACGTACTGGTGTATTATTTAATTTGATGGCTACTGCTTCATCATATCTGCCGCTTGTGCTTTTTCTGGAATAAATATTTCCACTAATGCTACAATCGTCAAAGATAACAGAACTATCGCCACCACCTTCTACATAGACATTACCACGAACAGTCACATCTTCCAATTCAATGGTACTATCTCCGGCAGAACTTGTAATAATTAAATCATCATAAACAGTAAAATTTTTTGCTGTTACATCTTCTGCTGAAATTCTAACACGATTAAATTTATCATCTTCGCCGTCAAAATTTTCATCATCACTGTCTAGTGTTAGGTTATCATAATCATCATCATCGTCATCATCATCTTTATAGTTAAAATTAGGTTTTCTTGCATTGTCTTGTTGAATCAGTCGTCTTGGTTCAATTTCAGAACGAACATTAGAAACATATACTGTCATAACATCAATTTTACCTTTACCAGAGATACGCACTTTGTCATAAATCTGCATATCAGATACTTGTGCATCTTCTCCAATTTTAATTTTGGCATTATCTGCATTTTTGGTTACCTCAAAGGTATCAATGTTACTATTAGCATACAATTTTACATCTACTTCAGCATCCAATATTAAAGTATCAATGTCCGCATCTAAAATAATTTCTGAAATACTATTATCATCTATCAAGACAGTTCCATATCCTTTTCCATCAAGACGACCTTTTTCTTCAAAACGTACCTCTTCAATATCAGAGCTTCCATTATTTTTCAAAACAGCATTTGCACGGTTCATTACAACATTTGCAATATTACAATTTTCCAATGTAATATTACTACCACCTTCAACATACAAAGTGCCTTTTAAACGAACATTTTTTAATGTTATATTTTTGCTGCCTAAACTGCGAGGGATTAACAAATCTTTTGTTAAATTTCTATTTTCCATTCTTGTGTCTTCTAAGACAATTCCATTGAAACCATAATCATTATCATTAGAAGCTTTTTTTGTACTTGTGCTGGAATTAGAACTTAAACCAGAATTTGTATTTGTTGTAACATAATTAGGTGGTGTATAATTTGTGGTATTTGTAGAAGTAAAAGAATTAAAAGAGCCTGCAACTTTTTGCAAGGCTGCAACTGCTTCTGCTCTTGTTAAAGATTGCTGGGGACGAAAAGTACCATTTGGATAACCACTCATAATTCCATTTCTGGATACTGCACCAATTGCACCAACTGCCCAGCTTGCCATATCTCCTCTATCAGTATAATTATATGCACCTGCTTCATCATTATTGTATCTTTTCAGATTTGATAACATTACAGCTGCTTCTTGCCTTGTTACAGCACTTCCAGGACGAAATTTTCCATTACTATCTCCCTGAATATAACCTGCTGCAACCCCTTTTTGTATTTCACCATATGCCCAATAACCTGGTTTTACATCATCAAAAGAAATTCCTTGACTTCTCGTAAATCCAAATGCTTTGTTTGCTATTGTAACAAATTCAGCACGGCTAATAGCATTATTCGGTCGAAATGTACCATCTGGATAACCATTAATAAAACCACTGTTTATCCAACGATTAATACTGGCTTCTGCCCAGTGACCAGATGTATCGGTTGCCGCAAACGCTTCTATTGGGACAGAAATGACGGAAAACGCCATAGACATAGACAAAAGCCCTGATAAGAGTCTGCTTTTTCCTCTTTTCATAATTGATTCTCCTTTCTAACATGGTAGCAAAATCAAGACATTCTCTCATTATATTAATATCGGCATAAAATATAAAAAATAAATAGTAAAAAAATAAAACCTGAGAAAGCCTCAAGGTTTTATTACAATATCAGCACCAATCTTTTTTAATTTTTGTTCAATATGATAGTAGCCCCTTTCAATATGGTAAATGTCACTAATTTCTGTTTTTCCTTCTGCTGCCAGTGCTGACAAGATTAAACCTGCACCACCACGCAAATCACTTGCTTTTACCTGTGTTCCAGTTAATTTGTCAACTCCTTCAATCATGGCACTTCTACTTTCAATATTAATTTTTGCTCCCATTCTTTGCAGCTCAGCAGCATGAATAAAACGATTTTCAAAAACAGTTTCTGTAATCACACTCATTCCTTTTATCGTAGAAAGCAAACTCATAAAAGGTGCCTGCATATCTGTTGGAAATCCGGGAAAAGGCATTGTTTTCAAACTAATTGGTTGTAATTTTTCTTTGGTATAAATACGAAAAGCATTTTCATCTAATTTTTGTGTTTTTACATTGGCTTCAGAAAGTTTTGCCAATATCGGTTTTATATCTTTTTCTCTGACGTTTTTTACTATAACATCACCTTTTGTAATTGCAGCAGCAATCATAAAGGTTCCTGCCTCTATTCTATCTGGCATTACTGTATATTCTGCACCATATAATTTTTCAACACCTGTAATCGTGATGGTATTTGTTCCTTCTCCAGAAATCATTGCTCCCATTTTTTTTAAAAAACAGGCTAAGTCAATAATTTCTGGTTCTGCAGCAGCATTTACAATGGTTGTTGTACCTTTTGCTAGTGTTGCAGCAATCATAATATTTTCTGTTGCGCCAACGCTGGGAAAATCTAAATATATTTTATTTCCTTGTAACTTTTTTGCAGAAATATGAATCAATCCATGTGACTGTTCTGCTTGTGCACCTAAAGCAGTAAATCCTTTTAAGTGCAAATCAACAGGGCGACTGCCAATAGGGCAACCACCCGGCAAAGGTATGATTGCTTCATGACATCGTGATAAAAGTGCCCCCATGATTAAAAAAGAGGCTCTCATTTTGGTGGCTTTTTGATAATCTGTTTCTAACTTCACAATATTTTTAGCTTGTACCAGAATACATTCCTTTTGTTCATCATATATTACAGAAACTCCCATATCTTCAAATATACTACAAAGCGCAATGACATCTGCTAAGGCTGGTACAGAATAAATTTTACAACATTCTGATGTGAGCAAAGACGCAGCTAAGATTGGTAAAATTGCATTTTTACAGCCGCCAATTACAATAGTACCATTTAAATGAGGACTTGTTTTTATTATAAATTTTGCCATATTTTGGTTGTCCTTTCTACAATAATTTGCAAAAATAGTATAACCAAAATATTATGAAATAATAGGGAAACAAGTTTTGGGAAAAATTTCTATTGACATAAAATAAATCAAGATGTAGTAAAAAGGAACAAGTCTAATATCACAGATTAGATTAAAGAAAGAAAAAATATTAACAAAACATAACTATAAATGTACTTATAAAAAAAGAAAAGAATGGACTTTATAGAATCGTTTATTTGGATAATTCCCTGAAAAACATTATATTGACAGACTTTTTTGGGAGTGCTATAATTCAAATAAATACTTCATACTTTTATAGTGTGTTTGTGTAGTCAAAGGCAGTGTTTGTCAAGTATTCCATAAAACCATTTATAGTATAATAAGATATGATATTTGCCTTGACATTATATTGTCATGGCTTTTTTTATTTGTTTTTACGCAAGCGTCGGCTGCAACGTTTACATAACCAACAAAAGAGAGGAGAAAGTTATTGAAGTTTTGCAGCATTTTCAATAACAGTATAGTATTATGGAAAATATATTGGACATGATTGTAAAATCAACAAGAACAAGAATTACAGAAGCACAAAGAACACGTCCATTGCTGGAATTAAAGCAAAAAGCAGAGGCAATGAACTGCAACACCGGTTTTCCATTTTATAAAGCATTACAAGGAAAAGAAATGGCATTTATCTGTGAAGTGAAAAAAGCTTCTCCTGCCAAAGGTGTAATTGATGAAACATTTCATTTTTTGGAAATTGCAAAGGAATATGAAAAAGCAGGGGCAGATGCAATTTCTTGCTTAACAGAGCCTTATTATTTTTTAGGAAATGATGCACATTTAAAACAAATTGCAGAAAATGTTTCTATTCCTGTATTGAGAAAAGATTATACTGTTTCTGAATATATGATATATGAAGCAAAATTATTGGGGGCTTCTGCTGTTACATTTCATTGCTCTATTTTAAAAGAAGGTCAGCTTGAAGAATATTTGGAAATAGCGCATAGTTTAGGCTTATCTGCCTTGGTAGAGGCACGCACTACAGAAGAAGCAAAAAAAGCTATAGAGGCTGGTGCAAAAATTATTGGTACGAATAACAGAGATTTAGAATCTTATGTAATTGATATGAATTTAAGTAAGGAATTAAGAAGTATTGTACCAAAAGATTGCGTTTTTATTTCTGAAAGTGGTATCCAAACACCAGAAGATGTTGTTCTTTTAAAACAAATTGGTGCAAATGCTGTTTTGGTTGGCGAGGCATTAATGAGAGCAGAAAATAAAACAAAAATGTTACACACTCTAAAAGGAGAGTAAATAAATCTCTTTTCTTTTTTGAAAGAAAGGCGCAAAGCGTCCAGCGGACGCTTCAGCTTGTCAAAAAATCTTGAGGGCTAGCCCTCATACTCCTCAAAGAACTTTAATGCGAAATTAGTGTTTCGCATTAAAGATTGATTTTATAAGGAAAAACGCTAGTTTTGCCACTAAAGTTTTTTGTCCAACTTTTTTTTAAAAAAGTTGATGGGTGTGGGTGAAACCCACAAAAAAAGATTTTATTGACAGACTGAAGCACAGACTGAAGCATCTAGAGGACGCTTGTTTGCGCCAATCAAAATAAAGTGAAAACTGCTTTTTTTAAATGATTAATTTTATGAGGAAAAATTTAAACTTTTATATTTCTTTTTTATTTACAATGCGAAGATAGGCACCAGCACAACAATGCATCACTACTACATTGCAAGTATAGCAAATATTATTTTCCATTTCTTTTACAATACCTTCTAATAGGATATTTAATAATTCTATTGCATTTTCTATTCCACATTCTGATACAGCAGAAACAAGACTGTCTAAAGTTCCACACCAATAATAATTGGATTCCTTTTTTAAATATTCTATTTTTAAAAAACGTTCTTTTGTAAGAAGGAAAGCATTTTCAGGCACTTGTTTTTCTGAAAGATATAGTGTTTTCATGGTATCCTCCCATTCAAATCAATGTAAATTTAAAATTTTGCTTCTTTATATCAATGATATAAATCATTTGTATTTTTATATTGATATTGCTATAATAATATAAATTTAATTAGAAAGGAAGTCCTGTTTTATGAAAATTAAAGACATCATTTGTGTAGAAAGACCTACAATATCCTTTGAAATTTTCCCACCAAAACCAGGCGCAGAGTTTGAACCTGTTAAAAAAGCAGCAGAAGCCATTGCAAAGTTAAAACCAGATTTTATTAGTATAACCTATGGTGCTGGTGGTGGCACAAGTAGTAACACGATTAAAATAGCCTCTTTTGTGCAACAACTTGGAGTAACTGCATTGGCACATTTAACATGTGCTTCTTCTACAAAGCAGGAAGTAGAAAACGTATTGAGTGAAATTAAACAGAATGGTTTGGAAAATGTATTAGCGCTAAGGGGAGATATTCCAGAAGGAAGTAATTTTCCACAGCCCAATCAATACCGTTATGCGAGTGAACTAATAGAACATATTAAAAATAGTAGTGAGCTTTGTGTTGGTGGTGCTTGCTATCCAGAAGGACATACAGAATCTGTTAATAGGACAGAAGATATTGCACATCTTAAAATCAAAGCAGATATGGGTTGTGATTTTTTGACGACACAAATGTTTTTTGATAATAATATATTATACAATTATTTATATCATATTAGAGAAGCAGGCATTACTACACCTGTGCTTGCAGGCATTATGCCTGTGACAAATGGAAAACAAATTGCAAGAATTTGTCAACTTTCTGGTACAATATTGCCACAAAGATTTCGTGCCATTGTAGATAAATTTGGAGATAAACCAGAATCTATGAAACAAGCAGGGATTGCTTATGCCACAGACCAGATAATTGATTTAATTGCAAATGGAGTAAAAGGAATCCATGTTTATTCTATGAATAAACCAGATGTTGCAGAAAAGATAATGGAAAATCTTTCTGAAATTATAGGGTAAATAATATGGAATTAAAAGATGTTTCTTTAAAAGAAGTATTTCGTTATCTTGGTTATCATAACAATGTACCTGACCAAATGGTACAAAAGATTGCTTTTGATTGTGTTACAGAATTATTGGATAATTGTTCTATGAAAGAAATAGATAAAAGATATTGTTGTACTGTAGAAAATGGAAAAATCATAATAGATAATCATATGATAATAGAAAGTAAAAATCTTTCTAAAAATTTGGCAGATTGCAAAGAAGTCATTCTTTTTGCGGCAACAATAGGCATACAAGCCGATAGATTAATAAAAAAATATAGTTTTTTAGAGATTAGTAAAGCGGTTGTAATGCAGGCGGCAGCAGCAGCGGTTATAGAAGAATATTGTGACCAATGTCAGAGACGAATCGAAACAGAATTAGAAAAAGAAAATTTGTTTTTGCGTCCTCGTTTTAGTCCAGGTTATGGAGATTTTGATTTAAAACACCAAAAGGATATGATTTCATTATTGGATTGTACTAGAAAAATTGGTTTAACCTTAACAGATAGTTTATTATTAGCCCCTTCTAAATCTGTAACAGCTATTATGGGGATTACTACCACCAATAGGCATTGCCATATAAAAGGCTGTGAAGCTTGTGCAAAAACAAATTGTAACTTTCGAAGGGAGGAAAGTAATTGAGTATCTTAAACTTATTAGGAAAGCGTATGGTATTTTTTGATGGTGGAACAGGTACCCTTTTACAACAAAAAGGATTAAAAGCAGGAGAGTTGCCAGAACTTTGGAATATAGAAAAAAAAGAAGCACTCATCGAAATCCACAAGAATTATTATGAAGCAGGTAGCGATATTGTTTTAACGAATACCTTTGGAGCAAATCGCATTAAACTGCATGATATTCCTTATAGTATAGAACAAATTATTATGGCTGCTATCCAAAATGCAAAAACAGCAGCAATGCAGGCTTGCCATAATAAAAAAGGATATGTTGCATTGGACATTGGTCCCACTGGAAAATTATTAAAACCTTTAGGAGATTTAGATTTTGAAGATGCTTATGCTGCATTTCGAGAAATGGCAGTTGCAGGAGAAAAAGCAGGTGCTGACCTTATTGTTATCGAAACCATGAGTGATATTTATGAAGCAAAAGCTGCTGTATTAGCTGCAAAGGAAAATACAAATTTACCTGTATTTGTTACAGTGGTATTTGATGAAAAGGGAAAACTCTTGACAGGCAGTGATATTGCATCAACTGTTGCTATTTTAGAAGGACTAAATGTGGATGCAATGGGAATGAATTGTGGACTTGGACCTCATCAAATGCTTTCTCTTGCAGAGAAAATGCTTGATTGCTGTTCTATTCCTGTGATTATAAAGCCAAATGCTGGCTTACCTAGAACAGAAAATGGTGTAACTGTATTTGATGTATCTCCTGAGGAATTTGCAGAAGCAATGACCAAGATAGTAGATAAGGGCGTTTGGCTAGTAGGTGGTTGTTGTGGCACAACACCAGAACATATACAAGCACTTTATCAAAAATGCAAACAAAAACCAATTTTACCGATTGTACCTAAACATAAAACTGTTGCAGCATCTTATACACATGCTGTAGAAATCGGAAAAAAACCGATTATGATAGGAGAGCGTATTAATCCTACTGGAAAGTCCCGTTTTAAACAGGCATTAAGAGAAAAAGATTTTGATTATATTTTGCGAGAGGGATTTTCTCAACAGCAGAAAGGAGCGCATATTTTAGATGTTAATGTTGGATTGCCTGATATTGATGAAGTAGAAATGCTTGTTTCTGTTATGAAAGAATTACAAAGTGTAATTGATTTGCCTTTACAAATAGATACTTCTGATATTGTGGCTATGGAAAAAGCATTACGCCTTTATAATGGAAAAGCAATGATTAATTCCGTCAATGGAAAAAAAGAGTCGATGGAAGCAGTGTTTCCCATTGTCAAAAAATATGGTGGTGTAGTAGTAGGACTTACCTTAGATGAAAATGGGATTCCTGCAAAAGCAGAAGAACGTTTTGCAATTGCTCAAAAAATTGTAAAAACGGCAGAAAAGTATGGGATTTCCAGCAAGGATATTATTATAGATGTATTAGCTATGACAATTAGTTCTGACCAGTTTTCTGCTTTAGAAACCTTAAAAGCATTGCACATGGTAAAACAAAAATTAAATGTGAAAACAATTTTAGGTGTTTCAAATATTTCTTTTGGTTTGCCGCAAAGAGAAATTATAACAGCTAATTTTTATACTATGGCATTACAAAATGGTTTGGATGCAGGAATTATTAATACTAATTCGGAAGCAATGTTACACTCTTATTATGCTTATTGTGCTTTAGCTGGATTAGATGATAATTGTATGGATTATATTAATCAATATGGTGGACAAGTTACATCATCTGTTTCTTCTCCTTCTTCTACATCTGATATTTCACTTGGTACAGCTATTGAGAAGGGATTGAAAGAAAGAGCAAAAGAAGCTGCGGAACAAAGATTAAAAGAAATGGAACCTTTAACATTGATTAATGAAGAACTTATACCAGCACTTGACCATGTGGGAAAAGGTTTTGAAAAAGGTACTATTTTTTTACCACAGCTTTTAATGAGTGCAGAAGCGGCAAAATCTGCTTTTGAAGTGGTTAAGCTTCATATTGGAGCAGCACAAACCAAAAAAGATAAAGTGATTTTAGCTACTGTAAAAGGAGATATTCATGATATTGGCAAAAATATTGTAAAAGTGCTTTTGGAAAACTATAGCTATGATGTGGTTGACTTAGGAAAGGATGTCTCTCCAGAAATAATTGTAGAAACAGCGATTGCACAAAATATAAAATTAGTAGGATTAAGTGCATTGATGACAACAACAGTAACTAATATGGAAGCTACCATTCAGCTATTAAAAAAGAAAAAACCAGATTGTAAAGTTGTGGTGGGAGGAGCAGTATTGACACAAGAATATGCTGACAGCATTGGTGCTGACCATTACGCAAAAGATGCTATGGCGACTGTATATTATGCGCAAAAAGTATTATAAATGTTTCACGTGAAACAGAAAAAAGTCTTAAGAATATTATTCTTAAGACTTTTTTTCTTCTTTTGTAATAGCAACTGCTGTTTTAATTGCATTTTGTACTGCTGTTTTAATTTCCTGTTCTGCCGAAATTACCATTTCCTCTTCACTCATTTTATTGATAGGTTGACTAGATTGTTTTTGCTGCATTTCTGTTTTTTGCGCAATTTGCTCAATGATATTTTCTACAGAGTCAGAAAGAATATTTTCTTGAACATTACTAGCTTTGATTTCTGATAATACTTTAAATTGTTCTGTTTGAAATTCCTCTGGTCTGTGATATTTTTTATTTTCTGTTTTTTCTGTTAAAAATAAAACTTGTTCCTCTAAGCGACGAACTTTTTCTTCTGTTTCACTTTTTTGTGTTTCCTTTTCCATTTGAATAGTCTCTTTTACCAATTCTTTTACAGTCTCTTTAATGTTTTCTACTTCTTTTTTAATGATGGTGTTTTGAGAAATTTGTTGTGCTACATCTTCCTCTGCCATAATGGATTCTTTTTCATTGGTAGTAACATCGCCTAAGCTTTCCATTTTTTTCTCCTCTGGTTCTGGTTTTCGCTTTGATGAAAATAATGGTTTCTCTTTCCACTTAAATATTTTCTTTGGTTTTACTTTTACTACTTTTTCTGCTTTTCTTTTATAAGCATTTTCTTTTGCTATTTCAATTGCTTTTAGTTCTTCTGTAGAAAGCACATATGTACTAACGCCTAATTCAATCGGTTTTGCGTAAGTAAAAGAACCTGTTCTGCCATGAATCCCATTTAATACCACACCATTATCATTTGCATCAAGTAAAGCAACAGCAAAGCAAAGGTTTCCACCCATTTCGTCAAAGGGATTATAACGTACAATCCCTACTTTTTGGATGTTTTCCGACATAATTGCATCCATATCTGTTACCATATCTAATAATTTACTATACTTTTGTTCAATAGATTCTACACTTTCAAAATAAGAATTAATTTTCATTTCTAAATTCATATCTGGACGACGACTTGTTCCCATAAAAATATCATACCGTTTTCTTTCTCGTCCAATTTTTAAAAATAATATAATACATAGTGAAAAAAGCAGTATGACAGCTAATATTAAACCAGCTAATATAAAAGGTAGATAAAATTGTATCATTTCGTTTAATACTTCCACATATCACACCTCATTATCTTTCTATTGCTTTTAACATAGATAATATTCTATCTAGGTCATCGTTAGAATAATATTCAATTTCAATTTTTCCTTTATTTTTTTTACTACTAAGTTTCACTTTTGTTGCAAAAAGACTTTTTAAATCATTTTCAATCGAACGGTAGGCAGTTGTATCAAATGATATTGCTTTTTGTTCTGTGGTTGCTACTTGCTTTGTTTGTTTTTCTTGTAAGGATTTTACAATTCTTTCTACTGCTCTTACACTTAAATCCTCTTCTATTATTTTTTCTGCTAATTCAAATTGTAATTCTCCATCTGAAAGAGATAATAATGTTCTAGCGTGTCCTCCAGATAATTTATTTTCTTTTACAAAGTTAATGACTCTACTATCTAAATTTAACAAACGCATAGAGTTTGTGATGGTAGAACGACTTTTTCCAACTTTTTTTGAAATTTCTTCTTGTGTTAATAAAAATTCTTTTTGTAGTTTTTGAAAACTTTCTGCTTCTTCAATAGGGTTTAAATCTTTTCTTTGAAGATTTTCTACCAAAGCTACTTCAAAAGAAGTTGTATTATCAAAGTTCTTGATTAAAGCAGGTAATTTTTTTAATCCGGCAATTTTTGCTGCACGGAACCTTCTTTCTCCTGCAATTAATTCGTAAGAATCTTTTTCTTTTTTTACAATAATAGGTTGTATCATACCATAATTTTTTAAAGAATCTGCCAATTCTAAAAGACTTTCTTCATCAAAGTATTTACGAGGCTGGTTTTTATTTGCTTCTATTTTGTTAATGTCAATTTCTAATATACCATCACTGTTTTCTATCATCTTTGTATTAATCAGTGCTTCTAGTCCTTTTCCTTTGGAGCCAAGACCTTTTTTGATAGCTGCCATATTACGTCCACTCCTTTTCCAAAATTTCTTCTGCTAATAATTCATAACTTTCGGAACCTTTTGATTTTGGGTCATATAAATGAATTGGTAAACCGTGACTTGGAGCTTCACCTAATCTTACGTTTCTTGGTATAATTGCATAATAAATATCCTTTGACAGAATGGGATGATAAATATTATCTTTATCTGAACTTAATATAAAAATACTTTTTTTCACTTCTTCTACTACTTCAGGAGACAAATTTGTTCTTAAGTCATACATGGTAAAGACAATTCCTTCCAACTCTAATTGCTTATTTAACCCTTTTTGTACTAAATAAATGGTATGTATTAATTGTTCCAATCCTTCTAATGCAAAATATTCACACTGTATTGGCACAAGGACAGTATCAGAAGCAGTTAGAGCATTAATAGTAATGACATTTAAAGAAGGGGGACAATCTATAATAATAAAATCATAATTACTTTTAATGGCATCTATTTCTTTTTTTAAAATATATTTCCCATCTTCTTTTCCTATTAATTCTACTTCTGCCCCTGTTAAATGAATATTTGCAGGAACCACTTCTAAATCTTTGATACAAGTTGTTAATTTGACATCCGAAAGAGAACATTCTTCTAGCATCACGTTATAAATTGTGTTTTCAATCTCATTTTTTTCTAAGCCTAAGCCACTTGTCGTATTTCCCTGTTGGTCTGCATCAATCACAAGAACTTTTTTCCCTTTTTTGGCTAACCATGCAGATAAATTAATGGCTGTTGTTGTTTTTCCGACACCGCCTTTTTGGTTTGTGATAGATATGACTCTTACTTTACTCATTGCATTATCTCCTAACTAAATCAAAGGTCTTATAAAATCACTTTGTTTTATTATACTACAATAAAAGATAATTGCAATAAATGTTTCACGTGAAACACAAGAAACCTACAAAAATTATGATAATATAATAGCCAAAAAGGAAACAGTTGGAAAAATTAGTTTGTCAAAAAGTTTTGAAACTCATCTTAAACGCTACCTCTTTCTTGAAAAAAAGGAAGCGTTTAAGATAAGGAAAGTATTTATAATTTAAAAGGTTAAAACTTTCCAAAAATAGAAAGTCTTTTAGGTAATACAGAAATGTCCAGTGGCATATCAGGCCCTTTTTCTCCATCAATTGTTGTTTCATGGAAATGTTTATCTAAACATTCAATTTTAAAATTTTTTTGCTTTAAATAAACAACACCACTATCTTTTACAAATTCTCCATTAAATATTTTTAAAAATAAGATAGGCAATTCAATGACAGGTTTTGCTTTAATTCCAACAAAATCAAACATGCCATCTGTAATGGAAGCAGAAGGGGCAATGTGATTAAATCCTCCTGTTCCAGCACTATTTAAGACTAAAAACAAATAGAAATCTTCTTTCAGTGTTTTTTCTTCTGTTGTGATACGAAATGGTATTTTTCGGAAATTAGCAAGTTGTTCGATTCCTTTCAGATAATAAGATAAACTCCCTAAGGCAGTTTTTAAATCTTTATCTACATTTTGAGAAACATTTGTAAAAAGTCCACCTGCACAAACGTTAATAAAACATTGTCCATTGACAAGACCAATATCAATCTTTTTTGGCTTTTCTTGAACAATCACCTGACAAGCTTCTTCTACGCTTCCTGTTTTTAATCCTAAAAATGCAGCAAAATCATTTGCAGTACCAGAAGGAATGACACCAAGAGGAATATCTAGCTCTCTTTCTATTAGAGCATTAACCACAATATTGATGGTGCCATCTCCTCCTGACACAGCAATGAAATCATAATCTATATTCATATTTAAAATATGTTGCCTTATATCACCATTTTGAATGGTACGAAAAACGTGCACTTCATATCCTGCCTGTTGAAATATCGAAAAACAAATATCTAAATCAAATTTGAATGTTTTATTTCCTGAATGGGGATTATAAATTAATTTGCACTTTTTCATAAATAACAAATTTCCTCCTTTCTTATCCTTTGTTTAAAATAACTTATAAAAATTACATTTGTTCTGGTGCTTGTATGCCTAATAAGGCTAGTCCTTTTTTTAGTACTGTTTTGACTGCAATTACAAGTGCAATACGTGCTTCCTTTGTACCTTCTTCACTTGTTAATATACTATTATCATGATAGAATTTATTAAATGCTTGTGACAGATTTACTAAATATCTTGTTACAATAAAAGGTTCCAGTTTGTCTGCTGCTTCTTGTATTTTTTCTGGAAATTGTGCTAATAATTTTAAGACTTCCATGGAAACGTCATCTGTTAGTTTACTGTAATCAATCGTTTCTGCTAAACTACAATTTCCCTTGCGCAATATGCTGCATGCACGTGCATGGGTATATTGTACATAAGGGCCTGTTTCTCCATCAAAATTTAACATTCTTTCCCAAGAGAATACAACATCTTTAATTCTACTATTATATAAATCATTAAAAATTACTGCACCAATGCCAACTTGTTTTGCTACTTCTTCTTTATTTGGTAAATCTGGATTTTTTTGTTCTATAATTTTATTTGTTTCTGCAATCGCTTGATTTAAAAGTTCTTCCATCAATACTACATTACCATGACGAGTAGAGAGCTTTCCGCTGTCTAAACTTACTAAACCAAATGGGACATGAATTAAATCTTTCCACCAATCATACCCCATTTTTTGGATGACATGAAACCATTGTGAAAAATGTAAATTCTGGTCAAGTGCAGTTAAATAAATGCATTTATCAAAATGATAGGTATTTTTTCTATAAATTGCTGCGGTAATATCTCTTGTTGCATATAGAGTGCCACCATCTTTTCGGATAATTAAACAAGGAGGCATTTTTTCTTCTTCTAAATTTACTATCATAGCTCCTTCACTTTGTTGTAAAAGATTTTTTTGTTTTAATTCTTCAACAACAGCTGCCATTTTGTCATTATAAAAACTTTCACCAGTATAGGCGTCAAAATGAACTTGCAACATAGCATAAACTCTCTCAAATTCTTTGATGCTAATATCATAGAACCATTTCCATAAAGTTAAGGCTTCTTTTTCACCATCTTGCATTTTGACAAACCAACTTCTTGCTTCATCTTCTAAAGAAGGTTGTTTTTCTGCTTCTTCATGAAATTTCACATAAATTCTCATTAATTCTTGGATACCTTTTTGTTCAATCGCTTCTTTAGAACCCCATTTTTGATAGGCTACAATCAATTTACCAAATTGGGTACCCCAGTCTCCTAAATGGTTAACACCTTCACAATGATAACCTAAGGCTTCAAAAATATGATAAAGTGCATTTCCAATGACGGTAGAGCGTAAATGTCCTACATGGAATGGTTTTGCAATGTTGGGAGAAGAATAATCAATTACGATTGTTTTACCTTGTCCTGTTTTGCTTGTCCCAAACTCTTTTTTTAATACTTTTTGTAATACTTCTTTGCTATATACGTCTTTATTGATAAAAAAGTTAATGTAAGCGTTTTGAATTTTTATTTCTTCTATAAAATCTGGTTTTTCTATTTTTTCACATAACTCTTGTGCAATTAATGGAGGTGCTTTTTTAAATTGTTTTGCTAAGCGAAAACAAGGATAAGCAAAGTCTCCCATTTCTTTTTGTGGTGGTATCTCAATTGCATTTATAATTTCTTGTTGTGTTACACCAGTTACTTTTTCTAATAAAGTTGCAATTTCTAATTTAAAATTCATTGATATTCCTCCATAACTATAAAAATAATGATAAACATTTCTAAATTTACAGAATAATTCCTTTAACAATTTATCACAGGAAGAAAGAAATTGCAATATAGAAAGCCATGATGTTTCACGTGAAACATTAAAAACGAAATAAAAAAAATAGCTTTGAAAAATGTTGATATGCAAAATTTAATACCAATATCAAAGAAGTAATATATCCAGCAAAAAAGATTACTTTTGTATAATAACCCTTTTTATCATAAAGCATAACCTCTAATATAGATTGAATACAAATAATCATAAATAGTTCTGCTGCTAAATATAAAAAATCTCGCATATCTATCCCCCTGTTTTTAATTTATGAGTATTTTTCAATACAAAGAACTAATTTTGTTGTTACAATATGATTTAAAAATGGTATAATAGTAAAAAGAAAAGGAGTGATAGCATGAATCAAAATAAAAAAAGAATTTCATTTTTTTGTGCTGTAATGGCAATCTTTCTTTGTATTCTAAGTGCCATACAACACATTATATTTTACAAAGCAAATAAAACAAAAACAGAAACTAAAAAAATCTATCTTAGTAAAGATGGATTTATTACCTATCAGGTGTATGGTGCGGGACGCCCTCTTTTATTACTGCATAATACAGAAATAGGCGCAAGTGGTGCAGAATGGCAAAACAATATAGAAAGTTTAAGTTGTATGTATCAAGTTTTTGTACCTGATTTACCAGGTTTTGGAGATTCCCAAAAACAAAAAATTACCTATACTGCTTATCAGTATGCTTTGTTTATCAATCGCTTTATTGAGAATGTAATACAACGTCCTGCTTTTGTGGTAGCTTCTTCTGCTTCTTCTGATTTTGCACTTATGGCATACGCATTAAATAGCAGCAATATTAGAAAATTAGCATTAATTTCTCCGACAGCACTACAAAAAAGTTTCCCAGATAAAAAAGAAGATAAAAAAAGATTGTTATATCAGTCTCCCATTTTGGGGACACAATTTTTTCTATGGGCAGCTTCTAAAAAAGAGATTAAAAAATGTTTGACAGAAAAAATGATTTTTAGCAAAGAAATTGTCACCAAAGAATTAATCCATGATTACTATACAATGGCACATAGAGGAAATCAAAATGCTCGTTTTGCCTTTGCTTCTTCTAGGACACAATTTTTATATGCTGATATTGAAAAAGTATTAAAAGAAATTAAAATTCCATTTTGTGTGATATGGGGAGAACAAAATAAAGTGAATCCTCCAGAGCAAATGGATTTGATAGAGCAAATGAGAAAAGATGGAAGTTATTTTTTATTTGAAAATACAAGAATGTTACCACATTATGAAAATAGTACAGTTTTTAATGAAACAATTCATGGTTTTTTACAATAAATATAGAAAGGAAATCAAAAATGAGCGCATTATGGAAAACAGAAACACAACAAGATATGGAGTATTGGTTTCAAAGATGTCTTTCTCCAGACAGTTATATTTTTAAAAAGGGAATTATTAAAAGAATGAATCCTTCCTTTGTATCATGTAGTTATGAACAAAAAACACTTACCCTAGAATTTGTAGTACAGGATTGGCAAATAAACCCAGAGGGCATTTTACATGGTGGTATTTTTGTCACTGCTTTTGATACTGCTTTTGGTATGTTATGTCATTATTATGCAAAGCAAAATATGATAAATACGATTGAAATTAGCACAACCTTTTTAAAACCAGTTCCAGAAAATTGCAAATATCAAATTATGGTAACAGCAAATCATGTTGGAAAAACAATTACATCTATGACAGCAAAAGCAATATCAGAAACAGATGTGCTTTTAGCAACTGCTTCTAGTTCTTTTATGCGTTTGCAGGAAAAGTTTGTGGATATTATGCCATAATAAAATTTTGATAGTAGGCGGTTTAGAGGAGGACTTGTATGTCAATATCAGCAACAATAGATATATCTATTTTAAAAAATGACAGATACCATTTTTCTGTACAAGACTTACTCCATGAAATGTTAAGAAATGATTGGAATATCAAAAAGAATGGGAAAATTTGTTATTTACCTTTTAATGATAAAGATTTTGATTGGATAGAGGAAGATATTTCTGAAACAGATTTTTTGGAGATTGCTTCTAAAAAAGAGGAAAAAAATGAAATCATTGGAGTAATATTCTATTGGAAAAATAAGGATATTGGCATGTCTATGCTTCTTTTTCAAGATTATCAAATTACATTTCAAATAACAATTAATCGACGAAAGTTAAATACTATGTTGGATATTACAGATGTGAATTGGTATTTTAAAAATATTATAGTCTGTTTTGATAAATTTAAAATAGTTGAAATTAATTTTAGTCAAACATGGTAACAATAAAAGGCATAGTAATCAATATATTATTATGCCTCAGTCTGTCAATAAAGTCTTTTTTTGTGAGTTTCACCCACACCCACCAACTTTTTAAAAAAAAGTTGGACAAAAAACTTTCATGGAAAAACTAGCGTTTTTCCTTATCAAATCAATCTTTTTAGCGAAACGTTAGTTTCGCATTAAAGTTCTTTGAGAAGTTTGAGGGCTAGCCCTCAAGGTTTTTTGACAAGCTGAGGTATAATAATTAATGTATTATTATGCCTTTTCTGTTTTATGTAATTTTATAATAAAACACAAAGCAATAAAAGACCTGCGATTCCGGGGATTCCTAACAAACCTGTAAATAATATAGTCATATAATTAACACCTATCGGAAATCCTATGGTATGTAATACTGTAATGATAACTCCTCCAATTCCTGCATTAAGAATTACCTTTAATAAAAGTTTAATGGGCTTTGATAATATAATTAATGTCATTAAACCTAAACATGAAAAAATCATTGCTGTAATAATTTGTGTTGAATCCATGTCTCTATTTCCCCCTTTATGTTTAAAAATGTAAATTTTTTGTCTACAAAAAAGAAAGTAGAAGTTTTCATAGCTTGTCAAAAAAACTTGAGAGTGTTGTCCTTAAACTTCTGCAAACCTTTGAAATGGTTTGACCAAAACTTTTGATAAGAAAAATTTGTTTCCTTAAAGTATTGATTTTATAAGGGAAAATGTCAGTTTTTTTAGTAAAGTTTTTTGTACAACTAGCTGATGAGGCACTGAAGATTTAGTGGAATTTTGCTCAGTGCCACACCAACCATAGCAAAACATCGACTGAGCAAAATTTAAGGTTTTGACTTTTTTGGCAAGCTAAGAAAACGAAAGTTTTCACAAAATATTTTTAAAATTATTGATTATTATTTTTGATTTAACCAATTTTTTCATATCCTACTGCAATTAGTCCGATTTCTTTAGCAACTTTTAAAAAATATTCATATTTTTTATATAATGCATTTATTTCGTAAATATAACAATCAATTAATGCATCATCGGTGGCTTGGTCAAATTTTTTTCTTGCTTCCTCCAATTTTTCTTTAATTTCTTCTATCACTTCTAATATTTCTTTTCCTTCTTGTGTTAACTGTTGTTTTAGGCTCTCCATAGGACATTCCTCCTTATTGATAGTATAGTCAGTCATTTGGTAATTTATGCATAAAAAAAAGAGCAGTATGATAGATTACTGCTCTCTATTTATTAATTTTTTACCATTGTGTTATGGAAGGGATTCCAGTAACAATAAAAGTGATGGAATTTGTTCCTACTTCATAATAATAGTCTAAATTTCCTATTTCATAATGTTGAGATTGTAATGTATAAAAATCGAAATTAAAAAAGTCAAGCTGTTCTCTTAATAAAGAACCTTCTATGCCATTGGCATTTGCTCCATTAAAAAAACCTGATAAAATACCAATACTTGCAAAATAATCCAATCCTTCTTGGGTATATCCATTTAAAACATAGTCTTTTGGTAATATTAAAGCAACGGACTGTAAGCGTTGCGTTTGTTTGTCTGCAAAAATTGCCATAGTTGCAGCGCCCCATTCTCCTTGATACAGCAAAGTATTATCTACTGTTTCCACTTCACGAAAATTAATTAATAAAGGATTTTGTAAACCACTTTCCGCATCATATCCTGCTAATAAACTATTGTTCAATATTGCTACAAATAAATCACTTCTGTCAAGCATATAACTTTCTTCTGGTAATAAATATCCTTTTGGCTCTGCTGCAAATACTGTGCTACAACACAATACAAGAAATATTGTTAAAAAAGCAATGCCCCTTTTTATTTTTTGATACATGTTTATTCTCCTTTCTGCCCCTTTTATACGATTACATTTTTTATTTGTTTTTCATTATATCATACTCTTTTTAAAAAAGGAAATATTTCTAAAAAATGTATCTATATTGTAATAAAAGAATAAAAATAAGGATGTGATATTATGAAATTTGCAGAGATTGTAGTCTCCCATAAAAAGGAGGACTTTGGTATTCCTCCGTTTTTTTTAAAATTTCCTGATTTTATGCTTCATTGGTATTTATTACACCATCCCTTTTACATACAGGAAATAACTTTAGAAAATGCAACAGGCTATCATGTGACAGTCTATCAAGAAACAGAAAATATAGAAAAGCTTTTATTAGAATTACAACAAAAGCAGGTAGATGTTTTACTAACTGATTGTGATATTGTTTTGCCTTCTATCATAGATATTTCTTATGGGAGTGTCATCCATAGTCTTTTTATATTGGAAGCAGCAAAAAAAGCAATTAAAAGACAATCAAAAACATTACAAGAAAGTAAGTTTTTGATTGTTGATGGAAAAAATTTTGTTACAAATATTGTATTAGAAATTCTTTATCCGCATATTAATTATCTTTCTATCTATACAGAAAACCCCGAACGTTTTTTACAAAAAGCAGAAGAAATTTATGAGGAATATGGATTACGTTTAGAGTTTTTTTCCGATACAAGATTGTTTCAAGAATTTAATATTGTTATTAATTGTAGCTGTGGTATGGATAATTATGATTATAAAATACAGAAAAATGCTTTCTTTTTTGATATAGCGCAGAATGAACAAAAAATGCAACGTTTAATGGCACGCCGAAATGATTTATTGTTGTCTAATGGATTCCTGTTAAAATGGAGGAATAAAACTTACTTATCAAAACAAATAGAAGTTATCCTTCGTATAACAGAACCGTTGTTTTACAAGTTTTTGCACTATGAATATCACAAAGAAACTTTAATAAACATAATAAATCTATTACAACAAAAAGAAATAACTGTGATAACACTAACTTGCTTTGGAAAACGAGTATAAAATGTTTTGGTTTTCGATTGACAACAAATAATCAGTAGAGTATAATTTTACAGAAAAAATAGATTTTTCAGGCAGGCGTTGTACCTGCCTCTTTTTCAAATCATAAATTCTCTTTCAGTTTGACTGAAATATAATAAAAGGAGTGAATTGCTGTTATGGCAGAAAAAAAAGTGATTTTGACCTATGAAGGTCTTAAAAAGATGGAAGAAGAATTGGAAAACTTAAAAACAGTTCGCAGAAAAGAAGTTGCAGAAAAAATAAAAGAAGCAAGAGGACAAGGTGACTTATCTGAAAATGCAGAATATGATGCGGCAAAAGAAGAACAAGCAGAAATTGAATCCAGAATTGTTGTATTAGAAAAAATGCTTCGTAATGCAGAAGTAATTGATGATGATGAAGTGAATAGTGATGTTATCAGTGTTGGGTCCATTGTAAAATTATATGATTTTGAATTTGAAGAAGAAGTGGAATATTCTATTGTTGGTTCTGCAGAAGCTGACCCTATGAATGGCAAGATTTCAAATGAATCCCCTGTTGGTTTAGGTTTAATTGGTCATAAGTCTGGGGAGATTGTTATGATAGAAACCCCTTCTGGTGAATTAAAGTTTCGTATAGATGAAATCAAAAAATAACACAAACAAAAGGAGGTAATGATTGTGGAAGAAAATAAGGAATTGACACAGCAAGAATTGACAGAACAAATTAGAATTCGTAGAGAAAAATTGGCACAGTTGCAAGCAGAAGGACAAAATCCTTTTGAAAAAACAAAATTTGAAGTAAGTAAACATAGTGATGAAGTGAAAGCAGAATTTGAAACACTAGAAAATCAAGATGTTTCGATTGCTGGCCGCTTAATGTCTAAAAGGATTATGGGAAAGGCTTCTTTTTGTCATATTCAAGATAGAAATGGTACAATACAATGTTATGTCAGCAGAAACGACATTGGTGATGAACATTATGCTGCTTTTAAAAAGTTTGATATTGGTGATATTGTAGGAATAACAGGCTTTGTATTCAAAACGAAAACAGGTGAGATTTCTATTCATGCAAAAGAAGTAACATTATTGTCAAAAAGTTTGCAAGTATTGCCTGAAAAATTTCATGGTTTAAAAGACCAAGAATTACGGTATCGTCAAAGATATATTGATTTAATTGTTAATCCAGAAGTTAAAGATACTTTTATGAAACGTTCTGCTATTATTAAAGAAATCCGAAATTTTTTAGATAACAGAGGATTTTTAGAAGTAGAAACACCAGTATTACAGTCTATTTCTGGGGGTGCTGCTGCACGTCCTTTTATTACCCATCATAACGCAATGGATATTGATATGTACTTACGAATTGCATTAGAATTACCTTTAAAACGTTTGATTGTTGGCGGTTTTGAAAGAGTCTATGAAATTGGTAGAGTATTTCGAAATGAAGGAATTTCTATTCGCCATAATCCAGAATTTACTTTGTTGGAAGTTTATCAAGCATTTACAGACTATGAAGGTATGATGGACTTAACAGAAGATTTATTCCGTACGGTTGCACAGAAAGTATTAGGTACTACAAAAATAAACTATGGTGGACATGAGTTAGACTTAGGACAAAAATTTGCACGTATGACAATGATAGATGCTGTAAAACAATATGCTGGTATTGATTTTGATGCAGTAGCAGATACAGAAGAAGCAAAAAAATTAGCAAAACAACATCATATTACATTTGAGGATAGACATGAAAAAGGTGATATTTTAAGTCTTTTCTTTGAAGAATATGCAGAAAAGAATTTGATTCAACCAACTTTTATTATTGATTATCCAGTAGAGATTTCTCCTTTGAGTAAGAAAAAACCAAGTAAACCTGATTTTACAGAGCGTTTTGAATTATTTATTATTGGTAGAGAATATGGAAATGCTTACTCTGAATTAAATGACCCAATTGACCAAAAAGAAAGATTTTTAAAACAAGAAGCACTTCGTGAAGCAGGCGATGAAGAAGCAAATATGATTGACCATGATTTTATTACAGCATTAGAATATGGTATGCCTCCAACTGGTGGTTTGGGAATTGGGATTGATAGAATGGTAATGCTTTTAACAGAATCTGTTTCTATTCGTGATGTATTGTTGTTCCCAGCGATGAAACCTTTAGAAAAATAATAAGTGAACTTACAGGAGATACACTATAAAATTAGAAAGAAATTCCATCAATTTTGATGGAATTTTTTTTATAAAAAATACTTGACTCTTACGCCACGTTATAGATTAAAGTAAAAAAAGGAGGTGAAACAAGATGATGACAGTAAAAGAAGTATCAAAAATAACAGGGATTAGTATACGAACGTTGCATTATTATGATGCAATTGGCTTACTTTTTCCTACAGAAAAAAATGAAGCAGGTTACAGATTTTATGATAATAAAGCATTAGAAACCTTACAACAAATATTGTTTTTCAGAGAATTTGATATTCCTTTAAAAGAAATCAAAGAAATCATAAAGAATAGCAGTCTTGACAAAAATCAAATTTTGAAAATGCAAAAAAAGATGTTAATAGCAAAAAAGAGGCGAATTGAAAAATTGATTTTTCATATTGATAGTATTTTAAAAGGAAAAAATGTTATGAATTTTGAAGTTTTTAACAAAACAGAAATAGAGGAAATGTTTCAAATGATGTTTGATAGGATGCCGCATAAAATCCGTCAAATAGCGATTGCAGAATTTGGAAGTATTGAAAAATGGAAAAGTCATTATATTGAAGTGGTATCATCAGAAGATATGCAAAAACGTTATACAAAAGTAGTAGAATGGTATGGGGGAAAAGAAGCATTTTTAAATAGTAAACCACTTAGTAAAGAAGTTGCAGAAAGTTATAAAAAACGAGAAGAAATAATTTTATATAAGTTGGTAGATAAACGAGATTGTGATATAAATTCTTTTGAAGTCAAGGAAATTGTAGGTGAATATGCTTTTGTTATGAAACAACTTTGTCAAATAAAACAGGAACAAAGGCTTATGATGGGACTTGCACAATACTATCGCAATCAAAAAATAATACCTATGATAGATAAAAAATATGGTACAGGAGCAGCAGAATATTTTGCACAAGTGATTGAAGTATTTTATAAAAACTCTTAAAAGGCAAAAGCTTTAAACAGACATGAAGTATTTATAAATGCTTCATGCCTGTGAAAGTATGTAGCGTTTTTTATCTACCAAAAAGGAATACAGTGATGTAATAAGCAGCAACAACACCAGCAATATTTGCGGCGATTGCTCCAACAAGAGTAAAACGTGTTTTTGTAATTTTGACTGCGGTAAAATAAACAGACATAGTATAAAATACAGTTTCTGTACAACTCATCATAACAGAGGAAATTCTACCAATAAAAGAATCTGTACCGTAAGTTGTAAACAAGTCTACTAAAAGACCCGTTGCGGCAGAGGAGGAAACAAGGCGCATTAAACTAAGTGGTATAATTTCTGCTGGAAAACCAGTCCATTCCACAAAAGGTTTTAGTATTTCTGTTAAAAATGCTAAAAATCCACTGCTCCGCAACACTGCTACTGCTACCATTAAAGCAATTAAAGTTGGTAATATGTCCATAACTGTTTTTAGACCATCCACTGCTCCTTCTATAAATGCATCATAAATATTGACTTTTTTTATGCAGGCAAATACGACAATAAATAAGATTGTGACAGGGATGATAAAATCGGAAAGGTATAAAAAAAATATCAATTATGCCACCTCCGTTCTAATAGCTTGCCTACAAAAACACCAATTAAGGTAGAAAACAGTGTGGCAATGATACCTGGTCCTATGATTTCACCTGGGTTTGCAGAACCATATTGTGCACGATAAGCAAGGATATTGATTGTAACAATTTGCAAAGAGGACATATTAATAATCATAAAGATACACATGGCATTGCTGGCACTTTCTTTATTTTTATTATATTTTTGCAATTCTTTCATAGCAAGAATACCAGCAGGTGTAGCAGCCCAACCTAAGCCTAAAAAGTTGGCTATGAAGTTAGCAGATATGTATTGTAGAGCTTTACTTTTTTGAGGAATATCTGGAAAAAGAAAGTGTAGTATTGGTGCAAAACGATGTGATAAGGTGGAAATCATACCACCTTTTTCTGCAATTTTCATAATGCCACTCCATGTTGCTACAACACCAGCCATAGTAATGGCAAGGTTTACAGCTTCTCTACCACCTGACAACACAGCTTGTGAAACGGAACCCATCTCACCTGTGATAAGAGCAAACAATATACCAAATAAAATACAAAATACCCAAATAAAGTTTAACATACTAACCAATCCTTTTTCTTTCTTATTGTAATATATTCTAAATTAATTAAAAAATTGCTATAAAAATAAACAAATTTTCTTTGTGTTTTTTTATAAGTTGACATTGTTTGACAAATGTGATATAGTCATTTCGATAGGTATTAAAAATCAAATTTTATTTTTTAGAGAGGATTTTTAAAATGAAATCAACGGGAATTGTAAGAAAAGTGGATGAGTTAGGACGCGTTGTATTGCCTATTGAACTGCGAAGGGTTTTGAACATCAAAGAAAAAGATTCTTTGGAAATTTTTGTAGATGATGAAAAAGTAATCCTAAAAAAATATGAACCTGCAGATATCTTTACTGGTGCAATGGATGACTTGATTGATTACAAAGGTAAAAAAGTAGCAAAAAGTTCTATCATTGAATTGGCAACACTTGCAGGTTTGCAGGTGAGAGAGTAAGTCTACACTCTTTTCCACAGCGGTATCCTAAGATACCGCTTTTTTCATACAATAAATCATAAAAAAGATACATTTTTTATATTGTTTTATTAATATATTGTATAGTAAGGAAAATATGGAAATCTACCTAAAAAGATTATTGCTTGAATCATGTTTTTTATTGGAATATCATTGACTATACTGTCGTAAGATGTTATATTAAAGTATATGTTACTACATAAGTCTGTAATTATGATACAAATTTTTTTAGAAACTAACATTTCTGCAAAAAAATTATTTGTTTCTTTTTTTATAAAAAAAGAAACAAAACTTTTAAATTTCTTTGTTAAAGTAGGAAAATAGAATCTTATAAAAATTTTGTTTAGATTTTTTTTAAATTGATAAAACAGCTTTTATTTTTATGTATTTTTTTAAAAAAATTTGACAAATTTTTAGGTTTCTATTTCTTATTTTTATCATATAGGACCAACCAAAAATGAGGAGGACAATTTATGAAGAATTTAAAGTTAAGGGCAAAGCTGTTAGTTTGCCTTGCGGTTATTATTGCTGCAACACTTGCGTTGGGGATTACCGCTTTTATCAGTATAGGGCATATGAATACTAGCATTAATACTTTTTCACAAAGTGCTGTGCCAAATACCAAGTATTCTCAGCAAATACAAATAGAATTGGAAAAAGTACAAGTAGGTATGTTAAGAGCATTGCTAGAAACAGATTTAAACTTGGCTGATAAACAGATACAAGGAGTAACAGAAGATACAACAGTATTAAATGACATTTTTAATGTGTACAAACAAAATGCAAGAGTGGATAGCAATTTATTTACTACTTTAGATAATTCTCTTAAAAAAGTGACAAATATAGGAAATCAAATTGCTACTTTAGCTTTATCCGGAGATGAGGAGTTAAATAGCCAAGCATTTGAAATGTATAAAGGAGAATATCAATCTGCGATTGATGAAGTAGAAACTTGTTTAAATACGATTGTGAATGCACAAAGTGACCTTGTACAAAAGCAAACAGAAGAAGCAGCTGCTGTAACAACAAAGGTAAATATTGCTATTGTTATTATATTAATTCTTTCTATTATTATTGCTATGTTAATGGTAGCAAGATTAAGCCGCTTAATTTTGACACCATTGAATGAAGTATTATATACAATGGATGAAATGTCAAAAGGGAATGTACATACTTCTTTGGAATATGAGTCTCGTGATGAATTGGGAGAAATGGCAGATAGTGTTCGTTCTTCTATTGCAACCTTATCTGATTATATTGACCGAATTAGCACTGTAATGCATAGAATGTCAGAAGGAGATTTTGTAATAGAACAACCCAAAGATAGAGAACCATTTAAAGGTGATTTTTCAGGAATAGAGAAATCTATTTTACAATTTGTGGATAAAATATCTGAGACATTGAAAAAAGTTGCAGAATCTTCCGTACAAGTTTCCAGTGGAGCAGGTCAAGTTTCTAGTGGAGCACAAGCACTTTCACAAGGCACCACAGAGCAAGCTAGTTCTGTAGAGGAGTTATCAGCAACGATTACAGAAATTTCAAATCAAGTATCACAAAATGCAGAAAATGCAAATCAAGCAAATCAAAGAGCAGAAAAAGTAGAAAATGAGGCATCCGAAAGTAGCGAAAGAATGAAAAATATGTTGAAAGCAATGGAGGACATTAGTAATTCTTCCAGTGAAATTGGAAAAATTATTAAAACCATTGAAGATATTGCTTTCCAGACCAATATTCTTGCCTTAAATGCAGCAGTAGAAGCAGCAAGGGCAGGTGCAGCCGGAAAAGGATTTGCTGTTGTAGCAGATGAAGTACGAACCTTAGCAAGTAGAAGTGCAGATGCCTCTAAAAATACAGCAAAATTGATTGAAAATTCTATTAAAGCAGTAAAAAATGGAGAAGAAATTGCAAATGAAACCGCGCAATCTTTGAATTCTGTTGTAGAAGGTGTGCAAGAAGTTGCGAATATTATTAGCCAAATTTCTGCGGCATCAAAAGAACAATCTTCTGCTATTAGCCAAGTAACCCTTGGTATGGAACAAATTTCTGCGGTAATTCAAACAAATTCTGCAACAGCACAACAAAGTGCAGCAGCAAGTGAGGAGTTGTCAAGTCAGTCTGAAATGTTGAAATCCTTGATAGGACAATTTAAGTTAAAAGGTTTGACAGGAATGGAAGATACCATGATATATAAACCAGTAATGGATTATGAAGATACAACGACAGACTATGAAAGTTATGAGTTCCAGCAAGAACAAAATCTTGATAGTAAATATTAAGGGATAAAAAGCGGTGCGGCATCAGAAATCCGTACTGCTTTTTTATCAAATAGTTTTATAGGTTTATTAATAAATTACTCTTAAAACATTTAAAAATTAAAACTTATTGGGGGGAAATGATTGATGTTGGAAATACGAAAATATAAAAGTATTAAAGCAAAAATTATAACAACTGCCATTGCAGGAGTGCTTTGCGTCGCGGTATTTACAACGGGAGTTATGATGTATAATATTGGTACATTAACAAATACATTAGCACAGGATTTGTTGAGGCCTTTGACAAAAATTTCCTCCCAGACAGTAGAAGGAAATATACATATATTAGCAGACCGGATTATTTCTCTTTGCGATAGAGCAACCTTGAAGGATGTCAATGCAACATTAGAAGAAAAGCAAGAAATATTAACAACAACAACTTCTGGTATTGAATTTGTATGGTTGTCATTATATACACCGGATGGTAAATTTTATTGTGGTACAGAAAATAGTCCGCAATCAATAGATTCCACTACTTTGTTTCAAGGAATGCAACAGACAGGAAATTTGATGGTAAATGATGTGGAATATACTGATAATCAACTTCAAATTGTAATTGGTTCTCCAATTAAAGCGGGAGATGAAGTGTTATATTATGTTGTTGGAAGTTATAAATATGATGTGTTAAATGATGTTTTAAGTAATTTACATATTGGCTATAGTGGATACGCTGCTATTATTAATCAAAATGGTGTCATTATGGCGCATCCAGACACGAGTTTTGTGGAAAATAAAACAAATGTGTCAGAATTATATGCAGGAAATGAGGAATTACTGAATTTGTTTCAAGATATGTATACAGGAGAAACAAATATTAAGCAATTAAAAATAAATGGAAAAGAACAATTTGTTGCTTATACACCAGTCAGAGGTGCAAATTGGTATATGGTACTATTTTTACCTCATGATGAATTTAAGGCAATACAACTGAGCTGTATTATTGGAAATGTTTTTGTAGCAGTTATTTGTTGTGTGATTGCAGCAATCATAGCAACTTATTTTTCAAGCAAAATTTCTCATCCTATTAGAGAAGTAAAAGAAAGAATCCAAAAGTTAGCAACAGGGGATATTACAAGTCCTGTAGAAGTGCTTCAAACAAATGATGAAACACAAGAATTGTCTGTTGCTTTACAAGAGACTGTAAAAGATATTAGCACATATATTATAGAATTAAGAGAAGTGCTTTTATCTGTTGCAAAAAAGGATTTGACAAAAAATGTAGAGGAAGATTTTGTAGGAGATTTTGTAGTATTAAAAGAATCTACAAATTTTATTATTAACTCTTTAAGTGATATGATTAAAGAAATACAATCTGCGGCAAATACACTTTCCAGTGCTGCAATTGGTGTTTCTAGTGATGCTAGAAGCGTGCAGGTTGCAAGTGAAGAACAAGCAGATTCTATTGAAAAATTAATAGAAGAATCAAATGAAATATCTCAAAGCATTATGACTGTAGATGAAAATGCAAAAGATACAAAAGATTTGACAACAAGAGTAGAGCAAAAGCTAGAAGAAGGCGTTGCACATATGAAGGAACTTCTAAAGGCAATGGATAACATTAGGAATAGTGAGGAAGAAATTAGTAAAACAACGAAATTTATGGAAGATATTGCTTTCCAAACAAATATATTAGCAATCAATGCTTCTATTGAAGCAGCAAGAGCAGGAGAAGCAGGAAAAGGATTTTCTGTAGTGGCAAATGAAGTAAGAAACCTTGCAGCAAAAAGTTCGGATTTTGCAAAATATACTGCAGATATTATTAAAAGTTCTGCAACAGCCATTGATACAGGGGTAAAAGTGGCAAATGAAACCTCTGTTTCTATGAATGATATTGCAGTGATGTCGCAAGAAATTACAGATATTACAGATAAATTGTTAGTTTCTGTAGAAAGTGAAATGGTTGCATTGGAGAACATTGCATATGCTGTGGAATCTATTTCTAATATTGCATCTAAAAATTTACACATCAGTAAAGAAAGTGCAAATTCTGTAGATGAGTTAACACAACAAGCACTTACATTGCAAAAAATGGTAGAAGAATTCCATACAAAAATGTAATAGTTATTAGGTTAAAACAGATTGACTTCTCTAGTAAAGATTTTTTTACGAGAGAAGTCTACTATTTTGATATTAAGGGAGAAGTAGAGAATATGATAAAAAAGATAATTACTATTTTCTTAACAATCATTATGCTGTTTTCTTTCAGTGCTTGCAGCAGTAAGGAAGCAAAATTAAAAGATGGATATTATACAGCCCATATAGATGGATTTGAAACAGGGCATGGCTGGCAAGAGTATGTAGTAATTGGCGTTAGTAATGGAAGAATCATTACAGTAGAATATAATGCCATTACAGCAGAAGGATTTAAAAAATCTTGGGATATGGCATATATGCGTAATATGAACAAAACACAAGGAACCTATCCTAATAATTATACAAGAAGATATGCGGCGCAACTTTTGGAAAAACAATCTGTTGATGATATTGATGCAGTTAGCGGCGCAACAAATTCTGGAAAAAATTTTAGATTATTGGTGGAAGCTGCATTAGAAAAAGCAAAAACGGGAGATTGTTCTGTTACGATTGTGTCACATGAATCATAAAATGAAAAGAGAAGGTAGAAATAGGGAGGAGACAATATGATAAAGAAAGTAATTGTTATGTTTTTTACAATAATCATGCTGTTTTCTTTAAGTGCTTGCGATAATGAGGAAGCAAAACTAAAAGATGGATATTATACAGCTCATATGGAGGGATACGAAAAAGGACATGGTTGGCAAGAATATGTAACGATTGGTGTTAGTAAAGGAGAAATTGTTACAGTAGAATATAATGCAACAACACCAACCGGTTTTATCAAGTCTTGGGATACAGCATATATGCGTACGATGAATCCAGTCTATAAAACTTATCCTAATAATTATACAAGAAGATATGCAGCACAACTTTTAGAAAAGCAGTCCGCTGATATTGATATAATTAGTGGGGCAACAGGCTCAGGGGAAAACTTTCGATTGCTGGTAGG
This sequence comes from uncultured Clostridia bacterium, assembly GCA_910583755.1. GTDB lineage: Bacteria > Bacillota > Clostridia > Lachnospirales > Anaerotignaceae > Coprocola. The sequence continues at coordinate 60,789 of CAJTZO010000007.1, forward strand.
GGCAGCAATCGAAAAGGCAAAGGTGGGAGATTTTTCTGTTTCTATTGTATCCCATTAAAGAATGGAAAAGACTTTATTTCAAATATTTAATGTCTGATAAAAAAATAAAAAAGTTGTGTTATTGTATAGGACAGTAGAATATAATGAGATAGAGGAAAATGAGAGAATTACTATATCTAGTGCTATAAGAAAGTAGAGATACAATATATTACACTTTGTATAACAGTACATATAAAAGTGAAAAAAATTGTCGATATTTGGTAAAAATTTATTTTTGTGTTGACATAAAAATAATAAAATAAATAGAAAAAATACCATTATTTTAATGAAATAGAAATAAATATAGTAAAATAGATTAAATTTTAGAAATTAATGTAAGTCAAAAAAATAATTTTATGTAGAAAATAAACAAAAAAAATATATTATATGATACTGTAAAACAACAAGTCTGCTGAAAATTTATGCTTTTAATGATAAATTATATGAATTTTCATATTTTTTTGTTGAAATGAAAGTATATGTGTTGCTTTTTATAGGGTTTTGGAATATAATAAGAATCATCAAAAAATACATTAATATGCTACTTATATGAATGTAGAACGAAGATGTATAATGATACATCAAAAAAAGACAAAAAAGACTGAAATCGAGGTGAAAAAATTTGGACTTTATGTTAGGAAATTCTGGAATAATGACAGAAAAATCATTAGATTATTTGTGGCAAAAACAAAAGATTACAATGAATAATATTTCGAATCAAAATACACCTGGCTTTAAAGCGGAATATGTAACCTTTGAAGATGAACTGGACAGAAGATTAAAATTAACTGGCAGTAAAAACAGGTCTTATAAAGATATGAGAGAAGCAATTAAAGATACAAGAATGACAGTACATGATACAGAAAATGAATTTATGAGCATGGATGATAATAATGTGGATATCACTGCAGAAAGTGCAGAACTTGCAAGAGCAACCATTCAGTATCAATATTTAATACAATCTTTTAATTTTGACTATAACAGGTTGCGTACTGCAATTAGAGGACAATAACATAGGAGTGATGGCAAATGGCGTTTTTAAGTGCATTGAATATTAGTGCTTCTGGTATGACAGCGGAAAGAATGCGATTGGATGTTGCATCAGAAAACATTTCTAACCTTGAAACAACCAGAACAGAAGATGGTGGTCCATATAAAAGAAAAATGGTTGTATTTGAAACAGTAAAAAACAGAAGTTTTCAAGAAGTATTAAATGGTGCTGCACGCGGAGTAAGAGAAAATGGTCGCAAGATAAAAAGCATTGGTTCCGCAGGTGGTGTGCGTGTTGCTGAAATTGTGGAAGATGACAGAGATTTTAAACCAGTTTATGACCCATTACATCCAGATGCAGATGTGGATGGTTATGTTATGATGCCAAATGTGGATTTGGTAAAAGAAACAATAGACAGCATGTCTGCTTCCAGAGGTTATGACGCCAATTTAACCGCTTTTAATGCAGTAAAAGCAATGGCAACAAAAGCACTGGAAATAGGAAGATAAAATAAAACTTTTGGAGGGATAAGTCATGTTTATAGACCCAATACAACTAATGCAATTTGGAGAGGGCTTTCAAACAACAAAAGTAAGCTCTGGAATGATAAAAGATGTAGAAACATTAGCTGGACAAACTGTATTTGCAGATGTATTTCGTAAAGCCATTGATGATGTAGTTACAACAGATGACGAATATCAAAAAGCAAAATATATGTTGGCAACAGGGCAAACAGACGACCCTCATACAGAACCAGTAGCAGCAGCAAAAGCACAACTTGCAGTGGAACTTTTAGTTCAACTGCGCAATAAAGCGTTAGATGCATATAATGAAATTATGCGTATCAATTTGTAAAATTTTCTTAATTTGTCAATGGGGGAATTTTAGTATAAAATAATAGTAAGAAAGAGAAAAACATAGGTTTCATGAGCAAGACGAATCTAAGAAAGTCAAGAGGGGTTTAAATTGGATGTTACGAAATTAAAAGCCATATGGACAAAAATAAAAGAGACAATTAAAAAACTGAATAAAAGAGCAAAACGACTGATTATTGCTGGTCTTATTTTACTTTTACTTGGCTGTGCTGGTCTTGCGTTTTATTTGAATACAAGACCTTATGTTGTACTTTTTCAGGAAGTTAATGAAACAGAGGCAACACAAATTGCTACAGTATTAAATGATTCAGGAGTGAACTATAAATATAGAGCTGGTGGAACAATCTTAGTACCTGAAAGTCAAGTAGATACCCTACGTGCACAGTTAATCATGGCGGGTTATCCAAAAAGTGGTTTTTCCTATGATACATATACCAATAATATCAGTATGATGACAACAGATGCAGATAGAAGAAATTATGAATTATTTTATTTGCAGGATAGAATTGCTGCAACCATTCGTGCTTTTGACGGTGTAAAAGATGCAAGTGTAATTATTACACCAGCAGAAGAACAAAAATATGTAATCGGTAATGCGGTTAATATGGAAGCAAGTGCAAATGTTCGTGTACAGATGAAAGATGGTGGAACACCAACCAGAGCACAGGTAGAAGGTATTCAAAGACTGATAGAAACCAGTGTGTCTAAAATAAAATTTGAAAATATTAGGGTTCTTGATGGAAATGGTAATGATGTTTCCATTAAAGATACAGATGGTGACAGAAGCCTTTCTGCACAGTTAAAAATGGATGTAGAAAGAGAAATTGAAAATAATATCAAAAACAAGGTATTAGAAGTTTTAAGACCTGTTTATGGGGAAGAAAATGTTAAAGTTTCTGTCAAAGCAACGGTTGACATTGATAAAAGAATTAGAGAAATTATCAATTATTCAGCACCACCAAATGAAGAAGATAAAGTTGGTATTCCGGGTAATGTTTCTATTGACCAAGAACTGCAAAGACCAGATGGCGAAAATGTGGGTGGGATACCAGGAACAGAAACCAATGCAGAAATTCCAATTTATGGTGTGAGAGATTTAGAAACAACAGGAACAGAAAATTATATCAGAAATCAACAGGATATTAATTATTTAGTAGACCAGATTAAAGAGCAAGTACAAATGGATACTGGTAATTTGGAAGACTTAAGTGTATCTGTTGTTGTAAATGGTACAGATTTTGGTGACTTTTCCAGAAATGCTTTAAGAGATATTATTGCCAATGCAGCAGGTATCAATGATGTTGATAAAGCAACAAAAATTGCAATAGAAAGTGCAACCTTCTTTATGGATACTACACAACCAGCAGAAACAGATACTTTCTCCTTTGGTAGATGGTTGTTGATTGGTATTATTGCAGCAGCAGTCTTATTGTTACTCTTAATTCTTTTAGCATTTTTGCTTCGAAGAAGAAAGAAAAAAGCAAAGGAACAAGCACTTGCAGATGTACAGCTAACAGAAACGCTTGTAGTACCTTCTTTCAATACAGTACAAGAAACAGAGGATGAAAAAGCATCCAAAGAATTGTTACGTATACAAAATGAAAAAAGTATGGAATTAAAAGATAATATTCGTAAGTTTGCGGAAGATAATCCAGAAATATCAGCACAACTTATTAAAACTTGGCTAAGGGGAGGCGAGGACAATGCCTGAAGGTAAGCGTGCTTTATCAACAGAACAAAAAGCAGCCGCTGTTGTTGTTTCTTTAGGAGTAGATAAAGCCTCTCAAATTTATAAACATTTAAGTGAGGAAGATTTAGAAAAGCTCACTGTTGAAGTTGCGAAGCTGCAACATCTTACACCAGAAGAAATAGAAGAAATTCTGGATGAGTTTTATAAAATGTGCTTAACGCAAAAAGTAGTAACAGATGGTGGATTAGAATATGCAAAAACAGTATTGGAAAAGGCTTTCGGTGAATCTGTTGCACATGGTTTGTTGGAGAGAGTTTCTAAACAGTTAAAAACAAGAGCTTTTTCCTTTATTCGAAAAACAGATGGTCCAAACTTGGTAACGATTTTGTCGCAAGAAAGACCACAAACTATAGCCCTTGTGTTAGCATATGTGGATTCCACACTATCTTCACAAGTAATTGAAAATTTAACTGATGAAAAAAGATTACAGGTAGTACATAGCATTGCTACCATGAGTAGTGTAGCACCCGATATTATTAAAATTGTTGAAAAAGAATTAGAAAAGAAATTTGCAAATATGCTTACAACTGATTATAAACAAGTGGGTGGTATTGATTATATTGCTGAAGTAATGAATAATATGGATAGAAGTAGTGAAAAAAGTATTTTCGATGGTCTTTCTGAAAGAGATGCAGAATTGGCAGAAGAAATCAGAAAGAGAATGTTTGTATTCGAAGATATTACCACAATGGACAATCGTTCTATCCAACGTTTTGTACGTGACTGTGACAGCAAAGACCTCGTATTTGCATTGAAGGGTGCAAACGAAGAAGTAAAGAGCATGATTTTTGCAAATATGTCTTCTCGTATGGCTGAATCTATTAAGTCCGACCTTGAAATTACAACAAATGTTCGTAAAAAAGATGTGGAAGATGCACAACAGAGAATTGTTGGCATTATCAGAAAATTAGAAGAGCAAGGTGAAATTGTCATTATGAAAGGCGGAAGGGATGATATTATTGCGTAATAACGTCTTTAAATTTTATGATAATCATGATATAGTAGAATATATGCCGAACAGGGTTGACAAAGAGAAAGAAGAACAAGAAATAAAAAGAAAAATCAGACTGCTGGATGATTTGCCACAGTTGGTAGAGGAAAAAAAAACAAAACATGAAAATGTTGTTTTAGGAGAAATAGAAGAAGCAGAAGAATTAACAACAACAGAAGATGAGATTCTTTTTGAAGAAGAATTTTGGGAAGAAAAACAAAGAGCAGAACAAGAAATTGAGGAAAGCATCCTTAGGGCGAAAGAAATTGAGCAAGAAGCTGATATAAAAGCAGAAGAAATCTTGCAAAAAGCAAAAAGTGATGCAGAAGCATTGATGGAAAAAGCAAAAGAAGAAATAGAACAAATGAAAAAAGTGGCAGAACAATCTGGTTACGAAAAGGGGATTGCAGAAGGTAGAAAAAAAGCCGAAGCAGAATGTAAAGCAGAATATGAAAAAATGAGCAGAGACACCTTACAAGATGTGAAAGAAGTTATAGAAAATGTGGAACAAATGAAGGAAGAACTGCTAAAAAGATATCGTAATCAGTTAAAAGACGTGGCGATTGCTATAGCAGAAAAAGTAATACAAGTGAGTTTAAAATCTAGTGAAGAAGTAATTGAGAGAATGGTCATTTCTGCTACAGAAAAATTAAAAACAAGAGAATGGGCAAAGCTATATATTGCTAGATGTGATGCGGAATTGATGGTAGAAGGAGATTCTGTACTACTTCAACATTTAAACCATCTTTCAGACCATGTTAAAATTGTTGTAATGGAAAATGAAACGCCGGGAACATGTATCATAGAATTACCAGATGAAATTATTGATGCAAGTGCAAGTACACAAATGGTAAATATCAAAGAGATTTTGAACAGTGCACCATTGTAATGTTATTTTTAATCCTTTGTAATCGTTAAAAAAATAGTCAAAGTTTTGTCCCGATGTTTAAGAAAAAAGTGTTTTATGGGGCTTTCACTAAGTAAAGCCCCATATTTTATGATAAGGAGGGGTGGATGTGTTCCAAAAAATGGCTAGTTTAGTATTAGAATCAGAAACAATCAGTCATATAGGCAAGATTGAAAATATTGTCGGCATGGGCATAGAAGCCTCTGGTGGAAAGGCGAGTATGGGTGATATTAGCCTGATATATAATGAAGGTAGTAATAAACAAATACCCGCTGAAATTGTAGGGTTTAAAGATGAAAAAATATTTTTGATGCCTTATGATAATATGAGTGGTATTGCAGTTGGAAGCTTTGTCAGAAATACAAAACAAAGATTAAAAATACCAGTAGGTGACTTTTTAAGAGGAAGAGCCATTGATGCTATGGGAAATCCCATAGATGGAAAGGGCTCTTTTAAAGCAGAGGAATACTATACTGTAGAAAGTCCTTATATCAATCCTTTGGAAAGACCACCTATTACAGAAAAAATGGAATTTGGAGTAAAAGCGATTGATGGCACATTGACAATAGGAAAAGGGCAAAGAATTGGTATCTTTGCAGGTAGTGGTGTTGGAAAAAGTACCTTACTAGGTATGATTGCTAAAAATGTAAAGGCAGATATTAATGTGATTGCACTAGTAGGAGAGCGTGGTCGAGAGGTTTTGGAATTTATGCAGAGAGATTTAGGGGAAGAAGGCATGAAACGTTCTGTACTTGTTGTTGCCACAAGTGACCAGCCAGCTATGTTAAGAATGAAGTGCCCTATGGTAGCAACAACAATTGCAGAATATTTTAAAGACCAAGGTTATGATGTGCTTTTAATGATGGACTCGCTGACACGTTTTGCTATGGCACAAAGGGAAATTGGACTTGCCGTAGGAGAGCCGCCTGTGGCAAGGGGATATACACCTTCTATTTATGCAGAGCTACCCAAATTGTTGGAAAGAAGTGGAAATTTTAAAAGAGGTTCTATTACTGGAGTTTATACAGTTTTGGTAGAAGGTGATGATACCAATGAGCCAATTGCTGATACTGTTCGTGGTATTTTAGACGGACATATTGTATTAACTAGAAAGTTGGCAAATAGTAATCACTTCCCTGCAATTGATGTTAATGCAAGTATTTCTCGTTTGATGAGTAGCATTGTTTCACAAGAACATAAAAATTTGAATTCCAAAATGAGAGATATTATGAGTGTATATGATAAAAATGCTGACTTGATTTCTATAGGTGCCTATAAAGCAGGTACAAATCCGAAAGTGGACTATGCAATCTCTAAAATAGATAAAATAAATGGATTTTTAAAACAAAGTGTAACAGATAAATTTTCATATGATGAAGTTGTTGCAGAAATGGAAAAAATATTAAAGTAATTTTTTAGGGGGAACTATGAAAAAATTTAATTTTACATTGGGTACAGTGTTGAGTTATAAAAATCAAGTTTTGGATGCATTAAAAAATGAACATGCTAAAATATTAGCAAAAATGCATCAACAAGAAGAAGTCATACATAGTTTAGAAGAAGAATATAAAAAGTGTAATGAGGATTTTAACCAGAAAAAAATGGAAGGAATCACAATTATAGAGTCTATTGGATTTGAAGCTTATTTAAGAAGATTGGAAGTTACTATTAAACAAGAAGAAAAAAAATTAGCTCTTATTAAAGTGGATGAAGAAAATAAAAGAAATGAAGTCATAGCAGCAAAGCAAGATACTTCTTCTTTAGAGAAATTAAAAGAAAAAAAATTAGAAGTTTATCACAAAGAAGAACAAAAAGAAGAAGAAATGTTGATAGAAGAGTTTGTTTCTTTTAGCCGTATTGCAGGCAAATAATTTGGATAGTAATTTTATTTTACTATAAATATTTTTATATTTAAGGAGGTGAGGTTGTGGATGGTGTAAAATTAAATGACTTTGTAGCATTACAAGCAAATGCAGTCAAAATGAATGTCAACAGTAAAAATGAAGCCTTTTATGGTTTTATAAAACAGACAGCAGAGGCACAACAAAAACCAAGTACATCTGAAAAGAAAGACACAAAAAACACAAAGGATACCAAGGAAAATAAAGAAAGTGTTGATAAAAAAGAGGATGTTACAAAGCCAGAAACACAACAAAAAGAAAATGTAACAGAAAAAGACAGCGAAGATGTGAAGGACAATATGGTGCAACAAGTAGATTTAGCAATGTTTGCAGCAGCAATGAACACCAATATTGTATCAGCAGACAATCCAGTAGAACAAACTGTTACAGAAACACCTGTTGTACAAACAGAAGCAGTGGAAATGTCACAAGTAACTGTTGATACAACAGAACAAACAGCAACCGTTGTTGACACATCACAACAACAAACAAGTGAAAAACTTGAGCAAGTTCCACAACAAACAAAAGTAGAAACTGAGCAAACTGTTTCGAAAGAGGCAACAAAAGAAGTGGAAAAAGCAGTGGAAACACAACCAAAACAGCAACAAAATGAACAAAAAATAGAAACTGTAAAGACAGAAGATGTAAAAGCAGAAGTAAAAACAGAACAAACAAAAACAACAGAAGAACCTGTTGCTGTTACAGAAGAAAAAACAGAAACAAAATCTGATAACAAACAAACAGATACTTCAGAAGAGGCAGATTTACCAGAAAATACTTCTGCAACAAATAGAAGATTGTTTTCTGATGATGTCATTAACATCAAAGTAGGTGAAAATACACAAATTGCTGATGCTGATATGGCACAAAAAGTATCTGATAAAATGTTAGCAAAATTTGCACAACATGAAAATGAGTTTGAAATTCAACTGATGCCAAAAGAGTTGGGTAAAATTACCATTAAATTGGTAATGCAAAATGGTCAGGCACATGTTTCCATGTTTGCAGAAAATGCAAAAACAAGTAATTTGTTAGCAGAAAAAGCAAGAGAAATTAGCTCTATTATAGAACAAAATACAGGAAATGAAACAACAGTTGAGGTCAACAAAAAAGAAATGCAGTCACAAGACCAAAACAGAGAGTCAAAAGGCGAAGGCTTTGATAGACAAAAAGAAGAACAACAAAAACAACATCAACATAGACTGCAAGCAGAACGTTCTGCTGATTTTATCCAGCAGATGAGACTGGGCTTGTGGAATATGGAATAAAAGGAGGACTTTTGTATGGCAATAGACAGCATTAGTGCCGATTATATTAAAAAGGCAGAAGACAGTTTAAGAAAACCTGGTACCTACAGTAAAACAACATTAGATTCTACAGATTTTTTAAAGCTAATTGTAGCACAATTGCAAAATCAGGATATGACAAATCCTATGAGTAACTCTGAAATGATGGAACAGTTATCACAGATGTCATCCATACAGACAATGAATGATTTGCAGACAGCAATTACAAATATGAATGATATTGCAGTGACAAATTATTCCGCAGCATTGGTAGGAAAAGAAGTAACCATTGCAGTAGAAGGTTCTGATGGAAAATTAAAAACAATAGAAGGCATGGTAACAGGTAGTGGCTTTTATGGTGGCGAAACAGTTGTGTTTGTAGATGGAAAAGCATATGGTTTGTCACAAGTTATGGCTGTTGGTAAGATTCCAGATGATTTAATCAAGGATGAAGAAACAGAGAAACCAGATACTGACGATAAAGTAGATGGAACAGAAAAACCAGATACTGACGATAAAGTAGATGGAACAGAAAAACCAGATACTGACGATAAGGTAGATGAAACAGAAAAACCAGATACAGACGATAAAACAGATAAAGTTGAGGGAGAACAGCCAGAAGCATAACTAGCAGGATAGGGGAATGTTGTATGGTTCAGAATGTAAATAATAATCAAGCAATTAATGGAATTAGAGGTTCCGAGTTACAAAAAATACAGGCTGGGCAAAGAGGTGTTGGTTTTGAACAACTGTTACAAGAAAGACTGCAATCAAAAGAGCAACTACAGTTTTCAAAACATGCCAAAGAAAGAATTGACCAAAGAGGTATTGAAATGACATCTACCCTTATGGATGACTTAAACAATGCAGTAGAAAAGGCAAAACAAAAAGGTGCAAAAGATGTTGTTATCATTGGCCCCAAAGAAGTGTTTATTGTAAATGTTCCTAATAATATTGTTGTTACAACATTAAGCGGAGCAGAAATGAAAAATAATATTTTTACAAAAATAGATAGTGCTGTTATACTATAAGCTGGACCATTTATGGAGGCAAAGAGGGCAGATTGACTGTCTGCCCTCATGACAGCATGATTTTTTAGGAGGAGAAGTAAAAATGGTTAGATCAATGTATGCTGCAATTGCAGGTTTAAAAACACACCAATCTAAAATGGACGTTATCGGAAATAATATTTCCAACTGTAACACATATGGATATAAAACATCTCGTGCTACTTTCCAAGAGGCGTTATATACCACTTCATCCCATGCATCAGGTGGTACAGATTCTTTTGGTGGTAGAAATGCATCACAGGTAGGTTATGGTTGTTCCTTAGCAACAGTGGATAAAAACTTTGAAGGAAGTACACCAGCTGCAACAGGAAGACCTTCTGATGTTATGATTATCGGAGATGGTTTCTTTTTAGTTGGTAACAAATTGCCAACTGGAGTAACAGGTGTTAATCCTAAAAAAGGTGCAACAGCAGATGGTGGTGGAACAGGAGACCAATTAGATATTACCTCTTTACAATTAACAAGAGTTGGTAATTTTAATTGTGATGAAGATGGATATCTTGTAGATAGTAATGGTTATGTAGTGTATGGTTTTGCTTATCCAGAGGGTACAACATTCCCATTACCAGAAGGTACTGTAGTTGACCAAAATAACTTGGTGCCTTTGCGTGTTCCAGAGGTAGAAAATGATGGAACAGGTAATGGTGGTTTGGAAGGTGCAGAAGATGGGGAAGTTCCAAAGGTTTCTATTTCTATTGACGATTATGGTAATGTAAGTGCACAAATGCCAAGTGGTGAAGTATTTTCTCTTGGTGTCATTGCAGTAGCCGCTGTTCCTAATACTGGTGGTTTGGAAATGGATAATGGTTCTTATTATAATATTAGAAATAATACAGGTGCAGTACAGGCGTATGTACCTGGTGATGGAAATACAGGAACTTTAAAAACAGCTTGTTTGGAAATGGCAAATGTTGACGTTGCAAATGAATTTGCAGAAATGATTACAACACAAAGGGGCTTCCAAGCAAATACTAGAATTATTACAGTAACAGACCAAATGCTGGAAGAATTAGTAAATATGAAACGATAAGATATGACCTGGAGTGAGCTTTGCTCACTCCAGTAAATATAAATAAAAAGAAAGAGGGGGCGGCTTGTATTGATTAAGCTGACAAAATTAAACAAAGAACCATTTATTATTAACTGTGGACAAATTGAAAGAATTGAATTGATTCCAGAAAGTAAAATTATTATGATGAATAAGGACTATTACGTTGTAAGAGAAAGCGCAGAGGAAATTGTACAAAAGATTATTGATTATAATGCAAAAGTTTATGAATGGCATCAAAAAATCAGTATAGAGCATGATGGTGAAGAAAATTTGTTATGGTAATAAGAGAATTGGTGGAGGCACATTATGGATATAACAACAATTATTGGTATTGTGTTAGGTTTTGCACTGATAATAAATGGTATTGCTCTTGAAGTAACGGAAACAGGCATTGCTTATGCGATAGAAAATGTAAAAAACTTTTTTGACGTTCCCAGTTTAATTATCGTTTTGGGAGGTACGATTGCTGCGATTGTTGCAAACTATTCTCCAAAACATTTGAAAGCAATACCAAAACATCTTAAAATTATGTTAGATGGCAAGAAATTTGACCCAATGGAATATATTGATACATTGGTAGATTTTGCACAGATTGCAAGAAAAAATGGTTTGCTGGCTTTGGAAGAAAAGGCAAACCAAGTAGATGACCCATTTTTTAAACAAAGTTTAATGCTGATTGTTGACGCAACAGATGCAGATAGAGTAAAAGAAATGTTAAACAATGACTTGGATAATTTAGTAGCAAGGCATGAAGAAGTTGTTGGAATGTATGAAAGAGGGTCAGCAACAGCACCAGCGTTTGGTATGATTGGTACATTGGTTGGTTTGATTAACATGTTAAGAAGTATGGACTTGAGCGGTAGCGGTGGTGCAGGTAGTTTAGGTTCTAGTATGTCTGTTGCTTTAGTAACAACATTCTATGGTTGTATTTTGGCAAACGTAATTTTTAATCCGATTGCAACAAAATTAAAAATCAGACATTCTGAAGAAGAACTATGTAAAACCATTATTATTGAGGGGGTACTTTCGATACAAGCGGGAGAAAACCCTAAGTTTTTAAAAGAAAAATTAATTTCTTTCTTACCACAAGCACAAAGAGATGCGGTATCTGAAGAAAGTCAACAATAAAATGTTATAAATGTTTATAATAGGATAAACTTTTATAAGTTTTTAGTGATGAAAAAGATAATGTTACATAGAAAATGAAGGAAAATAAGAAAATAAATCAATTTTAAATAGATTAATTAGAGGACAGGTGTTATAATGGGCAGGAGGAAAAAAAGCGGCGGAGGCGGAGGAGCTAACTGGATGGATACCTACGGCGACTTAGTAACGCTGTTGCTATGTTTTTTTGTATTGTTATATTCCATGTCGGATATTAACGCAGAGAAATATGAAATTCTGGTAAGAAGTTTCAATCCGAGTGCAGTAGAGGTTTCTCAGATTGTTATTGATTCTGATGAGCAGCCGGGAGAAGACCCACTTGTTTCTGGGGAACCAGATGAAGAACAAATGGATGAATTTGATGATTTATTTTACACACTGTCAAAGTATATCGAACAGAATAATTTGCAAGATGACATTGAGGTTTCAAAAGGTGATGGATTTGCTTTTATTACATTCCACAACAATATATTTTTTGATGGAGATAGCTATGTTTTAAAACAAGAAGGAAAGGAAACATTAGATATATTAGCTGGAGCACTTAACAATGTAACAGAAAGCATCAAAGAAATATCTGTCTTAGGGCATACTTCACAAGCAAGCCCAGACATACCAAATGAACCCGTCAGTGATAGATTTTTATCATCAAACAGAGCAACAGAAGTATTATTATATTTACAGCAAAAGAATTTCATTGACCCTACAAAATTGGTAGCTTCCGGTTATGGTCAATTCCGACCAATTAGTAAATTTGATACAGCACAAGATAGAGCAAGAAATAGACGTGTTGAAATACTAATTACAAAGACGGATGATGTAGAGAGAAGTTTGGAAGAATATTATGCAGAATCCGAAAGCATAAAGGTAGAAACAATATTAGAAAATCAACAAGGGTCTGTGCAAGAATAAAGAATAATAAAAAGGAGAGGGGGGAAGGTAAATGGCCGAAGCTTTATCGCAAAGTCAAATAGATGCGTTGTTAAATTCTATGGCAAACGGTGGCTTTGAAGAAGAAAAGAAAGAAGAAACCCCAGAAGAAAAATATCGAAAATATGATTTTTATAGTCCTAAAAAATTTACAAAAGATAAACTGAAAATATTAAGCAATATTTATGAAAACTATGCTAGACTATTGAATGCTAGAATCAATGGTTTACTTCGTATGAATAGTCAGGTTGAAATTATCAGTGTAGAGGAACAGAGGTATTATGAATTTAGTAATGCCTTGAGAGAAAACGATATACTGACATTGATAGACGTCCATTTACCAAAAGGGGACGAGGAGATAGAAGAAATACCAAGCATTGTATTTATCAATGCGGAGGTTATGCTCTTAATGATTGACAGAATGTTAGGCGCCTCAGGAGATGAAGTTCCTAATGTATCGTTTGATTACAAATATACAGATTTAGAATTGGCTTTGTATGCTGACATTGTTTCTCATTTTGTACGTATCATGAAAGATGGTTGGGTAAATTATTTAGATGATGTATCATTTGCAATTCAAAAAATAGAAAGAAATGGAAATATGATGCAGACCATTAGCATGGACGAAACAATTGCAATTGTAATGATAGATATTACAGTTGGTCAGTTAACAGGAAGAATGAATGTTTGTATTCCTGAAACGGTTTTGAATATTGTATTTAATTTAATTGATAATAGAAGCAGTAGTGTAGGCAGGAAAGGTAGCATTGAAGATACGGCTGAAGAAATTATGGAATGCATTAAAAGTTCTACATTAGAAATTAAAGCAGAACTTGGTCAAGCCCAAGTAAATTTAAATGATATTTATAATTTACATGTTGGGGATGTTATCAATCTGAATAAACCAAAGGATTCTGAAATCTATCTCTATATTGAAAACCAGCCATGGTTTAAAGGGAAGCTTGGTGTTCAAAATAAGAACATGGCGGTAAAAATCAGCGGAGTATATGAAGAATAAATGATTTATTGAAGGAGCGAGAAAAGGAATGAGTTCAAATCGTTTTAGTCCATTAGAGATAGACGCCATAGGTGAAATACTGAATATTAGTTTAGGAGCGTCAGCAACGGCAGTATCATCAATGCTTAGTAAAAGAGTTGATATTACAACACCTAGAGTACAAGTTCTGACTGCCGATGAATTTAAGTTTGAAAATTTAGAACCAGCGATTGGGGTAAAAATTACATATGTAGCCGGTTTGGAAGGTACAAATGTAATGCTTTTAAAAAGGAAAGATGTTAAATCAATTGTAGAAATATTGATGATGACAGAAATTCCAGATGAAGATTTTGAATTAAATGAATTAAATTTGAGTGCAATTTGTGAAGTTATGAATATGATGATGGGAGCATCTGCTACAGCTCTTTCTGAATTTTTGGGAGAATTAGTGGATATTTCTACACCAGAAGCATTTCCGATTGAGGATGTAAAGGACTTTAAGGAAGCCCATTTTTCTTCTGGAGAAAAAATGGTTATCATCAGTTTTGACTTAAAAATTGAAGATTATGTTGAAAGTGAATTTATGAATATGATGCCAATTAAACTGGCGAAAAAGTTAGTTTCTGCTTTTGGCGTTCCAATTGAAGATGATGGTGGAGAGGAAGAGGAGGAAGCACCAGTAGCATCACCAGCAAGTAGTGGTGGAAACATGTCTCAAGAGGAGATTGAAAAGCTATTAGGCGGTGGCAGTGAGGCAAGTACACCAGCAGCAAGCAGTGGTGGAAACATGTCTCAAGAAGAAATTGAAAAGCTATTAGGTGGCGGCAGTGAGGCAAGTGCACCAGCGGCAAGTAGTGGCGGAAACATGTCTCAAGAAGAAATTGAAAAAATGTTAGGTGGTGGTGCAACAGCACAACCGATGCCACAACCACAACCGATGCCACAACCACAACCAATGCCACAAATGCAGATGCAACCACAAATGCAGATGCAACAACCACAGATGGCTCCAGATATGATGCAACAAATGTTGTATCAGCAACAACAAATGATGCAACAGATGATGCAACAAATGATGGGACCAATTCAAAATCCATCAGAGCCAAAGGTTATTAATGTGCAGCCTTTGCCAGTGGATAATTTAAAATCATCCTCCAAGGAACCAATGGGTGCAGAACAAAAAGAGAATTTGAATATGATTCTTGGTGTACCATTAGAGGTTTCTGTAGAAATTGGTAGAACAAAAAAATTAGTAAAAGAAATACTTGAATTGTCACAAGGCTCACTTGTTGTATTAGATAAATTGGCAGGTGACCAGGTTGATTTATATGTGAATGGTCAATGTATTGCAAAAGGTGATGTAGTTGTAGTAAATGACAATTTTGGTATCCGTATTACAGAAATTATTAAAAAACAAGATTTAATAAAAGGACTCGGTAGTAAGTAAGTGTTAGGAGAGGTTGCATAAAAAAATTAATTTATGTAACTTATAAAATAAAAAATAAAAAATGCTTAAGTGAAAGAAAGGTATGGTATAAAATGGCTAAGATTTTGTTAGTTGATGATGCAGCTTTTATGAGAATGATGGTAAAGGATGTATTAACAAAAAATGGTTACACAGATTTATATGAAGCGGCAGATGGCTTACAAGCAGTAGAAAAATATGAAGAAGTACAACCAGATTTGGTAATTATGGACATTACAATGCCAAATATGGATGGTTTGGAAGCACTTAAAACAATCAAGGGAAAACATGCTGATGCAAATATAGTAATGTGTTCTGCTATGGGACAGGAAGCAATGGTTATTGAAGCAATTAAATCTGGTGCGAAGGACTTTATTGTAAAACCTTTTAAACCAGATAGAGTTTTAAAAACAGTGACCAATATTGTTGGTTAATACAAGAGAGGACTGAGTGGTATCGTAACACAAACATTGCCTATGTTGGCAACTCTTGTAGCAGTTATAGTATTAATATTGTATTTCAGCTATTTGTTTAGTAAATTGGTTGCAAAAAGCTCCTTAAAAATGGATAGTAGGGGAAAGGGCATAAAATTGCTGGACAGGGCGGTTGTAGGAACAGACCGCTCTATTGATATTATACAAGTGAATGAAAGATATTTTCTCATAGGAAATACGGCAACAAATATGGTATGTTTGGCGGAGCTTTCGAAAGAAGATGTTGTTTTAAAAGAAAATGAGATAGAAAATGTCAGCAGCTTATTTCAAAATATGATGTTTGATAAATGGAAAAAAAAGAAATAATTGCTGATAATTTTTAGAGGTGTTTAATATGACAGACGCACTCATCAATGTCAATGGAGACAGTGTGCAGACATTAGAAATACTGTTTCTATTGACAGTGATTTCGTTATTGCCATCAATTTTGATGTTGATAACTGCCTTTACAAGAATTATTATTGTGCTTTCTTTTTTGAGAAATGCTATAGGTTTGCAGGGAACACCACCAAACTCCGTATTGATAGGACTTGCATTATTTATGACACTTTTTATAATGACTCCTGTTGTGGATGAGGTGAATGAAACTGCTTATCAACCTTATAAAAATGAAGAAATTTCACAAGTAGAGGCACTGCAAAGGGCAAGTTTACCAATCAAAAGATTTATGCTAAAAAATACAAAACCGGATTCCTTGAATTTGTATTTAGACTTTGCAGATATTGACTATCCACAAACTGTGGAGCAACAAGTAACAGATTTACCAATGCGTGTGGTGATACCAGCATTTATGACAAGTGAATTATCCAGAGCTTTTGTTATGGGATTTTTGTTATTTATACCATTTTTATTAATAGATATTGTGGTATCCAGTACACTGATGTCTATGGGTATGATTATGTTGCCACCAGCAACCATATCCTTGCCTTTTAAGATATTGCTGTTTGTAACTGTAAATGGGTGGCAATTATTATTTTCTACCCTTGTTTATAGTTTTAATTAGCAAAGGAGGCGAGTTCTATGACAAATTCAGAGGTAATGTCTATTATGCAATCAGCGCTTATTGTAGGTGCAAAACTTGCGGCGCCTATCTTACTGTTAAGTATGTTTTTAGGTATATTAATTTCGATTATACAGGCAGCAACGCAAATTCATGAACAAACTATTACTTTTGTGCCCAAATTGATTGTAATTATTGCTCTTTGTATTTTTAGTGGTAGCTGGATGTTGGAAACATTGCAAGATTATACAGTAGAGTTATTTCATATGATGTTATTATAAAAGGCGAGGTTTTAAATTGTGCTAGAACCGAATCGTTTTATGTTTTTTACGTTAGTCCTGATGAGAATGTCAGGTATGGTATTGTTTAATCCTATATTAGGAAGAAGGAATGTGCCAGCAGCTGTTAAGGCAGGTATGATTATGGCATTGACAATCATTGTTTCTAGTTTTTATAATGGTGCAGTGGAGCAACCCAATACAGTAGTAGAATATGCTGTTATCCTTATCAAAGAATGTGCAGTGGGATATGTTACAGGATTTGTGATTAGTTTATTTTTATATGTCATTATATTAGCTGGAGAATTTATTGATATGCAATTAGGATTGTCTATGGCAAAAATATATGATAGTCAAAGTAATGCTTCTATTTCTATGAGTGCGACACTTTACAATATATTGTATACATTAATATTTTTTGCTTTAAATGGTCATATTGCAGTGTTACATGCTATATTAACCTCCTCTGAAGTAGTACCTTATGGGGAGGTTGTTTTAAATCAGGCAGTTTATCAAAGAATATGGGATATTTTTATACAATGTACGATTTTAGGAATACAGATGTCATTTCCAATATTGGCAGCAGAACTAATTTGTGAAATGGGTGTTGGTATATTGATGAAAACAATACCACAAATTAATGTATTTGTCATTAATATACAAGCAAAGGTATTGATAGGAATATTGATACTTGTTATGATGTTTGTGCCTATGGAAGAATTTGTGAGGGGATTAATTCCACAAACAATTAATCATTTTAGAGAAATCATTCAACTTTTAAAGTGAAATAAACGCCTATAAAGGGGGGAGCAACATTGGCGGCAGATGAGAAAACCGAACAAGCCACCCCCAAGAAGCGACGGGACGAGCGAAAAAAAGGTAATATCTTTATGAGTAAAGATGTCGTTGTGGTTGCGTCGCTTCTTGGTACATTTTTTTCTCTGAAACTGTTATTTCCGGGTATCTATGGTGCTTTACGTTCTTTTTTATTAAGATATATGAACTATGCAGCTGAAAAAACGGAAGTGACAGGAGCATTTGTGTCAGATATGACAATAGAAATGATAGTTACTTTTGTGAGAGTGTGTGTACCGCTGTTGATGATAGCTGTACTTTTAGCAGTTACAGCAACTGCTGCTCAAACAAAACTTTTATTTTCAACAGATTCGTTAAAACCCAAATTTAGTAGATTGAGTCCGATACAAGGATTTAAAAAAATGTTTTCTTTAAGAAGTATTGTAGAAGTAATAAAAGGTATCATTAAAATTACGATTTTAATATGTATTATGTATAGCTTTTTTACAGGGCAGCTTATTAATTTTCAAAGAACACTAAAATTAGACTTGATTTCTTCTTCTGTGTTTGTGTTAGATTGTGTGATAAAATTGGTTATGAGAGTCTCTATTGTATTTGTTATTATTTCATTATTTGACTATTTATATCAATGGTGGGACTATGAAAGACAATTAAAAATGTCAAAACAGGAAGTAAAAGAAGAATATAAACAAACAGAAGGAAATCCTCAAATTAAAGGAAAAATTAAAGAATTACAAAGAAGAATGGCTATGTCAAGAATGATGCAATCCGTTCCAGAAGCAGACGTAGTATTAAGAAATCCAACTCATTTTGCAGTTGCACTAAAATATGATGATGAAAAAGATGCAGCGCCTATTGTAGTGGCAAAAGGACAAGATGAGATGGCATTGAGAATTATAAAAATTGCAGAAGAAAATGGTGTGCAGGTTGTTGAAAACAAACCTGTTGCAAGAGCATTGTATGCAATGACACAGGTTTCTGGCATGATACCAGAAGAATTTTATGGTACTGTTGCAGAAATATTGGTATATGTTTATCAACTCAATGGAAAAGATTTAACAGGAAAAAAGAAATAACAAAATGTTGAAAAAATGAAAGAAAAATATCAGTCTGTCAATAAAGTCTTTTTTGTGGGTTTTACCCACATCCACCAACTTTTTTAAAAAAAGTTGGACAAAAATCAATCTTTTTAGCGAAATGTTAGTTTCGCATTAAGGTTCTTTGAGGAGTTTGAGGGCTAGCTCTCAAGGTTTTTTGACAAGCTGAAATATATTTTTAAGTTTTTTTAACAAAAATACTTATTTTTTACATATAGGAAAATGGTGAAATCTATGAAAAATGCTTTGAATTATGTTGTATCCATATTTGTAATTGTCATAGTGCTTTTATTGCTTATTCCGCTTCCTGCTTGGCTGTTGGATATGATGTTTATATTAAATATTTCCCTCTCTTTAATTATACTGTTAATTTCTATGCAGATTAAAGAATCGTTGGAATTTTCTATTTTTCCCTCCTTGCTTTTGATTACAACCTTATTTCGAATTGGTTTGAATATTTCTTCAACTCGTTTGATATTGACAAAAGCAGGTGCAGCAGGAGAAGTTATAAAAGCGTTTGGTACTTTTGTGTTACAAGGAAATATCGTTGTTGGTGTGATTATCTTTTTGATTATTGTATTAGTTCAGTTTTTGGTTATTACCAAAGGTGCAGAACGTGTTGCTGAGGTTGCTGCTAGATTTACATTGGATGCGATGCCTGGTAAACAAATGGCAATTGATGCAGACTTAAGTTCTGGTTTGATTACAGAAGAAGAATCTCGTGTCAGAAGATACAAAATACAAAAAGAAGCTGACTTCTATGGCTCTATGGATGGTGCTACAAAAATTGTAAAAGGCGATGCAATTATGTCCATCATCATTACAGCAACAAACTTTATAGCAGGTACAATTATTGGTATGGTACAATCTACTATGACATTTAATGAAGTGCTTTCTGTTTATTCTATTGCAACCATTGGTGATGGTCTTGTATCACAGATACCAGCGCTTTTAATTTCTACTGCAACTGGTATGATTGTAACAAGAGCCGTTTCAGATGGTAGCTTGAATAATGATGTGGCAACACAATTTTTAGCACAACCACAAGCGCTCATGATGGGTGGCGGCATTATGACAGCAGTTTCTATTGTACCAGGGATGCCACATGTTCCTTTATTTGTGGTTGGTATAATCTTACTTATGATTGGCTGGAGAGCTTCTAACCGTATGAAAGCCTTAATTGCGGCAGATGATGCCTTAATGGCATCTGGTGGTGCAGCAATGGGTACTCCTCCAGAAGAAGAAATGCCAGAACCAATGAGTGAAAATGATTTCTACAAAGATATTAACAATGTATATTCTTTGTTGAATGTAGAGCCAATTGAAATGGAAATTGGATATAGTTTGATACCACTTGTAGATGAGTCTAGTGGTGGTAAATTAATAGAACGTATTGTTATTTTTAGAAGACAATATGCGCAGGACATGGGATTTGTTATTCCTTCTATTCGTTTAAGAGATAGTTCCAATTTGAATACAAATCAATATGTTATTAATATAAAAGGAGAAGAAGTAGCAAAAGGTGAAATATTGATTGACTATTATTTAGCTTTAGAGCCACCAAATCCAGCAGGTGAAATTGATGGTATTGAAACAATAGAACCATCTTATGGTATTCCAAGTAAATGGATTACGCCAGAAAACAAAGAAATGGCAGAAATTTATGGTTATACTGTTATTGACCCGCTCTCTGTTATGTTGACACATTTATCTGAAACAGTGAAAAAACATGCTTATGAATTGCTGACAAGAAATGAAGTGATGCAGTTGATTGAAAATACAAAAAAAGTTTCTCCTGACTTGATAGAAGAAACTTTCCCAAATGTATTGACCTATGGTGCATTTCAAAAAATATTGTCAAACCTTTTAAAAGAAGGTGTACCAATTAAAGATATGGAAACCATATTAGAAACGATTGTCGACTCCTCTGCAACAACAAGAGATTTAGATACCATTACAGAAAATATACGTATTGCATTAAAACGTACTATTACAAGAAAATTCTGTGAAGGTGGACAAATGAAAGTCATTACTTTGGATGCAGAAGTGGAAAAAGCAATTATTGCCGGTTTGACAAAGGGAGAACAAGGAATTTATATTTCAATGAGTCCAGAATTAATGCAGAAACTGATTGGACAAATCAGCGAGCAAATGAAAAAATTCAGCGAACTTTCTCAAACACCAATTATATTAACAAGCAATGTAGTTAGAGCTTATTTTTATAGGCTGATAGAGCAATTTTTTCCTAACATTTACGTACTTTCGTTCAATGAAATTGCAAATAATGTGCAGATACAAGCGATTGGTAACATTGTAATATCATAAAAAGCCATGAGGACAGGGGAGATAGGTATGCTTTCTCAAAAAGAACTAGATGCAAAGACAAATGAAGAGCTACTTATACTATATAAACAAACCAATGACCAAAAGATTAAGCAAACATTGGTGCTACGATATATTTATATTGTCAAAAATATTGCCATGCAAATGCGTGGAATTTACTTGGGTTTTTCTCAAATTGATGATATAATTAATGAAGGCGTTCTGGCTATCATGACAGCAATTGACAAGTTTGATATTAATAAACATGTAAAATTTGAAACCTATATTTCAAAAAGGATTCGTGGAATGATTATTGATATTGCCCGAAAACAAGATTGGGTTCCAAGAAGTATACGTAAAAGTGCGAAAGAAATAGAAGAAGCACAAAATATATTAAGTCATAAGCTGGGCAGGGTACCAACAGATGAAGAAGTAGCAAATTATCTGCAGATTAGTATTAAAAAGTACAAGGAAGATTTAGGAAAAACGGGAACGTTTAATTTGCTTTCTTTGGATATGCTAATGGAAGAAGAAGGCGTTGGACAAAAGACGAACGGAATTTTAAAAAATACAAATGAACTTTTACCAGAGCAATATTTACAAAAGAAAGAAACCGCAGCAGCATTAAAAGAAGGCTTGGCTTCTTTAAGAGAAAAAGAACAAATGGTTTTATCTCTTTACTATATCAATGAATTAAACATGAAAGAAATATCTGTGGTAATGCAAGTAAGTGAACCAAGAATTTCGCAAATTCATGCCAATGCAATCCGAAAACTGAGAAATTATATGCAACGTTTTTTTGATGAAAAAGAATAGGAGGTGAGTAAGCGTGTCAACGAAGGGCTTTTATGATTTAACTTCTGGTATGCTTACACAGAATAGACGTTTAGCTGTAATAGGAAATAATATGACAAATTCGTTAACACCCGGTTTTAAATCTGATGAATTTATTACAACAACGTTCCGAAATGAAATGTTTTCAAGATATGGTAATATTAACCATAATGATGGAGAAGAATTAGGAACAACATCATCTATGATTACCGCAGGTGATGTGACAGTAACAGACTACACACAGGGCATTTTTGACCCAACAGATATGAGTATGGACTTTGCATTAACAGGTCCTGGATTTTTTCAAGTACAGACAGTAGATGGTGTGATGTATACAAGAGATGGTTCTTTTGTTATGGACGATGAAGGATATGTTGCATTACAACATGCAGGACGTGTATTAGGAGACGACAATCAACCTATTTATATTGGTACGACAGATATACAAGCCTTAGATGATGGAACTATATTAACAGAAGATGGGAATACAGTATTAGGAAGAATTGGTGTTGTGGATTTTGAGGATTATAATGGGATACAAAAATCAAAACAGGAAGGTCTGTTTACAGTAATTGGTGGTGCACAGCCAGCACCTACAGATACCCCTATCCAATGGAAAACACTAGAACGTTCAAATGTAGATATGGTAAAAGAAATGACAAATATGATGTCTAGTCAAAGAGCATTGCAAAGTGCAGCACAGGTATTAAAAATGTATGACCAGTTATTAGGAAAAGCAACAACAGAAATAGGCAGAGTATAAAATATAGGAGGTAACATCATATGGACCGTGCTTTTTATACAGGTGCAGTAGGAGCAATTGCGCACCAGGAAAAATTAAATATTATTGCAAATAATATTGCAAATGTGAATACACATGGATATAAAAGAAAACCTTCTACCTTTTCAGAATGTATTTATAGTAACTTAAATGAAGTGGCACAACAACCTTCCGATTATATTGCTGGTGCAGGAGTGCATGTGGAAAAAACAGACATTGATTTTACACAGGGACATCTTGCTACAACAGGGCAGGAATATGACTATATGATTATGGGAGATGGATTTTTTGCAATACAAAATCCTGTGACCCAAGAGATTACTTATACAAGAACAGGTAGCTTTATGACATCATTACAACCAGATGGAACTTTTTATCTTGAAACACAAAATGGAAAAAGAGTGCTTGATGCAGAACAAAATCCTATTGTTGTGGGGAGAGTACCAGAAGGAGAAAATCCAGATAATGGTACACAAGAAATGATATCCGGGCAGGATTTGATACCACAAATAGGAATTTATACTTTCCCTTCTAAAAATGGTATGCAAAGTGCAAGAGGCACAGAGTTTATACCTGCTGAAAAGGATGGCGAACCGGTTGCACAACCCGCTGACCCAACAATATTAGCACAAAAGTCATTAGAAATGAGTAATGTTAATTTAGGAGAAGAATTATCAAGAATGATTGAAGCACAAAGATGTTATCAATATTCCTTAAGAATGGTGCAGACTTCAGATGAAGTAGAAACAACCATTAATGGATTAAGGTCTTAATCACTGCTAGGGGGAACATACATGAAGAAATATGAAGAAATAAATAGCCTTGAAATAGATGTTATGAGAGAAATAGGCAGTATTGGTACAGGAAATGCTGCAACAGCACTTTCTCAACTGATGAACCGAAAAATTAAAATGACAATGCCAGAAGTGCAGATATTAGGTTTTAATGAAGCGATTACCAAGTTGGGCGACCCTGAAATGATTGTTTCTGGTGTATTGGTACATATATCAGGAGAATTAAATGGTGTTATGCTGTATTTACAAAATTTGGATTTAATTAATATTATGTTAGAACATGTATTGACCTCTAAAATTGATGATTTTAGTCAATTAGGAGAATTGGAAGTATCAGCATTAGTAGAAATTGGAAATATTATGATTTCTTCTTATGTTAGTGCTATTTCTAAATTAACAGGAATTTCTATGAATTTATCCGTACCTGCTATGTCTGTAAATATGTTGGGAGGGATTATGTCTGTTCCAATGATAGAATTTGGACATCAAACGGATAAAATTATGATTATAAACGGAAAATTTGTGGTAGAGGATAAAGAGGTGTATAGTAATTTATTATTAATGCCTGACATAGAATCCTTGAATTATCTTTTAAAGAAATTAGGTGTTTTGAATGGCTGAAAAGCAATCTGTTGTAGGAATTGCAGACATGAAAATTTGTCGTGGTCCCGGCAAATTAATTACATATGCTTTAGGTTCCTGTATCGGTATTTGCTTTTAT
The DNA here is from genome assembly GCA_910583755.1 of uncultured Clostridia bacterium. Lineage (GTDB taxonomy): Bacteria > Bacillota > Clostridia > Lachnospirales > Anaerotignaceae > Coprocola. The sequence continues at coordinate 85,340 of CAJTZO010000007.1, forward strand.
GACCCTATGATTCGCTTAGGGGGAATGGTTCACATTATGCTACCAAACAACATGGAAAATGGAAATAGTAATGTGTTTAAGTATGCTGACACAGGAATACCAGCAACGCTCCGAAAGATGGAGGTTTTTGGAGGAGTAAAAGCACGTATAGTATGTAAAATTGCAGGTGGAGCGAGAATGTTTGAAGTGCAAGGAAGCAGTTCCATAGGTAATATTGGGCAAAGAAATATTGAAACAGTGAAAAAAGTATTAGCAAAAGAAGGAATCCGTATTTCAAGAGAAGATGTTGGTCTGAATTATGCTAGAACATTACTTTTAGATGCAGAAACAGGTGCAGTTACAGTACGTTCTTTTGGAAGAAAAGATTTGATTCTTTAAATCTAAATCTTGAGCATAGATAGGTTATGAAAATAAGTTGTCTATCCTCAAGATTAAGATTTCTTTCATAAGAAGAATAAATAGTAATTTTTTGGTTATATTTTGTGTTTTTTAGTCGATATAAATAAAAAAGGTTGTGGAGTATATGACGGATACGATTGCTGTTGCATTGGAAAAGAGGGGATATATCCGTTGATATAAAAAGGGAAGAGCATTTGTTCAAAAAATAATATGGGAGGGCATTTGAACGATGAAGAAAACCAAAGGTGAGATTTTATTAGAGTCTGGTACAAATGAAATTGAAATCATGGAATTTATGATTTATGGAGAATTATATGGCATCAATGTAGCAAAGGTAACAGAAATTATGATGTCGGATAAAGTGAAGCCAATACCCCATTCACATCCTGTTGTAGAGGGTATTTTTAAACCTAGAGAGACAGTATTGACGGTAATTGACTTGCCAAAATATCTCACTGGGAGAGAATCTGAAAAAGATGAAAAAGATTTGTTTATTGTAACAAATTTTAATAAAATGTTTGCGACATTTCGCGTACATAGTGTAGTAGGTATCAGTAGAATTTCATGGAACGATATACAAAAACCGGATAAAACAATATCTGGTGGAGAAGAAGGTGTTGCAACAGGAATTGCACAAACAGATGGCGTGCTTGTAACAATCCTTGACTTTGAAAAAATTGTTTCTGAAATTGCGCCTGAAACAGGAATACGAATTGAAGAAATAGAAAAAATGGGAAAACGTAATAAAAGTAAAAAACCTATCATTATGGCAGAAGATTCCGTGCTTCTTTCAAAACTTATCAGAGATTCTTTATATAAAGCAGGGTATGAGAATGTACTTAAGTTTGATAATGGTGAGGAAGCTTGGCAATATTTAAGAAGTATTCGACAAGAAGAAGATATTTTTCAAAAAGCATCTTTAATTATCACAGATATTGAAATGCCAAGGATGGATGGTCATAGATTAACAAAATTAATAAAAGATGACCCAGATTTACAAAAAATTCCTGTTATTATATTTTCCTCCTTAATTAACGAAGAAATGAGAATAAAAGGAAAACAGTTAGGGGCAGATGAACAACTTTCTAAACCAGAAATTGGTCATTTAGTGGAAGTAATTGATGTGTTATTAGAAAAAAGTAATATTTAAAATATAAAATGACAAGATTCTAGGTGGAATGCTTTGGATGAGGTGGAAAAGATATGAACAAATATGTTGTAAGGCAACCTATAAAAGATAGAGAAGGAAATTTATTTGGGTATGAAATATTATTTCAAGAAGAAAAAGGAAGCGGATTGTATAACCAAACAGATTATGCGGCAGCAGATTCTATTTCTAACTTTTTGTCACAAAATAATGAAAAAGTGTTTAATGATAAAACTACTTTTATGACATTTACGCCCAATTTGTTATTTAAAAATACGCCAAAAATATTTAAACAAAATGATTTAGTTATTCAAATTGAAGATAACGTAATTGTACATCCACTTGCAACAACATTAATACAAAGATTTCGGAGAGAAGGATATTTGTTTGCAATTAATGATTTTCAATTTGCACCAAGATATTTTGGATTGATGGAATATTTAGATTATATTAAGCTGGATTTTGGAAAGAATGAAGCGGTATCATTAGAAAATACAGTAAAATTAGCAAAAAACTTTAAAAAAATTTGTATTGCATATGGCATTGAAAATCAAAAACAATATGATTTAGCAGTAGAATTAGGCGTGGATTATTTTCAAGGACAATATGTGGCAGAAAAAGTAGAAACAAAAGCAAACAAAACGGACTATTTACAAAGTAATTTCTTCCAGCTAGTTGTGGAAGTAACAAAAGATGAACCAGATGTGGAAATGATTGAGGAAATTATTTCAAGAGATGCTTCTTTGACGTATGGTTTATTAAAAATGGTAAACTCTGTTTATTTTGCACTAAGAAATAGAACTTCTTCTATTCGTCAGGCGTTGGTAACATTAGGCTTAGGACAGTTAAAACAATGGATTTATCTTTTAAGTTTTAAAGGAGATAAAGACTTTGGTTCAGAAGATGTTTTAAAACGTTCTTTTTTAAGAGCAAGTTTTGCATCTGAATTGATGGAATATAATAATACATTACCTATGTCTAAAAATGAAGCATATTTGATGGGGATGTTTTCTACAATGGGAAGCTTGATTGATGCGTCTCTGGAAGAAATTTTTGAGGATATTCCTGTTTCTGAGGAGATTAAGCAAGCATTAGTATACCATAAAGGTCCTTGTTCTTTGTTGTTAGATTTGATACTTTGCTATGAAAGAGCAGACTGGCAAAATATTACAAATTATGCTGATATGTTAGGCATCCCAACCAATATGATTGCTCAGACATATTTTAATTGTGTGGAAGAAGTAAATCGTATTTGGCAAACAATACAAGATACAGAAGAAGACGAAGAACTTGCAAAAACAGTACAAGAAAAAACAGAAGAATTGCTTGATGAGGAAATGGATGGTTTGAACGACATAGATGATATGAACGTTGAAATTGATGATATAGATGATGACATGGATGATATCGGAGACATAGATGACGATATAGATGATGACATGGATGATGATATAGACATTATGTAAGGCTAAAAGATTGAGGAAATCTATCCTCAATCTTTTTTAATATTTTCTTATTCACTTTTTTTGTGATGAGGAGAGCCCGAAACAACTAAACAAGCTTTTAATAATTCTGCTGAAATTTGTATAGAATATTTTTGACGGTACATATGAAGCAAAGGTGCAAGGTCACCCTTTTTTACAACAACATATTTAGAAGGAAGATTAGTTAAGGTTAATGCCATAGTGTCAATAACACAATGATTACAAGTACAAGTACCATATTGTTTCATATAGTCTACAATGATTTCCTTTACAAAGGTTTCCATAACATTGATATAAACATATTCATCAGAATATAATTCAATTTTTTTATTGTCATTTTTAAGAACTTGTTCAAAATCTTCGTCTGTAAGGTTTTGCTTTATACTTACATCATCAAATGTCATTTCATTCAGTTCAATTTTTTTTGAAAAATGCATATCATTTTCCTCCATTTCTGAAAAAGGAATAAAAGTATCTTTAGGAGCAAGCTTTTGTGTAATAATTTCTGTAGGAACAACAACTTCTGGTTTTTCCTCTTTTTCTACAACTTTTATCCCTTCTTTTTTTCTTTGTTTTGCTGCTTTTTGTTCTGCTTCCTTTTTCGCGGCTTTTTTTGCAGCAGCTTTTTTTGGGTCAACTAATTCTAGTAATTTTTCTTTTATAACCTCTGATACAGAAGTATCATCTGTCTTTTGTTCTTCCTTGAAATCTTGTGTTTTTTCAATATTTTCTGTGTTATGGTCAAATTTTACACTTTCTTTTTCCTTTTTTTCTGCCATAATAAAAACCTCCTTGATAATGAAACATAAAAACTATCACATTTATTTTAAAATTAATCTTAATTAAAGTATACTATATGTCGATAAATAAGTATAGAGAATAAGATAAAGGATTCAAAAAATAAATCAAGGAAAGGGTGTTTTATATGGCATCAGTAAATGGCGTAAGCAGTGCTGGTAGCACAAATAGTTTTTATAACAATAAAATCAGTGGCCTTGCCAGTGGTATGGATACAGAAACAATGATTGAAAACATGACTGCTGCAACAAGAGCAAGAATTGCAAAACAAAAACAAAGCAAACAGATTTTGCAATGGAAAACAGACGCAATGCGTTCTATTAGTGACTTGTTAGTGGGCTTTAGAAATAAATATACTTCTTTTACAAGTCCTAAAACAAATCTTTTAAGTAGTTCCTTTTTTAGTAGAAATTTGATTAATGTAATCAGCGAAAAAAATAGTAAATATATCAAAGCAACAGGTACTTCGAATGCTGCAAGTTCTATGTCTATTTTGGGCGTAAAACAAATGGCAACAACAACTACTATGAATATTGGTAGTGCTTCTGATAAAACAATGGAAACAAGCGAAATTGATTTGTCAGGCAATACAGATGTAGGCATTAGTACAATTGCTGGAAATTCCTTTACAGTAAAATATGGAGCTGGTGACAGCGAAAAAACATATAGAATTTCTTTTGACAGCAGCAAAGAATTTAAAACAATGAAAGATGTCGCTGATGCAATTAATAAACAATTTGATGATAATAAAATTTATGTAGAAGCTTCTGTATCAGAAAATGGAGAATTAACCTTTAAAGAAGATACTGGTTATTCTGGTGGTAATGGTTTTTCTATTGAAAGTGAAACAGGTGGTGTTTTAACTGCGTTAGGTGTTTCAACAGGAACAAAATTAGATGGTACTACAACAGAAATTAAAGGTAGTGCATATAATACAGGCGATACAGCAACTACAGATAGTCGTTTAACAAAAAAAGCTTCTGTATTGGATACTTTAGCAGGAAAATCTATGACACTTTCTTATAATGGTACAACAAAGAAAATTACTATGCCATCCAAAGAAGATATGGAAAACTTTACAAGTTTTGAAGATTTCCGTAAATCAATTCAAGACCAAGTGGATAAAGCATTTGGCAAAAATAGAATTACAGTTGGAGCAGATATCAATGCTACAAATGCTATGGCTGGAAAATTGAACTTTAAAACAGAAGATGGTTCTTCTGTACTAAAAGTAATAAGCGGTGATGCTGGATTACTGGGCGAAAAGGGCGTTTTAGGCATGGTTTCTGGTGAATCTAATAGAGTCAATGTTGCTACTTCTATTAAAAACTCTGGTTTGGCTGGTGCAGGAGGTTTAACTACTACAACTATTACAGTAGATAAATTAGATGACAAAGGAAATAAGATACAAAAAGTTGATGCTGATGGTAAACCAATGGTAGATGCTGATAACAAACCTATCTATGAAACAGAACAAAAAAATGTTTATCAAATTAGTATCAACGGTGTAGATTTTGAATTTGATGAAAATATAAATATCGGCGACATGATAAATGAAATTAACCGCTCTGAAGCAGGCGTAACAATGAGTTATAATGAAACATCTGACAGCTTTACTATTAAAGCAAATGATTCTGGTGCATCAGGAGAAATTGATATTAAAGATGTAGGTGGTAATTTAGCTGAAACATTGTTTGGTGCAACATCAGCAACAAATCCAGATGGTACAACAATCTATGATAGCACAAAAACAAAATTTACGAAAGGACAAGATGCAATTATTACTGTTAATTTTGGAGATGGTGCGGGTTCTGTTGACATTGTAAGAAGCAGTAATACATTTGATATAGATGGTTTATCTATTACTGTAAGTGGAAAATTTGGTTACAATGATGATGGAACTTTGAAAGCAGATGCAGTAGAAGATGCTGTTACCTTTGATGCACAAGTAGACAGCGACAAAGTTGTAGATGCTGTAAAGGGTATGATAGATGATTATAATGCTATCATTGAGTTAGTAAACAAAGAATTATCAACAAAACGTGATAGAGATTATGCACCTTTGACAGATGAACAAAGGGAAGATATGTCTGAGACAGAAATTAAAAACTGGGAAGAAAAAGCAAAAGCTGGTATGCTTTTTAATGATACTGACCTTCGTAATCTCTCCAGTGAATTAAGAAGAATTTTCTCTTACACAGATATTCAAGCTTTAGAAGAAGCAGGCATTACCATTTCCAATGATTATTCTGAAAATGGTAAAATCTCATTTGATGAAGATAAATTTAGAGCAGCAGTGGAAGCTGACCCTGAAGGTATTTCTAAACTCTTTACTAGTGAAGAAGGAGAAGAAGGTGCTACCTTTAATGGTGTTATGACAAGTATGGAAGAATTGTGTAAAAAATATGCTGCTACTACAGGTGCTACAAAAGGTATTTTGATTGAAAGAGCTGGAAATAAAAGTTCGCCATTGTCTTTATTACAAAATACTTATTTAAAACAAATGAATGAACTGGATGAGCTTATCAAAACATTAAATACAAAGTTAGACGCAGAGAGAACAAGATATAACAAACAATTTACAAATTTGGAAAAATATATTTCTCAAATGAATACACAAAGTGGCTGGCTTTCACAGCAATTTAGCAGCTAATCGGTTGAAAGAAAAAGTTGAGGAAAGGTAAGGTTCACTAATTTATGAATCAAAACGGATACCAACAATACAAAACACAATCTATTAATACAATGACAAAAGCAGAAATGTTAATATTGTTGTATGATGAATTAATTAAAAGATTAACAAGAGCAGAAATTGCTTTAAAAAATGAGAATTTTACAGAATTTGATGCAGCCGTGACTCGTTGCAGAGAAATTATAGATTATTTGTCCAGCACATTGGATAGGAAATATGCTATTAGTCAAGAACTTTATCGAATGTATGAATATTTTCAATATGAATTAGCTCGTTTATCTGCCGGCAGAAAAACACAAATCATAGAGGAAATTAAGCCATTAATTATAGAACTGCGTGATACATTCAAAGAAGCAGATAGAAAAAACAGTGCACAAACAACACAAGTAAAAATAAATAAATAAGAAAATTGACGGCAGAAATTCTGCCGTCTTTCTTTTAGGAGGCGTTTGAATGGACAGTATAGAACTATGTATTAAAAAATTGACAGATTTAATGAAAAAAAAATATAGTGAAATGTTAAAAATTGAAAAAATTACGAGTGATATTGAGGAAACACTCAAAAGAAATGACAGTGTTTCTACAGATATGTTTTTAAATATGCGTATGGAAGTTATGGAAACCATAGATGGTATTGATGGACAAATTGACGAAATATTAACAAGTGGCGATGAAGAAGATTACCATTTCTTAAAGGGACTTTTAAAAGTAGATAGCCAAGAACAAGCAATGAATACAGAATATGGTGACGAAAAAATGCTGATGCTTGTTAGCTTAAGAACTAGAAATGTTTTGAAAGGAATTATTGAAAAGGATAAGGTAATGAACAAAAGATTGCTGGGGAAAGAATCTTTTTATGCCGAAAAGAAAAACCTTTGATTGTTTTCAAAGGTTTTCATGTAGGCTAATAGACCACAATGGTCCACCACTTGTTGCACCTATTTTTAATTCGTTCATTAATACTTCAATATCCCAAGCTTTTAAGCTATTTTCCATGCTCATTGGGTCAGCTATCAATACTTTACCATCTAGGGTTGTGCCATGAACAATGATAAAATGTCCACTTGTGGTGAAATGTCCTTTTTTCATCAATGCAACAATCATTTTACCTGTGGAAAGTTCCCTTCTGATGGTGTCATACGTAAAGTCTGTCAGAGAAGTAACTTGTAGACCAAAGGCTTGTGCTGCATTTGGTATCAAGGCATGATAGGAACCACTGCCATAGGCATAATATCCATTTTCCCGTGACCAGTCTGCCATTTGGTCGGGAAGTATAACAGAGCCTGTCATACTGGAAATAACGATTGCCATAGCTGTTGGTCCACAGCCATATTTTGCAATAGGGTCATTTCCACCATAAAGTTTATTTCCCCAACGAGCGTCTGCTTGGTTGAGATAAATAATATTTCTCGCATTGCTTTTTAAATAAGTAATACCATCAAGGGTATAGGAACCGGTTTCAGTGGTATCGGAAGCAGCTAGTTCATCATGTGATGTTAGATTATAAATAGACAAAGGTTGTTTTTTTTCTTTTTGTGAAAAATCTTTACTTGCTTTTGGTACAGGGCGTGGTAAAATAGAAGCATATTGTTTATCCATAAAGGAAAGCGAAGGTACTTGATATGCTAAAAGATACTGTTTATAATAATAAAAGCTTACCTTTGGAGCTTTTTGAAAACTAACAATGAAGGTAGCAGTAAAGGTACAAACAAACAACAAAAATATACGCAAGTAACGCAAAAGAGTTACCTCCTTTCGACAAACATTATAGCATTTTTATGATATAAATACAATGAAAACCAAAATGTATGATGTCGCTCTACAACTAATAAAAGCGAAAGAACTTTAACAGAAAACTTTGTTTTCCTTTCCATCATATAGAATACTGTTACATAATATTATAGGAAAAATGCTAGTTTTTCCAAAAAAAATTTAGAGTCAAGTTCTTTTGAAGGGGCTTATGGGGGTTTAGGGGTGTTATCCCTGGAATTTTATCTTTTTTAAGGGGGGAGAAGGTGGCGGAAATTTCTTATCAAAACGTCGTTAAAATATTTGAAAATAATGCAGTGGGTTTGAACCATTTTAATTTGAATATCGAAAAAGGTGAATTTGTTTTTTTACTGGGGAAAAGCGGCGTCGGAAAAAGTACCTCTTTACGCCTATTGACAAAAGAATTAGAACCAACCAAGGGTAGGGTATTTGTACGTGATAAAGACCTTGCGGAAATCTCTAAAAAAGAACTCCCTTTTTATCGGCGTTCGATTGGTGTGGTTTGGCAGCAGACCCAGCTTTTACCAAAAAAAACAGTCTATCAGAATGTTGCTTTTGCATTAGAAGTGTTGGAAACCGAAAAAAAAATTATTCAGCAAAATGTTCCTGCTGCACTTGGGCTTGTTAATATGAATAAAAAAGCAGACAGGTACCCGAAAGAATTGTCCGGCGGAGAATGTCTTAAGGTTGCTCTAGCCCGTGCGATGGTTAACAACCCTACACTTTTGATTGCGGACGAGCCGACTGGTAATTTGGATGGGGATTCTGCATGGGATATTATGTGTTTATTGGATGAAGTTAACCGTTGTGGGGTTACAGTTGTTGTTGCAACACATGCGATAGAAATGGCGAAATTGATGAAAAAACGTATGATTGTAATGCGTGCAGGCTATGTGGCACGGGATATTCCAAAAGGCGGTTTAAAACCAATTTTAAAAGATTAATTAGGAGATTTGCCCTTAACAACCCTTCCTTTCTTGGAAGAAAGGAAACGAAAGAACTTTATAAGTAAAAACTAGCGTTTTTGCTAGAAAAATTTAGATTATATTGTGTTTATAGAAAATAAAGTTTAGGGTCAAGCCCTTTTTAAAGGGCTTGTAGGTTTGGGCAAAGCCCAAATGATTTTAAGAATTAGTTTATTAAAAAACCTTGAGGCGTTGCCTCAAACTCCACTTCCTTTCTTGAAAGAAAGGAAGCGAAAGAACTTTATAGGCAAAAACCAGCGTTTTTGCTAGAAAAATTTAGACTCTATTACGTTTATAAAAGATAAAGTTTAGGGTCAAGCCCTTTTTAAAGGGCTTGTGGGTTTGGGCAAAGCCCAAGGTTTTATTTTTTTTTAAATTTTTAAAATTTGCTATTAAGTTTCAGACAAAAGTTACGATATATTAAATGAGAGATAAAAATAACAACTTACTCTCAAGCCTTCAAGTCGACGGTTGGCATGTAACTAAATAAAAATTGGATAGTGGGAAAATGGAGTTTCCCGCGTAACTACATGGAGGTAGATTTTATGATTATTCAACATAATATTTCAGCTTTAAATTCTTATAACAGATTAAGTGGTAACAACAAAGCATTAGCAAAAAACTTGGAAAAATTATCATCTGGTTACAAA
>CAJTZO010000008.1 GCA_910583755.1 uncultured Clostridia bacterium
TGCGCAGTTAGATTTGCTGTATTTCTAACTTACACACTTTATTTTACACTCCCGAAGGGAGGCATTTCATCAGGTATCGTTACAAAATGGAAAAATGAAGATACTCTTCCTAATGGAGAAACCCTACTTAAAATAGCAGATTATTTTGACGTATCCATTGATTATTTACTTGGTAGAACAAATGAATATACTAAAATAACAGGCTCCACCATAGTAGCTGCAAAAATAAAAGATACTAACATACAAAGTGATATTATAGAAGATACCTCTATCATGGGTGTTAATATAGAAAATACCAACATAGGTAGCACATATAAAAGAAGAAATAACACAGAACAAACAATAACCGAAAATGAAGCTGAACTTCTTGCTGTTTATCGCTCTTTAAATCTTCGTGACAAAACAACACTCATGAACTTTGTTTTTGAAATGCAAGATAAGGCTGCTAAAGCATAAATTTGATTACAGATGAAAACATTTGCAAGTGGGTGATTACCTTATTGTGTTCGTTAAATTGATACAAAGTGATATACAAATTGATACCTTCAATACAGAAGTAGAAAAGTAAAAAGGGGTAGAAATCTATGGAATTAAATAATCATCAAACCTTCACAAAGTTCCCTAATGAATTATTGGAAAACATCATGTGTTCTAAGCTAAAAGCCACAGAAATAAAAGTATTGCTTTGTGTTGCTAGGTACACTTATGGATTCCATAGAGAACAACATCAGCTTTCTGTTTCTTTTATTCAGAAAGCCACTGACTTAAGTTATCATAATGTGCAAAAAGCTGTTCAACACTTGATAGAAAAATCTATTTTAATTGAAACTAGAAGATATACTCCAACAATTCCACGCTGTATTGCCATCAATCCAGACTTTCATTCTATATTTGAACAAAACTATGGTAGTATTCATTCCAATATCTCTACAGATATTTCTATCTCTGTTAAACCGACACAAACCCCGATACAAGTACCAACACAAAATATTGTTGTGTCTGTTAAAGAGACGCAAAGTGATACACAAACCAATACACAAAGTTATGGTGGTATTCATTCTAATACCTCTACTGGTATTGAACTGATACCCACCCCTAGTGTTCAATTGGATACCTCATGTCGTATTACAGCGGATACCCAAGAAAGAAACCTTAAAATAAAAAACCTAAAAAAAGAAACTAAAGAAACTTCAAGGGTTGACACTCCTGTCAACCAAGAGGAATTTAAACCACCCTTTAATATGAATGTCTTAAAAATACAAATTACTCAGCAGTATTTTTCTGTTTTTCAAGTAAATAATAAATATCCTTTTTCACTAGAAGAAGTTGTTAATATATTTGTATTTTACTATGAAGAATATCAAAAACATATGCACCAAGACCATCCGATATTAAGTAACAAGAATATTAAAAAAATTATTGAAAAATTACCTTCCTGTATGGATAGAGAGCATAATGATGATATTGAGTTGCTTCCTGAATTCTATCCTGACATCATAAAAAAACATTTTGAAACCTCTTACAAAGATTGTGATTATAATATCCTTCATTTTATAAATGGTTCTATCAGAGCATTTCGATATTATGAAGTAATTTATGAGTAGAATACAAAAGAAAAATATTTCCTATTCCTATTATTCTACAATGCAGTATTAAAATAAATTGTTGTAATATTATGACAAACGTGTTAAAGTGAAAATAAAAAAAACCCTAGTGTCTCGACATCACTAAGGGTCTTGAAAGGATTAATATTTATAGCTTTATTTTTCCTTTATATTATATCAAAACCGCCCTACAATTTCAAGTTTTTTTCATAAAAATTGAAAGGATTGATATAATATGGCAACGATTCGAAAAAGAGGAAACACTTATCAGATAAGGGTGTCATGTGGTACAGATATGTATGGTAAAAAAATCATTGAATCTATGACCTGGAAGCCCGATAAAAATATGACATCTCGCCAAATTGAAAAAGAATTGAATAAAATTGCAGTGCATTTTGAAGAAAATGTAAAAAATGGAAGTATTAAAAGAGATAGTAAAATAAAACTTCATGAATTGTGTGATATATACTTAGGAATGCAGAAAAAAAATCTTTCTCCAAATACTTACAATGCGTATTCTCACACGATTGAAAGCTACATCAAGCCTGCGCTGGGACATTTAAAACTTGCAGATATTACACCGCTGCATATGCAAAAATTTATCAATGCGCTTTCAGAACAAAAAACCTTACGCCATACTACAATCGCACCATCTACTGTAAAGTCCTATTATATTGTAGTGCAGTCTATTTTTAAATTTGCTTGCAGAATGGGTTTTTTGGAACAAAATCCAGCTGCTTCTACAAACTTGGATTTCCCAAAATCTTCCCCTGCTCACACAGATATTTTAGAGGAAAAAGGCGTAAAAAACCTATTAGAATGTCTGGAAAATGAGCCGTTGATGTGGAAGGTCTTAATTCATTTGGCATTGTGTACCGGTTGCAGAAGGGGCGAACTAGCTGCTTTACAATGGGAGGATATTGATTGGAACAAAAAGCAAGTTAAAATTAGTAAAAGTATGTATCATGTAAACGGAGAAAAAGGGATAAAACTACCAAAAACCAACGATAGTAACCGCACCATAACCATACCAGATTATATGCTTCAAATGTTAAAATATTATAAAAATAGACAAACAGAACAAAAATTAATACAGGGACAAGATTGGAATGGGAATAACATGCTTTTTACAAGTAGAAAAGGAACTTACATATCACCAGATACAATTTCTTGCTGGTTTCGTTTTTTTCTAAAAAAGTATGATATTCCACATATAAAGTTCCACGCTCTTCGCCACACTTCTGCTAGTATTCTGCTTGCAAGTGGTACCAATATCAAAACGGTATCCAGTCGTTTAGGACACTCCAATTTGACAACCACTAACAGATATGTACATGCCTTATTGGATGCTGATGTTGTTGCAGCTGATACTCTGGAACAAAAGCTAAATTTTATCGAAGTAGGACAAAAGTGGGACAAAAACGCATAAATTAAAATAATTTTAAAAATAGGAAGTGTAAAAATCCTATATTTGCAGGGGTTTCCCGCACTTCCTATTTTATAAAATAAATTATCCGTATTTTTGTAAAAATTATGTTATGGTAAACATACTATCAATAGAAAGGATTGTATCATTATGTTTCAATTACAATGTTATATTTCGGAATTAAAATATGAACCTGCATTGCGCTTTTTACTACAAAAAATAATCCCCCATGCTGACCCACTCTTACGCCCCTTTTTAGAAAGCATTGTTGTCTGTACCAAAGACATTACAGATACTATGATAACAACTATTCCAGAGAAAGAAATACAGCATGCTATTCTTTATGCCATCAATCAATATCATCAAAAATTATGTCATTCCATAGAAAAATTTTTTCTAAAAAAAGGATTTACTATACAAATTGACTCTCTTACTGTTTCTTTAGAAGAAAATAGTTCTTATTTTTTGGTTAATATGGAATTTCATATTCTTTCTTCTTCTATAAAATTTATGACCCCATTGTTATCAGATAAATTTCTTTCTCATCTATGGAACATTAAACCTTTAACAGACGCCCTTTTTACCTTAATCGAAAATATTCTTTTATCCTCTTTTGATTTTGCAGTATTTCATAACTTATCTATCACAATCAAATAAAAAGAAAACAGCAGAGTAGATTACTCTGCTGTTTTCTTTTAAATTGTAGGGTTTTGTGTTGGGTAATTTGTCTTTCTCCTAAGATTCAGACAATTTTATTTTGCCACAAAATTATTAGAAAAGCAATTAATTTCGTGTTAAGATACTTGACAATTAAAAAAAAGCATGTTACTATCTTACTAATTTAGTAAATTAGTAAATAATAAGAAAGGAGATTATTATGAAAATACCAACCCATTTAAAACACAAACCTGTTATTATCTCTGAAAATTATGAAAATATTGATGGCAGATATGCACACAATTCTGATGCAAAAGGATTATCTTTAGGACTTGCACAGTGGAACGATAGAGGAGATGTAGATATTTCTGCAAAAGTTTGGCGACATACTGGAGAAAAATGGTCTCGTCAATCAGAAGAACTTCCAATTCACAGGGTACTTGATTTAGCGATTTTAATTTGTCGCAGCAAGTTATATCTTCAGGACTCATATCAATATAAAAACTTTTATGATAAACAAAATCCTCTTATTGATAGAGTGGGCTTGCAAGGGGATGCAATGACAGTAAAAGTTTGCACAGAAAACGATATGATAGATAAAGACATCAAACTTTTTGTGGATGTTCTCAGCAAAGATGATGAATTGATTGGAGAGCGTTTCCGTGTACTTTCCAGGATATTAAAAGAAATGGGATATTAAAGAGGTGATAAAGATGGAAACAATACAAAAAAAAGAAATAAAAAAAGCTTATCAACAAAAAAAGACAATCGGAGGTATTTATGCCATACAAAATACAAAAACAGACAAATGGTTCATAAAAGAAAGTTATAATTTAATAGCCTCTAAAAATCTTTTTGAATTTTCTATCCGTATTAACGACTGTCCAGAACAAATATTAAAGCAAGACTGGTTACAATATGGTAGCAACAGTTTTTGTTTTATTGTGCTGGAAGAACTAGAAAAAGGAGAAAATCAAACAAGAAAAGCATTTGGAGAAGATTTAAAAGAATTACTTCAACTTTGGCTAACAAAATCAAAAGATAAAACTTTATACTAAAACCTTGAGTATATTGCTCTCAAGTCTTCACTTTATTTGATAAAATCGGAACAAAACTTATACAAATTCAAATAAAGCCTCAAAATTTTCGGTTTTTTATGCTTTCAAGTCTGTTTTTAAAGTAGTCTGGAAGAATTTTTCCCAAGAGCAAAAAGTTCTTCTAAATTTTTATCAAGTTTATCATAAACCATTTTTTGACAAAGTGAATAGAAAAATGTTAGCTTTTCCTATAAATCAAGAATGGTCTTAACATCCTTTAAATAACTAAAGGGAAATCCCTTTTTTCTGTGTTTATCGAAAAAAGAATTTCCCTCAGCTTGTCAAAAAACCTTGAGAGCTAACCCTCAAACTCCTCAAAGAACCTTAAGGCGATTCGCTAAAAAAATTAAGTTGGTGGGTATGGGTGAAACCTACAAAAAGACTTTATTGACAGACTGAGGGAAATAAATTTTCCTATAGTAGCAACGGTTTTTTCATATTTTTGCCTCCATCCTCATAGGAGGCAAAGGACGATTTGTCAGCAATGCTCTTTCTACACTCCAATAAAAATTTTCTTCTCCCAACATATCATATAAACCACTTCTGTGCATCATTTCCATTGCACGAGCAGGTAACCCACATACTGCTACATCCATTCCCTTTTTTTGAAATTGTTCTAATAGTTCTATCATAATCTGCGCACAAGAAATATCAATATTTGATACACCACGCATAGAAAATAAAATTGTATCACAATTTTGTAAATGGTTTGGAATATCTGCTACGGTTTGTGTATTGGCAAATATCATAGGTCCTGTAATATAAGCCACTCTAGCATTTTTATAGCGTTCGCAAAGAACAGGGTCATCTACCTTCATTCTTGCCATGTCAACATCTTCATAATTAATTTCAATATGAGAAAGTTGTACAACAAGAAATATCAAACCAATTAATACACCAATAATAATTGCAGTTGTTAAATCAAATAAAATGGTTGCAAACATTGTTGCAATATATTCCAACATTGCTCCTTTAAATTTATGGCTTAATATATAATTAATGGCAATCCATTCATTCATACGAAAAGCTGTTACCATCAAAACGCCTGCTAACGCTGCCAAAGGAATTTGTGACATAATATCTCCCAATAAAAACATAGAAATTAAAAGTCCTACTGCATGGAAAACACCTGTTAATCTTGTTTTTGCACCAGATTTAATTGCAACACTGGTACGGGCAATTGCTGCTGTTGCAGGAATTCCGCCAAAAAATGGGAGAATAATATTTCCAACACCCTGTGCAATTAATTCTTGGTCACTATCAAGCTGTTTTCCTGTCATTCTGCCAGCACTTGCCCCACAAAGCAAACTTTCAATCATACCCAAAATAGCAATACTAAAAGCAGGAGCAATCAATCCCGTCACTTGCTTGATATTAATAGCAGAAAAAAGTAATCTTTTTTCTGGTAATAAAGTTTTTGGAATTTCACCTACTACTGCCACATCTAATTTCATGCCAATAGAAACTGCTGTTGCCAATATAATACTAATTAAAGAGGCTGGAACAACTGCATTCCATTTTTTAGGAAATACAAACATAAATATCATTACAAATAGACCAATCGCAACAGCTGTCATATTAGGAGAAAATCCTAAAGTACCATAACTTAATAGTTTTTGTAATGTGCTACTCCCCTGTGATGTCACACCAAAAAAATTGTCCACCTGTCCTAATGCAATAATAACAGCAATACCAGAGGTAAAACCTGTAATAACAGGGGCAGGTATAAATGCTGTCATTTTTCCCAAATGAAAAATACCCGCCAACAATAAAAATACACCTGCTAACATAGTTGCAATAAATACACCATCTAATCCATAAGAGGCAATAATAGACATTAATATTGCTGCCATTGCCCCAGTAGGCCCTGATATTTGATAATACGCTCCAGAAAGCACACTCATAACAATTCCTGCAATAATCGCTGTTACAAGCCCTGCACCTGCATCAGCCCCACTACTGACACCAAATGCCAATGCTAATGGCAAAGCTACTGCTGCAACAGTTAGACCTGCCATTGCATCTTTTGCAAGCATAGCACTATTATAGCCTTGAAATTCTTGTTGTAATTCCTTTCGGAATGTAGAAAACATAATAATCCTCCTTAAATCAAATAACTTTTCTTAAACTTTATTTTTTCCATAACAAATGGAATAGCCTTAAACCTTTTTTGGTAAAGACAAAATGCCTATGGTAGCAATGATAAAACAAAATCCTACTAAATCAATTACTGTAAAATCCTCTTTCAACCATACAATCGAAACAACTGTAGCAGACAAAGGTTCTAAACAAGCAATTAAACTCCCCTTTGTTGCACCAACAACCGCAACTCCTGCCAAATAACAGCAAAAAGCAAAGATTGTGCCAAAAGATAATATGAATATCATTGCCCAAATTGCTGTATTATCCATTATAGCACTAAAATGGGTAATCGGATGGACTGGAGAAAGAACAATCCCTGCTAAAAACATTCCCCAGCCAATCACAAACGCAGAGTCCCATTCTTCCAACATTTTTTTTGGCTGAATGGTATAAAAAGCTAGTGCAAAAGCAGAAAGAATACCCCAAAACAAGGCTTTTGGAGATAAAGCTAAACTATGTAAATTCCCATTTGTTGCTAATAAAAATGTACCAAATAAGGCACACAAAACTGCAAGACATTCTGTTTTTGTAGGAAGCCTTTTTTGCCTCAATGCCATATAAAGGACAATCAATACAGGTCCTGTATACTGTAATACAGTTGCTGTACCTGCATTGGAATATTTAATGGTTACAAAATAGGTATATTGTGCGGGAAGCATACCAAATACAGCAAAAATAGGCAATGCCTTTCTATGATAGGGATTTTTCCATATATCAAATACTTTTTTATGATACTTTATTGCTAAATAGCATAAAAGTAAAGAGCCTCCTATTAATAAACGGCAAGATACCAGCCATTCTACTGAAAATCCTCTTGTTGTTTTTAAAAACTGTCCTATATTGCCAGAGATTCCCCAACAACATGCACCAAAAGCAACTAATAAAAATCCTTTTCCTGTTTGTTTTGTTTCTTGATTCATATCATAACACCTTTTTCTTTTTCCTATATTTTGTTATCATAACATATTAAGATAAAAAATCAATGTTAAATTTTAAATATTTCATGCACTTTTACAAAAATTAGACCTTGATAAACTATAAAAAAAATTGTATAATAAAAATGATATAAAAAAGAGCTTTAACTAAAGAAACGTCGAGGGGGGTTTCTGACACATGGCAGGAATGGAGGCATTTTCTTTCTAGCAGTTTTTAGGCTATCCTCCTGTTTATTTTTCTATATATGTTTTAAAAAAGTTTGCAGGTGGCTTAGGCTATCTGTTTTTTGGTGCATCAAAAAACAAATTGCAGGCTCTTATCAAACGAAGGAGGAAAAAAAGTTTATGATTTACATTGTAATATTTGCGATTTACATTAGCATTATGATAGCAATCGGTATGTATTTCTCAAATAAAAATGAAAATATGTCTGACTATATTTTAGGCGGACGTTCTTTAAATGTTTGGGTTGCCTCATTAAGTGCACAGGCTTCTGATATGAGTGGCTGGCTTTTGACAGGCCTTCCCGGACTTGCGTATCTTTCTGTTGCAGGAACGCATGAAGCAATTTGGACAGCATTAGGGCTTGCTATTGGTACCTACTGCAACTGGAAAATTGTAGCAAAAAGATTACGTCAGTATACAGAAATTGCTGGAAACTCTTTAACTATGCCAGATTATTTTGAGCAAAGATTTCGTGATACTTCCAGAACATTACGTATTATCACAGCTTTGTTCATTCTTGTATTCTTTTTAGTTTATACATCTTCTGCATTTGTAACCGCAGCAAAATTATTTCAAACCGTTTTCGGGATTCCCTATTTAACGGGGCTTTTCGTAGGTGCCATTATTGTTGTGCTTTATACTTGTTTAGGAGGATTTAAAGCAGTTTGTTGGACAGACTTATTTCAAGGTCTTTTAATGTTTTTTGCTATTATCATTATACCAATCGCAGCAGTGAAATCCATTGGTAGTTTCGACGCCACTATGGAGATTGTGAATCAATCCCGTTCTGGATTATTAGATATTATACCAAATGGACAAAGTATTTCATGGTTTGTTGTCATTGCTGGAATTGGTTGGGGTGCTGGTTATTTCGGACAACCTCATATTTTAGCAAGATTTATGGCAATCCGGAGTTCCAAAGAAGTTGCCCCTGCTCGTTTGATTGCTATGGTATGGGTTACCATTTCATTAGCAGCCGCTATTTTAGTAGGTATTTTTGGAATTGCTTATCTTAATCCACCATTAGCAGAAGGTGCACATGAGACTGTATTTATGACAATGGCAATGCGTTTATTTCACCCAATTATTGCAGCAATTTTGCTTTCTGCTATTTTAGCAGCTACCATGAGTACAGCAGATTCTCAACTTTTAGTAACATCATCTTCTATTTCTGAAGATATTTATAAAGCATTTATCAAACCATCCGCAACAGATGCAGAACTTCTAAAACTAAGTAAAATTACTGTTGTTATTGTTGCTGCTATTGCTGTTATCATTGGGTTGGACCCTAACAGTAGCATTTTTGGTTTAGTGAGTTATGCTTGGGCTGGTTTTGGTTCTGCTTTTGGTCCTACCGTATTACTCTCTCTTTATTGGAGACGTATGACAAGAAAAGGCGCCATTGCTGGTGTTATTACTGGTGGTGTTGTAGCAATCGTATGGGGATTATTAAGCGGTGGTATTTTTGAATTATACGAAATTATACCAGGTATGTTAAGTTCTATGATAGCAATTGTTATCTTTAGTTTAATGGATGCTCCACCACCAAAAGAAATGACAGATGAATTTGATTCTTTAAAACATTCTACCATATAAACATAGCGCAAAATTTTTATCAATAAAAAAGGGGATTTTATGATTACAATTATTTCAGACAACATCATAGCAGAACAAAAACAACAACTTTTTTTATCTATTGTAAAACAATTAGTTGAAGAAAGCAGAAAAGAAAAAGGCTGTATTTCTTACACCTTACATCAAAATACAACAAATCCGCTTCACTTTTGCATTATAGAGCAATGGGAAGATGAAAACGCAATACAGCAACATAATCAAACAAACCATTTTAAAACACTTGTACCACAAATGAAAGAGTGCAGAGAAAAACAAACAAAAGCAAATCATTTTTGTATGATAGACATTTAAGGGGTAAAATTATGAAAAATTTATTAGTTGCACAATCAGGGGGACCTACTTCTGCCATCAACGCTACACTCTGTGGGGTTATTGAAAAAGGTCTTATTAACACAAGCATTGAAAAAATATATGGTGCTTGCAATGGTATTCTTGGCATTTTATCAGAAAAATTGATAGAATTAAAACCAGCATTGTTTAATCCAGAAGCATTACAGTTACTTTGTCAAACACCTTCTTCTGCTTTAGGTTCCTGCCGTATGAAGTTATCAGATTGGAAAGACAGCAGCTTAGAATATGAAAAAATTATATCTGTATTAAGAAAATATAATATCGGATATTTTGTATACATTGGTGGGAACGATTCTATGGATACGGTAGAAAAAATATCCTCTTATTGTAAAGCAAAAAACATCAATGATATTAAAATTATTGGTGCTCCCAAAACCATCGATAATGATTTGTCACAAACAGACCATTGTCCTGGATTTGGTTCTGCTGCAAAATATATTGCGACTACCTTTACAGAAATTGCTTGCGACTGTCGCGTTTATGCAAGACCTTCTGTTACCATTGTAGAAGTGATGGGCAGAGATACTGGCTGGTTAACAGCAGCTTCTGCACTTGCTAGATGTAACGGACATACTGCCCCAGATTTAATTTATCTTTCAGAAGTACCCTTTGACATTGAACAGTTTTTAGAAGATATTCAGTCAAAATTTTCTGAAAAAATGGCAATTGTCGTTGCTATCAGTGAAGGATTAAAAAATGAAGATGGTTATTACATTGCAGATGCCGTTCAAAATCAACAAACAGATGATTTTGGACATAAAATATTAGCAGGTACAGGTCGATTTTTGGAGGAGATTGTGCGCCATGAAATTGGTTGCAAAGTGCGTAGTATTGAACTAAATGTTATGCAACGATGTGCTTCTCACATTGCAAGTGCTGCTGATATTTACGAAGCACGTCTTTTAGGAAATGCTGCTGCTGATAGAGCAATCAACGGTTTTTCTGGGGAAATGGCTTGTATGAAACGTATTAGTAATGTACCATATCAAATAGAAATTACATTTTCTCCTATTTGCAAAATTGCAAACCATGTCAAATTTGTGCCAAGAGAATGGATTTCTGAAAAAGGAAATGATATTACACAAGAGTTAATTGATTATATATTACCTCTTGTACAAGGAGAATTTCCCGTTACTTATTGTAATGGTGTTCCTGTACATTTTAAACTTATATAAAAATAGTTAGGAGTGATTCATTATGTTATTGAAAAAAGCAATCTGTTTTACAATGGCTATGGCAATGATTTCTGCTAGTGCTTATGCACGTCCTAGTGTAGACTATATTTCTACCTCCCAAATTAGTGGTGGAGAAGCAAAAACCATTTCCTCTACTCCGTCTAATTATGGAAAAATTGTAACATCCTACATGTATGTAAATGACAAAGATACCTTTACTGTTGTTGATGCAGGGAAAGATGCTATAAATGTAGATACCTATAATAGTAAAACCTATGAATTAAAAAACAGTAAAAAAATCAATATGGAGTTACCTCTTTTTGGAGGGTTCTATTGTGGAGAAAAATATAATTTTATTGTGTTTGGACAAAGTAATCCCAATGAAAGTGACAGAATTGTTACTTTTAAAACAGTAAAGTATTCTAAAGATTGGAAAAAGCTTGGTTCTGCAGATTATAAAGGTAATAACACATTACAACCATTTGAAGCTGGTTCTCTGCGTATGGTAGAATATAATGACTATCTTTACATTCGTACTGCTCATAAGATGTATAAATCCAGAGATGGACTTAATCATCAATCCAACCTCACTTTTAGTGTAGATATAGAAAATATGAATATTGCAGATGAATACAGTGAAATTATGAACGCAAATTACGGATATGTTAGCCATTCTTTTGACCAATTTATCACGATTGATAATGATAAACTGATTGCACTTGATTTAGGAGATGCTTACCCTCGTTCTGTTGTTCTTATAAAATATAATGATTCTTTAACAGACGGAAAATTCACTGCTTCTAATGGTTATTGCTCTGTAATAGATATGCTTAAAATTCCGGGAAAAACAGGAGATAATTATACAGGTGTTACTATTGGTGGCTTAGAGGCCTCTAAAAATAATTATATTGTTGCTATTAGTTCTATTGACCAAAAAAATAAGTCTACTACAAGAGATGTTGTTTTATTAATAACAGGTAAAAGTGACAGTTCACCAGTAAAACAAATCCGTATTACAGATTACACCAAAAATCAAAATGGTCTGTCTGCAAGCAAGCCTTATCTTGTAAAACTTCCAGATGGAAATTATGAACTTTTGTGGGAAGAATTTTCTGAAGGTAACAGTCATAGAGTATTCCATGTAAAGATAGATGAAAACGGAAAAATGTTAACAAATATAACCGAATTTAGTAATGCAAAACTTTCTTCTGATTGTCAACCCATCTGTATAGATAATCAAATTGTGTGGTATATTAACGATGGAACAGAAAGAACATTCTATAAATTAGACATTTAAGATTTATTTTTTTAGAAAACAGCATCATTTAATTCACTTTGAAAACTTTATTCTCAAGTTTTTATTCCTTTCTTTCTAAAAAAGAAGAAGTATGCAGAATATATCTGCATACTTCTTTATTATTTCACAACATACACTGTAATATTTTTGATACCCCAATTTAATGCTTCGGTTCTGGTTTCATAGCATAAGTCAATTTTATTTCCTTTAATTGCTCCACCTGTATCAGCGGCAACGCCATAACCATAACCTGGTATATACAATTTTGTACCAAATGGTATTACATTTGGGTCTACAGCAATTGTTCCTCTTGCTGCTTTTGTACCCGTATAAGTAATTCCTGTACAACCTGGGTCACCAGGTGTATAACCTGTTGCTATCACATTTAAAGAAGTATTTCCACCTACAGAAGCAGGAACACTTGCTGGCTTTATGTCTTTTTCCGACTTCTTTTGTAGTTCTGGAGTTTTTACTGGTTCTTTTTTCATTTCTACAACTGGTACTACTTCTTTTTTTGTTCCTCTTTCAATAATTTTATTTTTTGCCTCTTTTGTAACCAATTCTTCTACAATTTCAGAAGAAATCAATTCTGTTCCAGAGTAGTTTTCTTTTGTAATAATGGATAATACCCCATTTTCCCCTTCTTGTAATACATTCTCCTTGCCTTCTTCTAAATTAGGATTTTCTCTAATTTCAATATCAAAAGCAATTGTTTCTGTCTTTGTTAGCTTCTTTTCTGTGATAGAGGTCAAATCAATGACCATGTTTTTTGTTAGCTCTGTGTTCTTTGTGATGTCCCCTTGCAACACATAATCAGCAGAAATCACATCATCTAACGTTTTCATTAAATCGCCTACTGTAGTTACTTCTGTATTTACCATACGAGGAACCCCGTCTAAATTGATAATTACAGTTTTTGTGTAAGCAAACGCAGTACTACTACCAATAGCCAGCATAAATACCACAATAGCCATCACTCTAATCAGTTTTTTTGTCATTTTCTCCTCCTTGAATGTCCCTGATATTTGATAGGATGGGACAGTCTATTCGTTTCATTTGACATACTTTTTGATCAATGCCTTACAGTATTCACAACTATCTTTAGTTGTACCTATCTTTACTGCAAAAATAAAGATATACCACAATGATATATCCTTATCCTATTACATTTATTATATTAACATATATGTAATAAATATTCAACAATTTTTATAAAAAAAATAGATTTTCACCATTTTTTAATGTTATGTTCGCAACCTCTAAGGGAAGGACCCCTTTTATTTCAGCTAATTTTTTTACAACAAGTTCCAAATTTCGAGAATCATTACGCTTTCCTCTGTAAGGAATGGGTGCTAAATAAGGGCAATCTGTTTCTATCAAAATATGCTCTAATGGTATTTTTTTTGCTACATCCACCAATTTTTTTGCATTCGGAAATGTCAAAACACCTCCTATTCCAATATAAAAACCCATTTTAATATATTCCTCTGCCATTTCAGGACTTCCAGAATAACAATGAATCACACCTTTGTTTATACCACTCTTGCGAATTATGTCGAAACAATCCTGCGCTGCTTCTCTCGAATGAATTATTACAGGAATGTGAAATAATTTTGCTATTTCTAATTGTTTTTCAAACCAATATTTTTGGACTTCCTTTGAAAAAGTATCATAATGATAGTCTAAACCAATTTCCCCTATTGCAACACATTTTTTATGTTTTGCTAACTGACGGATTTCTTCTAAAACAGAGTCATTGATATCATACAATTCATGAGGATGTACTCCCGCAGCAAAATAAATATAATCATATTGTTCTGAAAGTTCTTTTCCCATATAAGAACTTTTTAAATCAGAACCACTATTAATGACGACATCAATACCGCATTTAGGGAGACATGCTAAGAGTGTCTCCCTATCCTTATGAAACTGTCTATCATCATAATGTGCATGAGATTCAAAATACATCAGCTAATGTCTGCTCCGCTTGGAATATCTTTATCTAATGTCAATAAAGAGAGCTTGTCCGCACCGTCATCTGCACACAATAACATTCCATAAGACATTTCACCCATCATTTTTCTTGGCTTCAAGTTATAAGCAACAACTACCTTTTTCCCTACCATTTCCTCTGGAGTATACCATTTTGAAATACCGGAAAAAATTACTCTCACTTCATCACCAATTTTTACTTCATTACGCAACAATTTATCTGATTTTTTTACTTTTTCACTTGCAATGATTTCTCCTACTTTTAGCTGAACTTTAAAAAAATCATCAATACTAATTTCTGCTTTTTCCTCTTTTTCTTCTTTTTTATCTTGGTTTGCAATGGAAGTTGCTTGGGATGCTTTTATCGCTGCTTCTAGTTCTTCTAATTCTTTTTTCATGTCAATTCTTGGGAAAATAACATTTCCTTTTTGAACAGAAAGTGTTTTAGGCAGTTTTCCCCATTCCTTGGCACTATCCCATGCACCATTTTCTATTCCAAGTTGTTTCCATATTAATGCTGGTGTATTTGGCATAAATGGTTGCAATAAAACAGAAATGATACGAATGCTTTCTGCCACATGATACAATGCATTTGCTAACATTGCATGTTTTGATTCCTCTTTTATCAATATCCATGGCTGTGTTTCATCAATATATTTATTGGTTCTACGAATTAAATTCCAAAGCTCAATTAAAGCATCACTAAACATCATTTTATCCATAGCAGCTTCTACTTTTGGCACAACATTTCTTGCTGTTTCTACTAAATCTCCATCAAACTCTGTTGGTTCCTGTGTTTCTGGTAAAGTACCATCAAAATATTTTTGTATCATACCAACTGTTCTGGATACAAGGTTTCCTAAATCATTGGCTAAATCGGAATTAATTCTTTGTATCAGTGCCTCATTGTTAAAATTGCCATCTTGTCCGAAAGCAATTTCTCTTAATAAGAAATAACGAATTGCATCTACACCATATTTTTCTACCAAAACATTAGGGTCAACAACATTTCCCACAGATTTTGACATTTTGCCACCATTGATAACCAACCAACCATGTCCGAAAATTTGCTTTGGTAAAGGTAAGTCTAACGCCATAAGCATAGCAGGCCAGATAATGGAGTGGAAACGTACAATTTCTTTTCCAACCACATGTACATCAGCAGGCCAATATTTTTGGAATAAGCTATCATTTTCTGTGTCATAGCCAAGTGCGCTAATGTAGTTGGAAAGCGCATCTACCCAAACATATACAACATGTCCCGGGTCAAACTCTACTGGGATTCCCCATTGAAAAGAAGTTCTACTAACAGCTAAATCTTCTAAACCAGGCTTTAAAAAGTTGTTTATCATTTCGTTTTGTCTGGTGTTAGGCTGTAAAAACTCTGGGTTTTCTTCCATATATTTTATAATTCTATCTTGATATTTGGAAAGACGGAAAAAATAACTTTCTTCTTTTACTTTTTCCACTTCACGACCACAGTCGGGACATTTGCCGTCCACTAGCTGGTGCTCCGTAAAAAAGGATTCACAAGGTGTACAATACCAGCCTTCATAAGTGCTCTTATAAATGTCGCCTTGGTCATAAAGACGTTTAAAAATGCGTTGTACTGTTTTTACATGGTAATCATCTGTTGTTCTGATAAATTTATCATAAGAAATATCCAGTGTTTTCCAAAGTTCCTTGATTCCAATAACTACCTTGTCAATATATTCTTTTGGTGTCAAGCCTTGTCCTTTTGCAATTCTTTCTAATTTTTGCCCATGTTCATCTGTTCCTGTCAAAAACATGACATCATATCCGCGTAATCTTTTATATCTTGCCATAGTATCTGTTGCAACTGTACAATAAGAATGACCAATGTGTAATTTATCACTAGGATAATATATTGGTGTGGTAATATAAAATTTTTCCAAAAAAATCCCTCCTAAAAATTCTCTTTTTATTATATCCGCTTTAGGAAAAAAAAGCAAATTCTATATTACATAAAATTTAAGGAGTTTGATTATTTTATGGTAAATTCTAATAATTCCCTTTATACATCACACCAGTCAATTATTTTTTTGCGTAATTCATTAAACTCTTTTTCTTGTTCTGGCGTAAGATTTTTTCCTGATAGGATTCTGAGATAAACTTTTTGGATATTGAATTTATTTGAAATATAAAAAAGGAATGTTTTCACGTTGTTCTGTTCGCGAAAGAAAAGTTTGTGTAAAATTAAATTGTGAGTTAAGTGACATTTTGAAAATAGAACCTATTACAGAACATAAAAATGATTAGAAACGGTAATTTTTCAGAAAATCTTATCAGGAAACTTTCGGGGGAACTTTTTTCACTTGTGAAAAGTTCCCCCAACGGACAAGCCCTGTTTTCCCTTCAAAAACACGCTTACAAACGAAATAGAATAAAAATTTTCCCTTTCACAAACGGAACAGAGTGAAATACTAGTAGCAAAAACGTCAGTTTTTTATTAAAAGTTCTTTCGCTTCCTTTCTTTCAAGAAAGGAAGTGGGTTGTTAAGGTCTTAAACATTAGCACCGAAAGAGCGGCAAATTGCTTCCAATCCACCTTGATAGCCTGACGCAACCGCATTAAATTTCCATTCGCCATTTTTCAAATAAATTTCAGCCACAACGATAGCTGTCTCAATGGAAAATTCTTCCTCAAGGTCAAATCTTAAAACAGTTTCCCCTACCATATCAGATTCATCCGCCACTCTAGCAATGCGAATATATGCATTAGAAACTTGTCCAAAATTTTGACGTCTTTTTTCAGCTTCATGAATGGTAACGCAAATTGCAATTTTTTTAATTTCTTTTGGCATTTTGGACAAGTCAATCATAATTACTTCATCATCGCCTTCTCCTTCACCAGTAAGGTTATCACCGGTATGCACAACAGCACCATCACGACTATTCAAGTTATTATAAAATATAAAATCCTCATCACGCAACAATTTTCCATCTTCTCCTAGCATAAATGCTGAAGCGTCTAAGTCAAAATCATAGCCACCATCATAACGGTTTGTATCCCAGCCAAGCCCTACAAGCGCATATTTTAAAGACTTGTCTAATGAAATCCTTTGTCCTTTTTGTAAATTAATCGGCATACATTATCATCCTTTCTATCCTAAACATATAATTTTAATAAAGATTGCAATCTACTTGCCTCTTTAACACCTTGACCAACTGCATTAAATTTCCACTCGCCATCTTTTCGATAAATTTCACCTACAACAAGCCCTGTCATTTCATTATAGTTTTCAGACAAATTAAAACGGCAAATTTCACTAGCATGTTCCATGTCCACCAAATGAATATATGCATTACGAATCATACCAAAGTGTTGATTTTTTGTTTTTGCATCATAAAGATTTACCACAAAAACCAATCTATGCACATCCGCAGGAATTTTTGATAAATTAACCACGATTTGCTCATCATCACCCTCTCCAGCACCTGTCAAGTTATCTCCTTGATGGATGATTGCACCACTAGAATGGCGAAGATTTCCAAAATAAACACAATTTTGTTTTGTATCATTACTTACCAATTTCCCATTTGCACCACAAAGAATCACAGAAGCATCACAATCGATTGTCTTATTTTTGTTTCCCAAAAGTGAACCTAAAAAACCAGAACTCTGTGGTGCTTCATCCCAACCAAGCCCTACAAGCACCTGATTTAAACCAGCACCACCTTTTGTCAAATTAATTTTTTGTCCTTTTTGCAAATTAATCGCCATACAAACTTACCTCCTTCAAAGAAACAGATTGCTATATTATTTTCATTACCACAAGCTTCTATGCTTGTTTATTCTACATTAATTTTATAAAATATAATATCATTTGTCAATCTATCCCCTTTTTCCTGATAAAATAAAAGGATTTATGTATTTATCATAAATCCTTTTCATCATCATATTGTTTGATTCCTTTTTCCAAGCGAAATTTAAAATAAGACAGCACATGTTCTTGTATTTCTTTCCATTCTTCATAGGGAATTTTTACAATTTTGTTTTCGTAGTTTAATGTAACGCCTTCCCTCTCGTCAATAGAAATAACATCACAATTTTCATTCAAATAAATATGTAGCATAACAAAGTCCCCTCCTAATCATATTAATTTTTTTTATTATATACTAATTTCAACTATGATTCAAGACTTTACTTACCAATATTCTATAAAAAAATACCCTTATCATTTTTATGATAAGGGTTTCGCACAACCACAAATAATAAAGTTATTTTACCATTTAATTGGTTTTCCTGCTTTTTTCCATTGTCTGAATTCAGATGCTGCTGTAAACAATGCGTCTGTAGAGGAGTTTAAACCTGTTTCGCAAGAGTCTTGAATAACACCAATAATGAAACCAACACCTACTACCTGCATTGCAACATCGCCAGAAATACCAAACAAAGAACAAGCCAAAGGAATCAAAAGCAAAGAACCACCAGCAACACCAGAAGCACCACAAGCAGAAACTGCTGCTACAACACTTAATATAATTGCTGTTGGAATATCTACTGAAATACCTAATGTATGTACGGTTGCTAAAGTCATAACTGTAATGGTAATCGCTGCACCACCCATATTAATGGTTGCTCCCAAAGGAATGGATACAGAGTAATTATCTTCATCTAATCCCAAAGATTCACAAAGTGCCATGTTAACAGGGATATTTGCTGCAGAGCTTCTTGTAAAGAATGCAGTGATAAAACTTTCTCTCAAGCATTTGAATACCAATGGATATGGGTTTGTGCCCATTGTAACAAATACAATAATTGGATTTACAATAAAAGCAACGATTGCCATAGAGCCTACCAAAACGCCTAATAATTTGCCATAGTCTGCAAAAATACCAATACCGTTTGTAGAAACTGTTGTAAACACTAAGCCAAGAATACCAAATGGAGCCATACTAATAACCCATCTAACAGCCTGTGAAACTGCCTCTGAAAAGTCTAAAAGTCCCTTTTTTGTTGTTTCAGAAGCTGGCTTTAAAGCCAAACCAAAAATAACTGCCCATGCCAAGATACCAATGTAGTTTGCATTTACAATGGAACCAATTGGATTTGCAACGATATTTAATAATAAAGTTTTTAACACTTCCCCAATACCACCAGGTGCTGCATTACCTGTTGCTGCTTCTGGTAATGTCAAAGTAACTGGGAACAAAAAGCTTGCGATAACAGCAACAACCGCTGCTGCAAAAGTACCAACTAAATAAAGTACAATAACGGTACCCATATTACTCGCGCCACCTTCTTTATGTTGTGCTAAAGCACTCATAACCAAGAAGAATACTAAGATAGGTGCAACTGCTTTTAAAGCGCTTACAAAAAGGTCGCCTAAAATGCCGATAGGGCCTGCACTAGGAACTGCAACACCAAGAATAGCACCAATCACCATACCAGCAATAATACGCTTTACTAAACTAATTTTATTCCACTTTTCGAGTATATTCATGTTATACCTCCTATTAAATTTGAAATGGGTTGTACGATAAGGTATGTAACAAATTTTTTATTTTAACAGACAGATACAGTAAAACGGTATAATAATAAAATATAATTACGTAAAAGAACTGTATTTTCCATTCTGTTGCATCTCTTGCCCCCTTTGTACCATAAAATAATTTGTTACATTATCAAATCTTAATCAAAATTTAAGATTTATTTTCTTAATTATATATGATGTTTTTATACAAAGTCAATAGAAAAAGCAAAAAATACGATACAATTTTTTCCTTTTTTTAGTACATATGTCTTTCTATTAAAAACATCTATAAAATTCATTAAAAAATTTGCATAAAAAAGGATTATTTTTTGTTTTTCATTTTGATTTTTCTATCAAAAAATACAAATAAATTACAATTTTAAAAGTGTTGTTGTGAAACAACAACACTCAGTCTGTCAATATTTAGCCACATCTCCCAACTTTTTTTGAGAAAAAGTTGGACAAAAAACTTTCATGGAAAAACTAGTATTTTTCCTTATAAAATCAATCTTTTTAGTGAAACATTAGTTTCGCATTAAGGTTCTTTGAGGAGTTTGAGGGCTAGCCCTCAAGGTTTTTTCTTATTTTTCTATTTATTTAATTGTTTGTAGTGCCTTTTGAAGTTCTTCAATATGCTTTTCATACAAATTTTCTTGTCCTGTAATAGCACAAACATAATAATAATTTTCTGTTTGAGCATATACAAAAAATGCTTTGGAAACAACTCCATTTTCTTCTACTCTAATTTCATCTGCTCCTATCACATCCATATTATTTAACACCATATTTTTAGGTGTCACACTTCCCATAGCATATATCACATAGTATGCACTGTCCTGGTTAAATTTCGCAAATTCTTCTACTGTTTCAATTCCTGATTCTTTTAATTCTTCTTTTTTAAAATTAGAAATTAAAACACTTAATTCTCCTTCTGTAGAATCTACAATAATGGTATTTTCTAATTCTGAATATTCTTCTTTCCAATTTTCACCGGGCAACGTGATACTATAACTTTTATCCTTACTGGTATATGTTTCAGATACCTTTGCTTTTTCTGTCAAAGCAATCGTTTTTGTTTCCTTATCCCAAACCACATTTAAACCCAATTGTTCTCCCACAAATCGTAATGGTACAAAAACACGCCCATTAACAACCTTCGCTGGCATATCTAATAGTATTTCATCCTCATTTTTTTTTGCAACAGTGCTGCCTGCTGGGATTTCTAAAATATCATTTTCTCTTTTTACAATAGCAATTTTAGAAGAAGGTGACCAAAGCACTTCTGCCCCTATTTTTTCGGCAATGGCTCTCATAGGTACCATTGTTACACCTTCTTCCAAAAATGGCATAGCATCAAATGCTATTTCATTTCCCTCATAATTTACTGTAATGTTGTCTTCCGCCCATACTGCTACAAGATTTGTGGATAATGTAAGGCATAATACTATTGTGCTTAAAAACTTTTTCATAGCATAAAAACCCTCCTTTTATTCACCCCTTTTTTCTTCCCCTTTTAGTTATACAATTTTTTTCTTTACTGCATTTTGTTGATATTGTTGATTTTCGTAGGTTAAAAAAGCATATTGTATTCCATTTTCTTCCTGCATTGGCTGTTGCTCTATCAACTTCCAATGATAATCCTTGTCCAAATTTTTAATATAAGTATCAGCTACAAAGGTTTGATATACTTTTGTTACATAAGCTCTTTCACAGTAAGGTAAAAACTGTTCATAAATACTGCTCCCACCTACAACAAAAACATATTTTTTGATATTTTTTGATATTTGTTTTAATACTTCCTGCATATTATGACATACTACCACACCTTCACAAGTATAATGATAGTCATGCGTCATAACAATATTTACTCTGTCTGGTAAAGGTTTTCCCTCCGGAAAAGATTCTAAAGTCTTTCTTCCCATAACAATTATATTGCCTGTTGTCATTTTACGAAAACGTTTTAAATCTGCTGAAATTTTAACTAAAAGTTTTCCATCATTTCCAATTCCCCAATTCTCATCTACCGATACAATTAAATCCATTTTTTCTCCTCCATTATATTGCTACTGGTATTTTGCCAATTGATTGTCCATATTCATAATTTTCCACTTCAAAGTCTTCCACTTTAAAATCATAAAAGTTTTTAATTTCTGGGTTTAATGTTACTTTTGGCGCTTGTTTTGGCTCCCTCTGCAAAAGTTCTGTTACCATAGGAACATGCCTATCATAAATGTGCATGTCCGAAATGACATGAATTAATTCTCCTGCCTCCAATCCACTGACCTGTGCAAACATCATTAACAAAGCAGAATATTGTACTACATTCCAGTTGTTTGCTGTTAAAGTATCTTGAGAACGTTGGTTTAAAATTGCATTTAGTTTTTTCCCTGTGACATTAAATGTCATACTATAAGCACAAGGATATAAATTCATACTATGTAAATCATCAAAATTATAAATGTTTGTCATAATCCTTCTGCTATAAGGGTTATATTTTAAATCATAAAGCACTCTATCTACTTGGTCAAATTCTCCCTCCGCATATTGATGTTTTATTCCCATTTGATAACCATAAGCTTTTCCAATAGAACCATTTTTATCTGCCCATGCATCCCAAATATGGCTATTTAAATCTTTGACATTATTTGATTTTTTTTGCCATATCCAAAGAATTTCATCAATGGCTGCTTTCCAATTTGTATAGCGTAGTGTCATTAAAGGAAATTCTTCTGACAAATTATAACGATTGACAACACCAAAACTTTTTATGGTATAAGCAGGTGTTCCATCTTCCCAATGTGCTCTTACTTTTTCCTGTTCACAAGAATAGCCATTTTGTAATATATTTTTACAGTTTTCTATAAATATGTTATCCGCTTTGCTCATACAAGCACCCTTTCTATTTTATAATGTACATTCATTCTACCATGACAAGAACAAAAAAAAAAGAAGTGTTTTTGA
The DNA here is from genome assembly GCA_910583755.1 of uncultured Clostridia bacterium. Lineage (GTDB taxonomy): Bacteria > Bacillota > Clostridia > Lachnospirales > Anaerotignaceae > Coprocola. Next base: position 22,995 of record CAJTZO010000008.1, read on the forward strand.
CACACCTCTTAAATTTACATAACAAATTTTACCAATTTTTTCTTTATTTATGATTCACTTTCTACAACGGACAAACCATAAAATAATACTTTACTTGCACCATCTTTATAAAGCACCTTTGCACATTCATTAATGGTTGTACCAGTTGTAAAAATATCGTCTATTAACAATATTGTTTTTCCTTTGATTTCTTCTGCATTTTCGACAGCAAAAGCACCTTGTAGATTTTGTTTTCTTTCTTCTGGATTTAACTGACTTTGTGGAATCGTTTCTTTAATTCTTTTTAAGGTATTTGTATATGGCTTTTTTATCCTTTGTGCAATTACTTTTGTCAACAATTCTGATTGATTAAATCCCCTTAACTTCTGCTTTTTTTGGTGCATAGGAACAGGAATCAATAGCTCTGTTTGCTTTGCCAGTTCTGGATAATAAGTTAATAAATAATCCCCCATTATTTTTCCTAAAGGTATCGCATCTCTTTTCCAATAATAAAACTTAAAATGTGCAATACTATCTCTTACATCACTATAAGAAAATACAGCAACTCCCTTTTCAAATACAAAATTTGCTTTTTGGCACCTCTCACAATAAGTTGCATTGGTATATAGATTACAACCACACTTTTGACAAACAGTACCTTCTTTCCAAGAAATTGTATTTTCACAAGCAGCGCACATCCTACTTTGTTCACCTATTTTTATCAATTTACCACATAAAATACAACGAGGAGGATAAAACCATTGCAACAACATATCTAAAAAATGCATTTTATCCTCCTCCTACAAAATCCCATTCATAAAATCATATAAATTCTTTAACCGATAGGCTAAGCTAGAATAACGATTAATTTCCCTATTATTTGCCACCATATCATAAATTTTTTGCTCTAACCCTACCAATACAACAAGTTGTTTTGCTCTTGTTACTGCTGTATAAAGCAAATTTCTTGTCATAAGCATAGGTGGTCCATTGTGTATAGGGATAATGACAACAGGATATTCACTTCCTTGTGATTTGTGTATGGTAATCGCATAAGCAAGTTCCAATTCTTCTAATTGAGAAAAATCATATTCTACACATTTATCATCATCAAATTTAACTTCTAATGTTTCATTTGTCTCATTAATCTCTGTTATCGTTCCTTCATCTCCATTAAAAATGCCGACACCTTCTTCTTTTATCCTTCCCTTTGTAGTATAGATTTTCCAAACAATATTATAATTATTTTTAATCTGCATTACCTTGTCGCCTTCTCGAAATATCATATTACGAAATGTTTTTTCCTTTTTCTTTTTATCAGCGGGATTCAATGCCTCTTGCAGTACTTCATTTAAGTGATAAACTCCAATAGGGCTTTTACGAATCGGTGTTAATACTTGTATATCTTTTACACTGTGGCAATGCAAAAAGTTTGGTAATCGTTTTATGGTCAATTCCACAATTGCTTTTACAATATCCTCACTATAAGCCCTTCTAACAAAAAAGAAATCTTTTTCCTTTTCATTTAATACAAGCTGTTGCCCTTGATTAATTCTATGTGCATTCATAATAATTGCACTTTCCTGTGCTTGTCTAAAAATTTGGTTTAACCGTACAACTGGCAATCTTTCACAAGTAATCAAATCTTTTAGCACATTTCCCGCTCCTACAGAAGGAAGCTGGTCCACATCACCTACCAATATCAATCTTGTTCCAATACTGATTGCTCTTAAAAGGCTATGCATCAGTGCAATATCTATCATAGAAGATTCATCAATAATAATGACATCCGCATCAATTGGATTCTCCTCATTTTTATCAAATGTTTGTCGTCTTTTATCTTCATTCACAAAATTAATGCCTAACAACCTATGTATGGTCTGTGCTTCCATACCAGTTGCCTCTGTCATTCTTTTTGCTGCCCTTCCTGTTGGTGCTGCTAAAATAATTTCATTTTCTTCTTCCTGTAAAATTTGTATCATTGTATTAATGGTTGTTGTCTTACCAGTACCAGGTCCTCCTGTAATAATGAGAACCCCATGCGTCATAGCATCTATTACAGCCTGTTTTTGTTGCTCTGCTAATGTAACCCCTGTTTCTTTTTCCACTCTTTTAATACTATTTTTTATATTCGCACTATTTTCTTCTTCATATTCCTGCGACAATTCTAATAATTTTTTTGCTACTGCAATTTCTGCATAATAAAAAGGCGTCAAATAAACATATTGGTTTTCTCCCCTTTGTTCCAACCAAACTTGATTATTGATTTGCATTTCCTTGAGATATTGCTCTATATCAATTTGAAAAAGTTGAAGTAATTCTTCTGTCTGCTGTTTTAATATCATAAGTGGTAAAAAAACATGACCATTTCCTAAAGCATGATTTAATAGAAACTTAATGCCTGCACAAATCCGATAAGGACTGTCAAAAGGGATTCCCATAGAGGACGCCATTTTATCCGCCATTTTAAAACCGATTCCAAAAATATCATCTGCAATTCGATAAGGATTACCTTTAACTACTTCAAAGGTTCTATCCTTATATTTTTTATATATTTTCATGGCAAATGTTGGAGTTACGCCAAAATCTTGTAAAAAAATCATTGCTTTTCTCAGTTCATGTTGCTCCTGAAATAAAGCATTGATTTGTTGTGCTTTTTCAAAGGTGATTCCTCTAATTTCCACTAATCTTTCTGGTTGTTCTTCTATTATCTGAAAACTTTGCTCCCCAAACCTTTCCACAATTCTTTTTGCTGTTTTTGTTCCAATCCCCTTGATAACACCAGAAGCTAAATATTTTTCAATGCCTTCTTCTGTTGTAGGAATAGTTTTTTGATAAGATTGTATTTGAAATTGTTTGCCATAGGTTGCATGGACAGTCCAACGTCCAATAATTTCTACATCTTCTCCTTCATGAATATGTGGAACAATTCCAACGCAAGTAATTTCTGTTTCTTCTCCTGAAATGGTAAAAACAGCAAATCCTGTTTCTATACTTTGGAAAATAATATCTTGTATTGTACCATGTAATGTTTCCTGCTCCATCGCTTCACCTCCTTTTCTAAAATTTTTTATCATCGTAAATGCAATACATATGTTCTATTGTATCATCTTTTATCAAAAAAAACACCCCTGATTTCAAAAATCAAGGGCATTTTATCATTTATTTTACTGCATCTTTAAAAACTTCTGTTTTATCTGTTTTTTCCCATGGTAAATCAACATCTGTTCTACCAAAATGACCATATGCTGCTGTTTGTTTATAAATTGGACGACGCAAATCAAATGTTTCTATAATTGCCGCTGGTCTTAAATCAAAATTATCCTGAATTATTTTTGTAATTTCTTCATCAGAAATTTTTGCTGTACCATAAGTATTGACTAAAATAGAAACCGGTTTCGCTACACCAATGGCATAGGCTAATTGTACTTCACATTTTTTTGCAATGCCACTAGCCACAACATTTTTTGCAACATATCTAGCAGCATAGCAAGCAGAACGGTCTACTTTTGTAGGGTCTTTTCCAGAAAAAGCACCACCACCATGTGCTGCATAACCACCATATGTATCTACAATAATTTTTCTTCCTGTTAAGCCACTATCTCCTTGTGGACCACCAATCACAAAGCGTCCTGTTGGATTAATATAATATTTTGTTTTTTCATCAAGCAACTCTGCTGGAATCACTTTTTTAATAATATGTTCTAATACATCATGATAAATGGTTTCTTGATCTACCTCTGGGCTATGCTGTGTAGAAATAACCACTGTATCTACTCTAACCGGTTTATCATCTTCATATTCTACTGTTACCTGAGATTTTCCATCTGGACGTAAATAGGTCAATGTTTTGCTTTTTCTTGCTTCTGTTAAAGCTCTTGTCAGCTTATGTGCAAGTGAAATTGGCATAGGCATTAATTCTTCTGTTTCATCACAGGCAAAACCAAACATCATACCTTGGTCGCCTGCACCAGTATCAAAGCGACTGTCATCTTCTCCTTTTTTCGCCTCATATGCTTTATCTACACCAAGCGCAATATCGGGAGACTGTCCATGAATAGAAGTAATAACAGAACAAGTTTCACTATCAAAACCAAATTTTGCTCTATTATATCCAATTTCGCGTAAAGTATCTCTTACTACCGCTTCAATATCTACATAAGCACTTGTTGTAATTTCTCCCATAACAAATACAATCCCTGTTGTTGTTGCTGTTTCACAAGCAACCCTTGCCTGTGGGTCTTTTGCTAATATTGCATCTAAAACACCATCTGAAACTTGGTCACAAATTTTATCTGGATGTCCTTCTGTTACAGATTCTGAGGTAAATAATCTTCTGCTCATTGTCTTGCTCCTTTCTTAAAACCACTTAAGTAAGTTATTGTATAAAGTAAATATAAGAAAGAGATTGCAATAAAAAAAAGCCAAAAGGGCTTTCTTTTTCTCTCATCTTCCGCAATACTGCGGGGGAATTAGCACCGATACAACAAAATTGCCGGTTGCTGGGTTTCATAGGGCCCTTTCCCTCAACCACTCTTGATAAGCACTATTTACTTTCTTAAATTTTACCAAAGCACTATACATTTGTCAATATAAATATCAATAAATTTATGAAACACTCAATTCCATTCTTTTTGTTTGATGCATTGTTCAAACAACTCCCATTCTTTTTGTGGAAATATACCCCAATTCTCTTCATATTTATCATATAACAAATGTGTTTTTGTATATTTCAAAAAAGCCTTATATACCGATTGTATCAACACTTTAACATCTACTTTTTCCTGTAATGATATTTCCTCCATCGTAATCAATTGAGAAATTTCATCAAATGTCATGTTCCCATAAGAAGAAATTTTTGTTTTCTTTTCTTTTAGAAAATCACATTTTGCGTAAGCAATGGTAAGTGTCTCTTTTTCTAATGACACAATAGAAATACCTGGTTCCCCATCAAAAAGTACATAAGCAGCCTCTGTTTTTTCTAGCATCCAATCTATCAGCAACTGTAACCATTCTTTTGGAGCATCCTTCCCCCATATGTTAGAAGCAGAAATATCAATTTTCGTTTCTTTTATTTCAAAAAATATGTCAAACCAACCAGAGTAAATATCAGAAATAAAAAACTTACATTTTCGTCTCATTTTTGTCCCCTTTTCATTCTTATAAAAAAGCTTTTTCTGGTTCCTTGTGTAAAGGAACCAGAGCTTGAGGCAAAGTCTCAAGCTCTTTTCTTCATTATATAAAATTTCATCTCTTTATAATTTTTCTTCTTCAAAGATATTAAACCCATTTCTACCATTTTCTTTCACTCTATATAACGCTTGGTCGGCTTTTTGATATAATGTTACAAAATTGCTGCCCTGTATTGGTGAAAGTGAAATACCAATAGAAATTGTTGTTCTAACAGCTTTTTCTCCTTCTCCATAGGTTCTATCAAATTCCGTTACCAATCTTCCCACTGTATTTTTAATAGCAGAAAAAGAATTAACATTTTGCATTAATACAATAAATTCATCCCCACCTAGTCTACCCACAATATCTGTTTTACGAAAATGCTTTTTCAATATTTCAGCAGAATCTATTAATACCTTATCCCCTACTTGATGTCCTAAAGTATCATTAATAGTTTTAAAATTATCCAAATCACAAATTAAAAAGGCATGAACATCATTTCCTTCCATATTTTGAGAAACGATTTCTGTAACCAACTTTTCTGTAGTAGCACGGTTATAAACCTCTGTTAAAAAGTCCATATCTGCTTTCTTTTTTAATTCTAATTCTTTTCCTTTTTTATCATTAATATCTTTTACTACCATTAAACCTTTTACATCACCAGATTCTGGTTCTTGTAAAAAGTGAATGATACATTCTACCCAAATATAACCCTGTCCTTTTACTCTTTTTCGATATTCTAAATGCAAATCTCTTTTTCCTCTAAAAAATACATAAAATAAATTTTCTCTGGAAAGATTTGTCAAAGTGGATAATCTATCTTCTTCATAAATCGTAGACTGTATGATTTCGTATAAATATTTTGTATAAGATTGTCTTTCCTGTATAATATCATTTTCTTGCATTTCATCAAAATTTTGTTCTATAATATAATCTCTTGTGATATTAATTTCATAGGACATTATGGCATTGGAGGTAATAACTTTACGTAATTCCATTTCTCCTGCCATTTGCAGTTCATTTTCTTTTAATAAAGTTGCATCTTCCAAAATCCCCACTGTTTGTATAATTTTGCTTTTATTTTTATCAAAGATATTTGTAATAATTACCTTACTCCATACTAACTTTTCATCGGGTCTTTTTATTTTAACAATACAACTTGCTGTTTGTTGTCCTTCTTCTATTTTTTCAAATACTTTTCTGACATCCTCTACAAAATCAGGAACAACCCACCCATTTTGTATGAAACATTCTGGAACATTTTCCAGATGTCTTGGAAAACCATATTTTTCATTTCCTTTATAACGAAAGGTTAATTGTTTTGTTTCAATATCATAGTCAAATACAACCTGTATTCCCTGTGACACTGCAATGGCAAAACTTGTTTCATTTTGTTCTAGTATTTTATTCATTTTCAACATTTCATCTCTACTTTTTTTGTATAAATAAAATACCCACATAAACGCAATTGCAAAGATAGCCAAAACTTCCGCCATAAGCTTCCAAACCATTACATTAATTTGATGTAATTTTTGATTCATTACTTCTGGATTCATCACAGAAACAATATACCATTTATTTTTTCCGTAAGGCATGTAATGTAAATATCTTTGCTCACCACTTAACAAATAGTCCATAATTCTATTTTCATTTTGCCCCATATTCATTTTAATATTATCAATATCATGTTCTAAAAGGTCTGTTTCCAGCATATCTATCCAAAAATTTTCTCCTGAAACAAGGGTTCCTTCTTTTCTAGGATTTAATACAAAATCTCCATCCTGCTCCACAATGCTAAAATAATATTGTTTATTTTGACTAATATTTTTCATTAACTCAGAAAAATCACTAACATCAATGACACCATAAAGCACCCCTGTCACAACACCATTTTGATAAATAGGTACTGCATTAACAAACTCTCCTTGAGAATGCAAAGGATGTTCTAATAAATTTGATGTATTACTGATTCCTGTAATTGCTTTTTTAAAAAATACTTCTTCTTTCACATCTGCTTGGATTCCTGCTGTTGTCTGTGCAAGTCCTTTTGTATCTGTAATTCCGATATAGCAAAATGAAATCATTTTTGCTCCTTTTTTTAGTTGTCTTTCTACTTCTTGAATGTTCATTTCTTCCAGTGCCATTTTTTCTGCCACCGCTCTAATATCTTTCAAGGAATTTTCTAACACTCCTCTAACTACTTTTTTACTCCATTCTGAAAACATTTCTAGCTCAACATAAGAGCGTTCCAACTCTCCTTGTCTTAATTCTTTTCGAAAATGTAAAAAAAATCCCGTTGCTGCTACAAAAAATATTAAAAAGGCAATTAATAATTGTATATATAATTTTCTTTTTCCCTTTAATGTCCTTAATTCTTTCATAGTCTACCATTCTCCCCCACAAGCAAAATATTAATAATGACTTTCTCAAGTGGACATAATTGAAAATTTGTTTTTTTCTCTATTTTTAATACATTATCATTAAATGTATCATATTAAATTATGATATGCAATAGAGAATATAACTATTTTTACGAATAAATATTATAAAATAATAATTATTATTACCATATATCATATAGTGACATCAAACGTCACAAATAAAAAGAGATAGCTGCTTCTAGCCATCTCTTTTTTTTATTCTTTATATTGTCGACAGCTTTCACGCACAATTAAAGAATGGGGCACAATAATTTTGGTTGCTACTAAATTAGGATTTTCAATGTGATTAATCAACTGTGATGCTGCTTCAATTCCTAACTGATGAGAGTTGACATCTATAGAAGTCAGTTGAGGAGAGGTAATGCGAGCAAACAAAGAATTATTAAAAGAAACAATGGATAAATTTTCAGGAATAGAAATTCCTTTTTGTGCACAGGCTTGTTCCAATGCCACCGCTAAGATATCATCACTTGCAACAACGGCTGTTGGTCTTGGATTCTGCTCCAGTAAGGCATAAAAAGAAGCATTATTATTCATAGAACGCTTATCTATTTCAATACAATAATTTTCATAAAAAGGGAGTCCATGTTGCGCCAATGCAGCTTGATATCCTGTTTTTCTTTCTGCTGAAAAATATAAATTGCTTTCTGTGCCAATATAGGCAATTTTTCTATGACCTAAATGATATAAATAGTCTGTTGCTTCCTGTCCTGCTAAAAAATTATCGTTATCAATATAAATTGTTTGATTGACAAATTGTTTTGCTTTTCCAATCAAAACATATAATAATCCTTCATTATATAAATAATCTATAATAGCATCATCTTGTTTAGAATACAATATAATAAATCCACCCATTCGTTCTTCTTTTCCTAAAGTTTGTATTACTTTTAAGATTTCCTCATCATCTTGTCCTGTAATAATCGTACTAATATATCCTCGTGCATTGCAAAATTGGCTAATCCCCCTAATCAATTCTAAATAAAACGAATTTTCATAAACATCTCTTGAAGAAGGAGGAAGTATAATACTAATCATTTGCATTGCTTGTTCTACATGAATATTCGTCTGTATATTTGGCTCATAACCTAGCTGAGCCATGGCATAACGTACTTTTTCTTTGGTTTCCCTGCTAATAGAAGGATGATTTTTACATGTTCTGGATACAGTAGAAGGCGATACTCCAGCTAATGCAGCAACATCTTTAATCGTAACAGCCACAAATATCACTTCCTTTCTTATAAAAATATAGGGTAAACTAGTATGATTTCTATTTTTATTATAGAAAAAAGTTTTATAAAAGTCAATGTATGTCAAACAAACGCAAAAGTATTGTTATATTGCATAAAAGTGTTAAAAAAAAATTATACATTGTGTAGAAAATGCCTTTCTTTCTTAAATTTTCATTGCATTTTTTTTGTAAATGCGATATATTAATGTTGCGTAAATAATTGCGCAATATTAATGCAATAAAAGTATATGTTGCATTGATATTGCATATATATTTATCATGCATTTATCAATATCATTATTCTAAAGAGAAAGGGAGGATTATTATGACAGATACAAGAGGACAAAAAATTACAATCGTTGCTCCTTTAACTGGAGAAATCGTTGCACTGGAAAAAGTACCTGACCCCGTTTTTGCAGAAAAAATAGTCGGTGATGGTATCGCTATACTTCCAGACAATGGCAAAATTTATAGCCCTATCAATGGAACATTAGTATCTGTTGCAGCAACAAAACACGCTTTTGGGTTCCAGTCTGAAAACGGCTTAGAAATGCTGATTCATTTTGGATTGGAAACAGTAGGATTAAATGGAGAAGGATTTACAGTGCACAAAAAGGAAGGAGACAGTGTAAAAGTTGGAGACTTAATTGCAGAAGTTGACATTGATTTTATTAAAAGCAAAAACCTTCCTACTATTACACCTGTATTAATTTGTGCTGGATTAGAGGATAAAAAAATGGAAACTGCCTCTGGTAGAGTAGAAGCTGGAAAAGATGCTGTTCTTTTTGTAACAGAAAATGGTACCCCTGCAGCAGCTTCTTCTCCAATATCAAACCCTGCACCAACTCCAGAACCTGCACCAACTCCCACACCAGAAATCGCTCCAAAAAAGAAAAAAGCACTGATTGATTTCGACTTTTTACAAAAACTTGGTAAAGTGCTTATGACAGTAATTGCTGTTATGCCTGCTGCTGGTCTTATGCTTAGTTTAGGAAAACTAGTGCAAATGGTAGGTGGCGATGCTGGTGCAATTTACTTGATTGGTAGCACAATGGAAAATATTGGATGGGCAATTATTAATAACTTACATATTTTGTTTGCTGCAGCAATCGGTGGCTCTTGGGCAAAAGAAAGAGCAGGTGGCGCTTTTGCAGCAGTCATTTCCTTTATCTTGATTAATCGTATTACTGGTGCAGCTTTTGGTGTCACAGAAGCGATGTTGTCAGATGCAAGCGCAGTAGTACATTCTATTCTTGGTCAAGAAATGCTAGTAGAAAACTACTTTACTTCTGTACTTGGTGCACCAGCACTGAATATGGGTGTATTTGTAGGTATTATTGCTGGTTTTGTTGGTGGTGTTGTTTACAATAAATTTTATAATTTTAGAAAATTGCCAGATGCTTTAGCATTTTTTAATGGCAAACGTTTTGTACCATTGGCAGTTATCGCTTATTCCACTGTAATTTCCGTTATTATGGTTATTATCTGGCCGATTGTACAATCTGGTATTAATGCCTTTGGTATTTGGATTGCAAATTCTTCTTCCACATCACCAATATTTGCACCATTTATCTATGGAACATTAGAACGTTTATTATTACCATTTGGATTGCATCATATGTTAACCATTCCTATGAACTATACCGCTTTTGGTGGTACCTATGTTTTACAAACAGGTATCAATGCTGGTTCCGAAGTATTTGGGCAAGACCCACTTTGGTTAGCATGGGTAACAGACTTAATCAACTTTAAAGATGCTGGAGACATGGCTTCTTATACAAACCTTATGGAAACAGTAACACCTGCTCGTTTTAAAGTTGGTCAAATGATTGGCGCAACCGGTTTATTGATGGGAATTGCACTTGCGATGTACCGCAGAGTAGACAACGACAAAAAACATGATTATCGTTCTATGTTTTTCTCTACAGTATTAGCCGTATTTTTGACAGGTGTAACAGAACCTTTGGAATTTATGTTTATGTTCTGTGCATTACCACTTTATGTTGTTTATGCAATTTTGCAAGGTTGTGCATTTGCAATGGCTGGTATTTTTGATTTACGTGTTCACTCTTTTGGTAACTTAGAATTTTTAACACGTGTTCCAATGTCATTAAAAGCTGGTTTAAGCGGTGATATTATTAACTTTATCATTTGCTGTGTTGCCTTTTTAATTATCGGCTATGTTGTTGCTTATTTTATGATTGGAAAATTCCAATTTGCAACACCAGGCAGACTTGGAAACTATGAAAATGAAAGTGGAGAAGAAGAAGCTTCTTCTGGTGGAGAAAACAAAGGTGGCGGAAACAGCCAGCCAGAACGTATTATTACCCTTTTAGGTGGTCGTGAAAACATTGTATTAGTAGATGCTTGTATGACTCGTTTAAGAGTTACTGTCAAAGACCCTTCAAAAGTAGCAGATACTCCTGCATGGAAAGCAGAAGGTGCCAAAGGTCTTGTAAAAAAAGATACTGGTATCCAAGCAATTTATGGTCCAAAAGCAGACGTTTTAAAATCTGATATTAATGATATATTGTAATAAAAAAAGAATCTTTTGCAACCTTATATAGGAAAGGACGAATGGCTTATGAAACTTTTGACATTAAATACACATAGTCTGCAAGAAGAAAATTACCCTCAAAAATTGGAGCAATTTGTAAAAGTAATCTGTCAAGAGAAACCAGACATTATCGCTTTACAAGAAGTGAATCAGTCTATTGATGCCATTGTTGCAGATGAAACTCTTTTAAAAGGTTTTGTGCCCTGTCCAGATAGCAAGGTGCCTGTTCGTCAGGATAATCATGCAGCACAAGTTGCTTTTCGACTTCATCAAGCAGGAATTACTTGCTCTTGGACATGGGTTTCTGGTAAAATAGGATATGGAATATATGACGAAGGTATGGCGTTGTTATGCCTAAATGGTAACATCACAGCAGTAGATAGCTTTTTTATCAGCGGTTGTCAAGATTATCAATATTGGAAAACACGCAAAGTATTGGGAGTAAAAACAAACAATTGTAAAGATTGGTTTTATACTGTGCATATGGGTTGGTGGAAAGATGAAGAAGAACCATTTTTAGCGCAATGGGAACGTCTTGACACTACCTTAAAAAAGAAAGATTCTACCATATGGCTGATGGGTGATTTTAACAGTCCTGCGGAATTTCGTGGGCAAGGTTATGATACCATTCAAAATAGTGGCTGGAAAGATACCTATTCTATTGCCGAACAAAAGGATAATGGTATTACGGTAGAAGGCAGCATTGATGGCTGGAAAGATGCAAAGCACGGTGCGGAAGAAGGAAACGGTATGCGAATGGACCATATTTGGTGTAATCATGTTGTACCCGTAACATATTCTAAAGTAATGTTTCATGGTGCAAAAGAACCGAAGGTATCAGACCATTTCGGTGTTTGTATTGAGGTTTAAGAAAAAGACCTTGCGCTTTGCTCAAACTCAGTTTCTTTCTTAAAAGAAACAAGAGTTTAAAAGTAAACATTCAAGGTTTTTTTACCTCATGAAAGGAGGAAAAAATTTATGAAAAGAGCAGCAGGTATCTTGCTTCCTATGACAAGTCTTCCTTCAAAATATGGTATTGGTTGCTTTTCTAAAAGTGCCTATGATTTTGTAGACTGGTTAAAAGAAGCAGGCCAAACATACTGGCAAATACTTCCGCTTGTACCAACAAGTTATGGGGATTCCCCTTATCAGTCTTTTTCCACATTTGCAGGAAATCCTTATTTTATCAGTTTAGAAGCCTTGATTGAAGAAGGTGTTTTGACACAGGAAGAATGTGATGAAGTAGACTTTGGTGATGATGCGAGCAGCATTGATTATGAAAAAATTTACAAACAGCGCTATCCACTCCTACACAAAGCCTATGAGCGTAGTAATATTAGTGAAAATGAAAATTATCAACGTTTTGTTAATGAAAATAGTTGGTGGCTTTCTGATTATGCGTTGTTTATGGCTGTAAAAGATAGATTTGGTGGTATTATCTGGACGCAATGGGCAGAAGATATTCGTTTACGTTGGGGTTATTCTATGGACTATTACAGGAGAGAGCTGTATTTTGACATTGAATTTCATCAATATATGCAATTTAAGTTTTTTGAACAATGGTATGCTTTAAAATCCTATGCAAATGAAAAAGGAATCTACATTATTGGTGATATTCCTATTTATGTTGCAATGGATAGTGCTGACACTTGGGCACATCCTGAACTTTTCCAGCTTGACGGGCAAAACATTCCTTATGCTGTAGCAGGTTGTCCTCCTGATGGATTTGCTCCAGAAGGTCAACTTTGGGGAAATCCGCTTTATCGTTGGGATTATCATAGAGGAACAGGTTATGATTGGTGGGTTTCTCGTTTAGCATATTGCTTTAAAATGTATGATGTGGTAAGAATTGACCATTTTAGAGGATTTGATGAGTATTTCTCCATTCCTTATGGTGCAACAACAGCAAGAGAAGGACATTGGGAAAAAGGACCTAATATGGAATTATTCCGTTGTGTTGAAAATCGTCTAGGTTGGCACGAAGTTATTGCAGAAGATTTAGGATATGTCACAGATAGTGTGCGTCGTCTTGTACAGGAAAGTGGATTTCCGGGTATGAAAGTATTAGAATTTGCTTTTGATTCTAGGGATACTGGTTCTGCAAATGACTATTTACCACACAACTATATTGAAAATAGTGTAGCTTATACTGGTACACATGATAATGAAACAATTGTCGGTTGGTTCGATTCCATTACAGAAGAAGAAAGAGAACTAGCAAGAAATTATTTATGCGACCATTATACCCCTAAAGAATTGTTGTATCAATCTTTTATTTCCCTTGCCATGAGAAGTAATGCAAAAACTTGTATTGTTCCAATGCAAGATTATTTAGGATATGATAATTCTTGCCGTATGAATCAGCCCTCTACCGTCGGCAAGAATTGGAAATGGCGTTTGACTGGAAAAGAACTAACTGATGATTTAAAACAAGAAATACTGGCTGTTACAAAACGTTACGGTCGTATGAATTGGGACTAAAATATCTCCTCTTAATCATAGAAGGCTTTGGCAAGACAACCAAAGCCTTTTATGATTTAAGAATATTTCCAGTAAGGGAAAGTATCTATTTTTCTTTTGTTAATTTAATCAAAAGTTTTTTCATTTTCTTTCTTTTTTCTAAAATTTTTAAAAAATTCTCTTAGTAATTCCGCACATTGCTCTTGTAATATATTTTCCTCTATTTCTACCTGATGATTAAAACGTGGTTCTTGTAACAAATTTAAAATGGAGCCTGCACAACCTGCTTTACTGTTTCTTGTGCCAAATACTACTTTGGGGATTCTTGCCTGCACAATAGCACCCGCACACATAGGACAAGGTTCTACTGTAACATAAAGCGTACAGTCTTCCAGACGCCAATCTCCCACTATCTGCGCACTTTTATGAATTACCTCTATTTCTGCATGATACAATGGATTTTTTTTGCTATTGCGCAAATTATGAGCTCGTGCAATGATTTCTCCTTTTCTCACCATTACCGCACCAATGGGAACTTCTCCTAACTCAAATGCTTTTTTTGCTTCTGTTAATGCCTCCATCATATAATATTGCTGTTCTGTCATATCTCCTCTTTACTCCTCAAAATATACCATCGTATTTGTATCCTCTATATTATTCATACCAACATATTCATCTATACCATCGCTGTTTAAATCCATAGCATAAATAATTTGTCCATATACAATATCATCATTTTTTATGCTAAGTCCATTTTCTGTCAAAATATACCTCATGGCTGTTCCTGTTGTATCACAAACATAGATTTCTTTCACACCATCCCTATTCAAATCCCCACTATAAATACTGCTTTCTATACTTTTAATCCCCAAATGGGTACTCCATATTTTAATAAAACCAGTCTCTCTCTTTTGATATAAATATAAATCAAAACCATCTGTAATAAAATACTCTAGTGTGCCATCTCCGTCTATATCCGTAATATGCATATAACTTGCACCATGGTCCAAATAATATTGATTGGTAATTGTCCAACCTTCTTCTCCTTTTGTATAACACTCTAATGTTTTATGATTCATTAAAAAAAGTTCTGCTCCATCAAATCCGACACAAGTATAATTTCCATTTGACAAATCAATACTTTCTCCTGTCGTTGAAAAATTACGGTTTAAAAATACTAATTTTTCAGAAGAAGTATAAGTATTTTCTCCTTCTTCTGTTCCTTCTGTAATGGCACGACTTAAAATAACTGCCATTCCTTCTTCTAAAAAAGCTGCACTATCTACAACAAGACCTCTCTGTAAATAAATATTACGATATCTTCCAAAACTACTCCGATAACGATACAAAGAAAGTTTTCCATCTTCACTGATATTAGCTGCTAAAAGATTTCCTTGTGCATCTTGTCCAATATCACAAAAGCCTTCTGAAGGAAAAGTTGTTCTTTTTCCCTGAAAAGTTACAAAAGGTGTATCTGTTTCATATTTTGCAAAATTTCCGTCTGCTAAAAATACATTTCTATCTGTTAATGCATATATGCCATTGTTATATCCACCTACATAATAAGCCCCTATTAATCTATCCCGCACAAAATAACAATATAAGAGACCTGCAATTTCCCCATTATAATAAAGCAGTGGAACTGTTGCTACAATCGCTTCTTTTGCTGCATTCGTAGTCATATTGAGCCCTATTGTAGAAGATGAGGTAAACATAGCTTGATTTTGTTCCGTATTTTCTGGCACCACACCTTTAAAAAAAGTAATAGAGGTACTATCATATCTCCAATAATTATCATACAATAACTTATCTATTTTTTGCTCATAATCTTCTACAGTTCTTTCTGAAATAGAAAAAGTTTCTATTTCTTGCTCAGAATTATCTTTACAGCCTGTAAGACATATCAGTAGAAAACATATGACATAAACCCACTTTTGTATCATTTTTTTCACATCCTTTCATTTTTTCTTGTTTTTCATTATATCGTAATTATTCCCCTAAAGCAAATAACAAATAAAAAAAAGAAATAGTTCTATCATAGAACTATTTCTTTTTTATTCACTATATGCTAATATCAATGCTGCCTATCTCTGGCATACCTGTACTCATAAAAGACGATTCCATAAAAGAATCTGAAGAACTAAAATCATTAGAAGAATTTAAAACATCATTAATTTCTTTTGACATACGTTTTTTTCTTTTTCCTTGCAGTTCTTGCCCAATTTCCTCTGCTTTTTTTTCATCTGTTTTTTGCTTCATTTTCATTTGTAATTCCATTTTACTTTCTGTTATCAAAGCTTTTTCTTTACTTTGTGCCTTTTTTATTACTTTTTTCATTTTAGCAACTACTTTTCTAATTTGTTCTTCATCGCCACCACTTGCTTTTGTTTGTGCTATCTTTCCTTTTATTTTTCCAATAATACTACGTACTTCTGAAATGCTTTTTGCCTGCATTAGTTTGATTAAATCTTCCGTGGATTGATAATCCACATTGGATTTTTTCGGTTGTTCTTGTTTTGCCATTGTTGGAAAATTTTTTTCTTTTTTTTGCTGTGCTACAAAACTATCCTTTTTTTCCTCTGTTTTTTCTGCTTTTTTTGTTTCATCTTCTTTTTTTTGTGTTCTATCATCTTTTTTCTGATATATTGTTGTTTTTTGACTTTTTTGAATTGATGAAATTGACATAATATCCCCTCCCTTTTTCTTCTTTTTGTAATATATTTCTTTGCCCACTTTATAAGTATATCGACCAAAGAAAGGAGATTCTTAACAATCTATTTTTAATGTCTTTTTAATAATTTTTCGATTTCATCATAGCTATTTGCCATATTAATTTTTGTTCGAAGTTCTGCTGCTCCTTTTACCCCTTTCATATACCAGGAAATATGCTTTCTCATTTCTCTTACTCCAATATATTCCCCCTTATATGCTATCAACATACGAGCATGACGTAATGCCTTTTCTACTTTTTGTTCTGCTGTTGGCTCTGGTAACAATTCTCCTGTTTCTAAATAATGAAGAATCCTTTGAAATATCCATGGATTTCCTTGTGCCGCTCTGCCTATCATAATCGCATCACATTTTGTATCTTCCAACATATTTTTTGCATCTTCTGGTGTTACAACATCCCCGTTACCAATAACAGGAATAGAAACCACTTCTTTTACTGCTTTTATAATATTCCAATCTGCTTTTCCACTATAATATTGTTCTCTTGTTCTGCCATGTACTGCAATCGCTGCTGCACCATTTTGTTCTGCTATTTTAGCAATTTCTACAGCATTAATATGGTCTTCGTCAAATCCTTTTCTAATCTTAATTGTAACCGGCTTTTTTTGAGAAGACACTAAAGCTTTGACAATTTTTCCTACTAATTCCGGATTTTTTGTTAAGGCACTTCCCTCTCCATTTTTAACAATTTTGGGGGCTGGACATCCCATATTGACATCTAATATATCACAGTCAATTTTTTTTGCCATATCCGCCATAATTTCTGGTTGAGAACCAAAAAGCTGTATTGCTGTAGGTCTTTCTTGTTCTTCTACTTTTAATAATTTTTGTGTATTTTCATTTTTATAAAATATTCCTTTCGCACTTACCATCTCAGAATAAACTAGACCACAGCCCATTTCTTTGCAAAGAATCCGAAAAGGTAAATCTGTTACACCAGCCATAGGTGCTAAAAAAATATTATTTTTTAATTCTACATCTCCAATTTTCATAATACTTACCTTCCTAAATTTTAAAGTTGGTGGGTTGGGACAAAACCCAAAATTTTCACTTTATTGATATTTTTTTAAGAAAGTGTGGAAAGTTTATTTTTTTCATACAGTATTTTTAAGCCTTTTAATGTTAGTGTAGGGTCTAAAACATCAAATATCTTTTTATCAGGGTCAATCACTTTTGCCAATCCTCCAGTTGCAATCACTTTCATATTTGGTAAACAAAGTTCCCTCTTTAATTCTTTTATAATATGAATGGTTTGTCCAATATGTCCCAATACAATCCCTGCCTGTATACTGCCGACTGTATTTTTTACAATAATGGACTTTGGCTTTTTAATTTCAATTTTTGGTAGTTGTGCCGCTCTTTGATACAAGGCATCTGCACAAATAGAAATCCCTGGTGCAATCAAACCTGTAATAAATTCTCCTTTTTCATTGATAACATCAAATGTATCTGCTGTACCATAATCAATGACAACCGCTGGACCACCATAAATTTCTTTGACTGCTACTAAATTTACAATTCTATCTGCGCCTACCTCTTTCGGATTATCTCTTTTAATAACAATTCCTGTTTTCATACCAGCACCCACTATCATAGGCTCTATATTAAAATATTTTCGTATGCCATGTGTTAAAGAATACATAATATCTGGTACGACAGAAGAAATAATTGCTGCATCAATACAACTTGCTTTTACATCAGAAGCATCAAAAAGAGAATGGATAAAAATACCTGTTTCATCTGCCGTCTTTTTATTCCCTGTTGCCATTCTCCAGCACTTTATCATTTTGTCTCCCTTATATACACCAAGTACAATATTTGTGTTCCCTACATCTACCACCAAAAGCATAAGTATGCCCTCCTATTTTCTATGTTTGTTTTTTTCGTACAATATTCGTAACCCCTTTAAAGAAAGTACAGGGTCTATTACATCAAATATTTCCTCTTTTTCATCAATTACTCTTGCTAATCCCCCAGTTGCTACTACCTTTAAATAAGGTTCTTTTAATTTTTCTTTTAATTGTTCTAAAATATAAAGGGTCTCTCCAATATGTCCTATTACAATTCCTGCTTGTATACTGCTTACTGTATTTTTTGCTATAATGCTGTTTGGTTTTTTAATTTCAATCTTCGGTAATTGTGCTGCTTTTTGATACAAAGCATCTGCACATATTTGTACACCAGGTGCTGTAATTGCTGTTACAAATTCCCCATTTTTGTTTACTACATCAAACATTGTTGCAGTGCTATAATCCACTACCACAACTGGTCCACCATAAATTTCATAGGCTGCTACTAAATTTACAATTCTATTAGAACCCATTTCTCTCGGATTTTCCATTCTTAAGTTAATCCCTGTTTTCATTCCTGCCTTTACTATCATAGGCTCTATATGCAGTTGTTTCCGTATGCCATTTGTCAAAGAATACATAATATTGGGTACAACAGAAGAAATAATAACACTTTCAATTTCTTTGATGTCTACATCAGAATAGGAAAAAAGAGAACGAATTAAGGACCCTGTTTCATCTGCTGTTCGATTATTTAATGTGGTAATCCTCCAATTCGCTGCTAATCTTTCCCCATCATAAACCCCTAAAACAATGTTAGTATTCCCTACATCTATGACTAAAATCATGTTTTTTCTCTCCTTAAATATCAAAAAAGAGTACGGGAACAATTCCCGTACCCTAAAAATATATTTTTATGCAATTTCGCTTTTATAGATTGCTTTTTTGAGTGCCAATACAACTGATGTACAAATGACAACTGCTGCTAACATTTCTACAATACCGTATGTTGTAATAATTCCCCAGATAACTGGTCCTGATGCTGTGCCTAATCTCTCTGTCAAATCTTCTACATAAATAAAATAAATTAACCCCATCGCACCTAATGTATTTGTCAAAGAGCCTAGTGCAGATGCAACCACAGAAGAAACTGTTTTATTTTTTATGGTAAACATCAAACCTTTATAAGCATATCCTGTTACTACACCAATACAAATTCTTGGTAAGACAGATACAATAGGATTCATAAAATAAGGGTCTAATATTCCTGATGGTTGTGTAATTGCCTTAATCATCGAAACAATGCCAAATGCTGCCCCTACAATTCCCCCCACAAGTGGTCCTTCCAACAATGCTATAATGATGGTAGGAATATGTACAATCGTAGCACTAACAGGCTGTAAAGGGATAATTCCTAATGGTGTATATGACAATATCATTGTAAGTGCAATCATCATACCAGTAATCGTTAATTTTCTTGTAGACATTTTCTTTTTTGAACTCATTTTTTGAGTCCTCCTTTCATTCTCATTCCTTTAGATATAAGATGATATTATTTTTTGTGCGTTTTTTTCATAGGACTCTAGTGAAATCACATTCTACCATGTCCTTTTTTACGACACAAGAATATTATAGCAGTAAATTCTCTAATTACAACATTTTTTTCATAATTTTTTATTTTTTCTCCTTTTGTAATTCTTGTTTTATTTTTTCTCCTTCTTCTGTAAAAAATACTACATACCATAACTTCAATGCTTTTAAAAATTCCTTTTTTTCAGATTGAATTCTTTTGATTTCAAGCTCTGCTCCAATCTCATCAAAGTCAATCTCTCCTTCTATTGTTTCAAAATAGATATCTCCATTTTCTTCAAACCCGACACAAAAAGTACAACAAAGTTTTTGAGCAGTTAATACACACATTATTTTTAACTCTTTTTGCACTTCTTCTGGCAATATTTGAAACTTAGGTTCTATAAAATATTTTTGCTTTTTATAACTTGTCATCGCTAATATTTGCTTTTTCATTTTTTTCTCCTTTACAAAAGATTCCGAATAGAAACCTCTCCCGAAAATACAACAACTTTTTCTCCAGTTTCTTTTTCTATCAAAAGCTCTCCCTGCTCTGTAATATCAATTCCTTTTCCAATAAAATTCTGTCTACCCAAAACTTGTAATTCTTTTCCTATGTTAATACAATATCTTTTATATTCTTCTCGAAATGGTAAAAAGCTACACTCTTTTTCATACTGTAAATATATTTTTTCAAATTCCTCTATCACTGTTTTGATGATACTTTTTCTGGAAATCGTTTCTCCTTTTTCTATTTTTAGGGAAGTAGCCACCTTTTGCAGTTCCTCTGGAAATATTTCTGTATTAACATTGATGCCTATACCAGTAATAACAAAATGTACACTATCCATTTCTGCATCTAATTCTGTTAGTATCCCACAAACTTTTTTCCCTACAATTAAAATATCATTAGGCCATTTTATTTCTGCTTCCAATGCTGTTTGTTGTCGAATAGCACGACAGACAGCAAGCCCTGCTAATAAGGTTAAAAGAGGTGCCTCTGGAGGTGTAATATTGGGTTTTAATAAAAAGCTAAACCATACCCCTGTTCCTTTTGGTGACTGCCAACTTTTTCCCCTTCTTCCCTTTCCGGCTGTCTGTATTTCTGCAACTGCAATAACACCTTCTGGTTTCCCTTCTTTTGCTAGTCTTCTGATACATTGATTGGTGCTATCTGTTTGTTCATAAAAATAAACTTCTTTTCCTATTTTTTGGGTATTTAACCCTTCTTTTATTTCTATTTCATTATATAAGTCTTGCTCTGGTACTAAATAATAACCTTTATTAGAAACTGCTTCTATTTTATAGCCTTGTTCTTTTAGTTTTTGTATTCCTTTCCAAATAGCAGCACGAGAAACAGATAATTTTTCTCCCAATTC
This sequence comes from uncultured Clostridia bacterium, assembly GCA_910583755.1. Classification (GTDB taxonomy): domain Bacteria; phylum Bacillota; class Clostridia; order Lachnospirales; family Anaerotignaceae; genus Coprocola. The sequence goes on from CAJTZO010000008.1 coordinate 44,303, forward strand.
CTCTCCTGAAATATAATTATCCTGTTTTTTTAATTCTTCTAATATTTTTTTATACATTTCTATCTCCTTACTACAAAAACCCTCGAATTTATCGAGGGTTGTATTATGTGAACTTCATCAATCACCGATTGTTGCTACCATAACTGCCTTAATGGTATGCATTCTGTTTTCTGCTTCATCAAATACAACAGATTGCTTTCCTTCTAATACTTCATGTGTCACTTCATAACCTCTTACGGCTGGCAAACAATGCATAAAAATTGTATTTTCCTTTCCAGTAGATGCCATAACAGCTTCATTTACTTGATAAGGTTGTAATAAGTCTATTCTTTCCTTTGTTTTTGCTTCTTCTCCCATAGAAACCCAAACATCTGTATAAATGACATCTGCTTCTTTTGCTGCTTCTTTTATATCAGAAGTAATGGTAATACTTCCGCCACTTTCTTCTGCATACACCTCACAAAGCTCTACAAGCTGCTTTTCTGGAAAAAGACTTTCTGGAGAGGCAACAACATAATGCAAGCCCATTTTTGCACAACCAATCATCAAAGCATTGGACATATTATTTCTACCATCACCAGCATATACAAAACGGATACCTTTCAATTTTCCCAATTTTTCCTTAATTGTCATAAAATCAGCTAATACTTGCGTTGGATGGTCCTCATCTGTCAAGCCATTCCAAACAGGTACACCACTATATTCTGCTAATTTTTCAACAGTTTGTTGAGAAAACCCTCGAAATTCAATTCCGTCAAACATTCTACCCAACACTCTAGCAGTATCTTCCACTGTTTCTTTATGACCTAACTGTATATCATCTTTTCCCAAATATTCCGGATGTGCTCCTTCATCAATCGCACCTACTGTAAAAGAACAGCGTGTTCTTGTAGAAGGTTTTTCAAATATTAAAGCTACATTTTTATTTTTCATTCTTTTTTCATAAATGCCTTTTTTCTTTTTTTCTTTTAATTCTATTGCCAAATCAATGAAATATTCAATTTCCTCTGCTGTAAAATCTTTTAATGTTAAAAAACTTCTGCCCTTTAAATTCATATGCTTGAACTCCTTCCTTTGATTGAAAAAAGACAGCCAAAGCGTTTTTTAGCTGTCTCACTTGTCAAAAAATCTTAAAGCTTTTTATGTTCTAAGATGGTTATTTTATGCTTTTTTGCCTTTTTCTTTGGTACGTTTGATAAAGCGGTCTAACTCTACAATCGCACGTTTATGGATACCAGAACCAATTTTATCAACCTCATCATATGCCTTTACTTTAAATGTTAATGCTTTTCCATTAATTTCAATCAACTCTGCTACAACACGGACTTTCATGCCAACTGGTGTTGCAGCAGAATGAGTAATTTCTACGGATGTGCCTACAGTATCATAACCCTTTGGCAAAAATGGAAGTACCGCATTTAAAGAAACGCCTTCCATCCATGCAATCATTTTTGGAGTTGCTAATACAGTTACTGTGCCACTGCCAAAATGAACAGCAGTATCCGCTTCTGTTACAACATATTCTTCTTCCATGCTCATACCTACTGATAAATTAAATTCCACAAAAATGCCTCCTTATTCTTCCTTGTTTAAATTTACTTTTTCTTCTTGTTCTATTTCTTTGTTATCATCACCATCTATTGTAGCAATGCCAAGAACATGATTTCTTTTTTCTTCTTCAAACAATTCTCTAAATTCTTCTCCTGTTACCTTTTCTTTTTCTACAAGGAGCTTTGCAGAAGCATGAAGAATTTCCATATTTTCCTTTAACATACGAATTGCCTCACTATATGCAGTGTCCACAATTCGTCTTACTTCTTTATCAATGGTAGTTGCAACATCTTCACTATAATTTCTAGCATGACCCCAGTCTCTGCCAATAAATACCTCATTACTATCATCACCAAATTGGATTGGTCCAAGAATATCACTCATACCATATTGTGTTACCATAGCCCTAGCCATGTTTGTGGCTCTTTGAATATCATTTGATGCACCTGTTGTAACATCTTTTAAAACAATAAATTCTGCTGCTCGACCACCCAAAAGACTAATAATTTCCTGCTCCATATGCAGCTTTGTCATATACATTCTATCTTCTCCCGGTAAAGGCATGGTATAACCACCTGCCATACCTGTTGGAATAATAGAAATACTGTGGACAGGGTCCAATTCACTCAAAAGCTCAAAAAGGATTGCATGACCACTTTCATGGTAGGCAGTAATAAATTTCTCTTTATCAGAAATAATTCTGCTTTTCTTTTCTGTACCAATGCCCACCTTCACAAAAGCTTTTTGTATTTCTTCCATATCAATGGCTTTTTTATTTGCTCTTGCTGCTAAAAGCGCCGCTTCATTTAAAAGGTTTGATAAATCTGCACCTGTAAAGCCGGATGTAGTTTGTGCAATCACTTTTAAATCTACTTCTGAAGAAAATGGTTTTCCTTTTGCATGAACACGTAAGATTGCTTCTCTCCCTTTTACATCTGGTCTGCCCACATAAACTTGTCTGTCAAAACGACCAGGACGTAAAATTGCTGGGTCCAAAATATCTGCTCTATTGGTTGCTGCTACTACAATAACCCCTTCATTGACACCAAAACCATCCATTTCTACAAGGAGTTGATTTAAAGTTTGTTCTCTTTCATCATGTCCGCCACCTAAACCGGCACCTCTACGACGACCTACTGCATCAATTTCATCAATAAAAACAATACAAGGTGAATTTTTTTTCGCTTGGTCAAACAAATCTCTGACACGAGATGCACCAACACCAACAAACATTTCCACAAAGTCAGAACCAGAAATACTAAAAAATGGAACACCTGCTTCTCCTGCTACTGCCTTTGCTAACAATGTTTTACCTGTTCCTGGAGGTCCTACCAACAAAACACCTTTCGGGATTCTTGCACCCAAAGCCTGAAATTTCTTTGGTTCTTTTAAAAATTGAACCAATTCTTCTAGTTCTGCCTTTTCTTCGTCCAAACCAGCCACATTTGCAAATGTTACTTTATCTTTTTCATCTACAGACATTTTAGCCTTACTTTTGCCAAAAGACATCATTTTTCCGCCGCCGCCACCTTGCATTTTTTGAAAAATGACAGTAAATATAATGACCATAATAATCATCATAATTAAAGATGGTAATATAGCTGTCAAAATACTTGTTTTTGGTATATCGGGCACTGAAATTTTTAAATGATTATCTTGTGCTGCTTTATTATCCAAACGTTCTTGCAGTACAGAAACACTTGGCGCATTGACACGAATGGTTTCGCCGCTTTCCAATTTTGCTGTTACAGTACCAAAATCGTTTGCCTCAGAGCTTCTTTGCACCTGAATTTCTTTTACGCGGTCTTGTTCTAATGCTGTAATCAAATCACTATATGTATAGCTTACATTAGATGACCTGTCTCCTTTTTGTCCTGCTACTGCAATGAGCATTGCAATGACAACAAAAATAACAGCATATAGTCCAAAAGATTTCCAATATTTTTTCAAATATTTCCCTCCCTGTGTTTTTAATAATTTGTAATTTTGAAAAAATGTAAATATTTTTTCTGTGACAAATAACATTTTATTATTTGCAAAACAAATCGTCTGTCAATTTGTAATTCTATCACATCTATTCTGTAAAAACAACACTTGCTCAAAAATATTACAAAATAACTTTTTTATTGTTTTGACAAAAAAATATTTTTTTATGCAAAAAAACAAAATTAAGGTGAAGATAAAATATCTTCACCCCAAATGGAAACTTCGTTTCCTTAAAAAAGATTAATTTCATAAGGAAAAATGATAGTTTTTCTACAAAAAAGATTTTATTAATATTTTATTCTTCCTCGAACGAAATCACACCAATATAATCCAAATTACGATACTTTTGTGCATAATCCAAACCACAACCAACCACAAATTCATCAGGAATGGAAAAACCTGTATAATCTACATTTACGTGTACCACACGGCGGTCTGGTTTATCTAACAAAGTACATATCTTTAAACTTTTTGGTTTTCTGTTAGAAAGATGTTCTACTAATTTGCTTAATGTTCTGCCGCTGTCAATAATATCTTCTACAATCAAAACATTTTTTCCCTCAATAGGCTCATCTAAATCCATCAGTATTTTAATTTCTCCGCTACTTGACGTTGCATTACCATAGCTAGAAACATCCATAAAATTCATTGTGACAGGGACTTTGATGTGTTTTGCTAAATCTACCATAAACACAACCCCACCCTTTAACACACAAATCAATTCTAGGCTTTCTCCAGCATAATCTTGAGAAATATCCTCTGCAATTTCTGAAATCCTCTTTTGTATTGCTGTTTTTGAAATCAATGTCTCAATCTTTTCTTTCATGGTTCTCTCCTTCCCAAACAGAAATCCATATTTTATTTTTTGTCATTGTATCAACTAAAAAATCATCTGAAGTACGATAACCCGGTATCCATAAAATTTGTTTTCCTACAGCAAATAATAAAAGTGTTTCTCTCTGCTGTCTTGGTATTTTGGAATCTATAAAAAAATCTTTTAATTTTTTTTTGTGTCCATTTCCTATGGCAATCCTATCTCCTTGTTGTCTCGTTCGACAGACGATATTTTCTTTTATTTTATCATAGTCAAACACTTTCGTATATATGGGAAGCATTTTTTCTTCTTTTTTATACGCATTAAACGATAATTTTACAAATTTATTGATTTCTTTTATATAAATTGCTTTTTCGAGTGGTAAGGAATAACAAAATTCAGTGTTTTTTGTCACATTTTCCCAGCCTAACACAAGGGTATCATATTCTATAAAAGCACTTTTTTTAAAAGGAAATGATAGTTTTTTCCCACTTTGTTTTTCTAAAAGCTGCTCTATTTGCTGAAAGTGGATATAGGATAAATCTTGCAAGGAACGGTCCAATAAACAGAAGGCTTGTCTTATTATTCTTCTTTTCATAATACTACTTTGATGCAACAACAACTTTTTATTTAACACCACTCTATTGTTTTCCTTTTTTACTAATATTTTTTTTAATTCTTTTTGTGCTAGTTGTTCTAAAAAATTTTCTTCTTCCGCTAAAATAGAAGCGCTTGCTGCAATATGTTCTATAGATTTGGAATTAATTTCTTTTTCCAAAAAAGGAAGTACAGATAGTCTGATTTTATTTCTTGTATAATGTTCTTGTTCATTTGTACTATCTTGACAATAAGGAATATTATTTTTTTCTAAAAAGGATTCAATTTCTTTCCGGCTTACAAATAAAAAAGGACGTATGATATTTCCCCTTATCGGTGACATTCCAGATAATCCTGCTAACCCTGCACCTCTACATAAGTTTAAAAGGACAGTTTCTGCTTGGTCATTTTGATGGTGTGCGACTGCAATCTTTCCCTTTTCTCCTGCTTTTTTCTGAAATGTTTCATAACGGCAAAGTCTGCCCATTTCTTCCACACCAATCCCTTTATTTTTTGCCTCCTTACTGATATTAAATGCAATTACTTCACAAGGAACATTCCATTTTTGGCAAATTTGCTTGACAAAAAGAGCATCTCTGTCTGCTTCTTCTGCTCTCAATCCATGATGAATATGAATTGCTTTGATATACAGTTGATATTCTTTTTGAATGGCACACAATATTGCTAATAAGGCAATAGAATCTGTTCCCCCAGAAACACCAACAATAATAAAATCTTCCTTTTCCAGCATATGATAGTCTTGTATGGTTTTTTTTACTTTTTCTAAAAACATATTCCTTCTCCTCTGTTTTCATCTAAAAAAAATATAACAAAAAAAGAGAGATTTGTATATAGCAAACCTCTCTTTTTATAGATAAACTCACCTTGTTTTACTTTTCAAAATATATCTGCATATCTTCTAAAAATTGCTGCATTGTTTTTTCTGTCATTTTTCCTTGATATTTTTTATCAGAAGAAGCATGACAACAAATAATATCAATTCCTCTTACTTTTGCATCTTTTGTACAAGAAACTCGCAGTCTATCAAAATCCCATCCATTTTTATTATCAGAATAATAATAAATCGTAATAAAAATAGTTGTGATATCTTCTGTTGTTACACGAATCGTTTTTTCTAAAGGAATCCCTTTTCTAAAAGAATATCCTTTTAACTTAGAAACAACTTCCTCTATTTCTTTTTTATCCTTTAATACAATGTTCTCAATTTTATCTTCTTTTCCTACTCCCGGCATACTAAATACTTTTGTTATTGTTACCTTTTCTATTTCTGGCACTTCTTTATGAATATAAAAAGGTGATTTTCTGGGAAAAAAAAGGATGATAATGATACATAAAAAAACAAAAATAATTTTTCCTTTTTTATTCATTATTATCCTCCTTAAATATATCTTTTATATATGATATTGTAATGATATCATAGGAAAAAAAGAAATTCAATAAAAAATGTACTAATAAAAAATAATTTATTAGTACATTCCAATCCATCAATAAAGTCTTTTTTGGTGGGTTTCACCCAAACCCACCAACTTTAAAAAAGTTGGATAAAAACTTTCATGGAAAAACTAGTGTTTTTCCTTATAAAGTCAATATTTTTAGCGAAACACTAGTTTCCACAAAAGTTTTTTGCCAAGTTTTCTTCTAAGAAAGCGTTTATATTTCCCAAAACCTTCCCGCAATAACCGTCATATCATCTTTTCTTCCTTGTTCAGCTTTTTTTTGTGCTTCCTGTAAAATATAATCTGCCACATCTTGAGGATTACTACTGTAAAATGTTTCAAATAAAGAAGTAAGCCATGCAACATCATCATCTTCTCCCACAGCTTCCATAATGCCGTCGGTCATAAGCAGCACCATATCATTATGTTTTAATAAAATATCGTTTTTTTCCATAGAAACCTGTTGCAAAATTCCAACAGGTAAGGTTTCCGAACGAATTGACATAATTTTTCCATCTCTTAAAATATACGCTGCTGCTGCTCCCATTTTCATAAATTCTGCTTTTGCTGTATACAAATTGACAGTACAAATATCTAAAGTAGCAAATTTTTCTTCTGCGGAACGCAATAATAATACAGAATTAATCATATTAATGGCTAATTCCTTTTCAAATCCGGCTTCTATAAATTGCTCCAAAAGTTCTATGGTTGATTTACTTTCTTCCCTTGCTACCATACCACTTCCCATACCATCTGAAAGTGCTATCACAGAAATACCGCTTGCTGTTTCCAAAAAACTAGCACTATCACCAGAAATACCACCCTCCTCTTTCGGACAGGCTGCTGTTGCTACTGTAAAACGATACTTATTTTCTTCTATCAAACGCAAAGCACACCTTCCACCATTTCCTGCATAGCAAGCATATTTTCCACCTGCTTTTTTCATGGGTTTATGAAGCATCTTACTAACAAGTGGTATTATTTTTTCACGACACATTTGATTTCCATTACAAGACTTCATAGTAACAATGACTTCTGTTCCATTTTGTATTCTATCCTCCATCACGGATACATCTTCCACTGTAATTCCTGCTTTATCTAACTTTACCTTTAATTCTTTTTCAACACTTTCTAAAAAAACACCTCTCACATCTAATTGCCCAGAAAGATTTTCTATAATACTACCTACAGCAAATAATTGCTGACTTACCAACTCTCGACATTCTGCTAATTTACTTCTCCAAATACTTTGTGTTTCAAAACTTTCATAACAACGATTGATAGCCTCTACAAAAATATTCCCTTTGACACAATTTTTACGAAATCCTTCTGATAACTGTTCTAATTCCACTCTACCTCTTTTTTCACAGATGGATAATGCAGAAAAGGTTGCTTGATATGTTGCATATAATTCTGTATCCCAGCAATACACAGCTAGTCCACAATTTCGGCAAGCTTTATCTGCAATATTATCTATCAAAAGGGATACATCACTTTTCCCCATTGTTTTTTTATCTAATTCTGGTAAAAATGTTTTTCCTAAACTTCGAAAAGCTGCTGCAAATTGTGATAGCCTCTCCTCTGTCAATTCTTTCATTTTTAAAAAATAAGTATCTTCTTGAAATTCTTTTTCATGAACACCATATGTATTAATAAAAGTAAATGCTCGTTTTGGCACAAACAAAAACAAAATACTTCCTATCAAAAGACCTTTTAAAAAAAAGGTATCTAACATAAATTCGCTGCAATAAAATAATACAACTACAACAGCAATAAAAAAACTAACAACAGAAGCAACTTTTCCTAATTCTTTCATAGCACCACAAAGTAAACCGCCTAAACTTAACGCACAAAATATTTCCATTTCTACTTTGCCACAAACAAGAAGCAAAAAACCAAATAATACTCCTGCCGCCGTTCCAATACCTGCCCCTCCCCTATATCCTCCTATCAATATCATACAGGATGATAAAATTGCCATAATTGGAATCTGAACAAACGGAATTTTCATATCAGCAGAACCGGCAACTGCTCCTCCCAAAAGTAAAGCAAGACTCATAATTTCCTCACTTGTCATAATATGCCTTTTTAGACCTTTTTGTAAAAGTAAAATTCCTTTTTCTGCCACATAGGTCAATAAAAATACTGCAATTCCTTCTACTGCTGCAATTCCACCATAAAAATAAGAACCGCCTCGTATGGCTGAAAACAAAAAACCGCCTAATAAAGTTGCTCCACCACCAAACGAGGCCTTTAAGAGGGTAGAAGGGTATTTTATTTTACTGTTGGCGCCCCAATGAAACGCTAAACAGAAAATAACACAAAGTATGTATTTTTGTTTGCTTTCACAATTACTCCACAAAATTCCTGAAGTAACTGCCGCTACAACACGATAAAAGCGTTTTCCCTGCATCAAAAATGCCGAAAGATACGCAATTCCCATCGGATTTAAGATTTGAAATACTGTTGTATTTCCCCATAAAAAGCCAATACTCAATAGGATACTCTCCTTCATAAATGTCCCTTTGTTTGGTATTTTTAATATCTTATGTAAGGGTAACTTAGGAGGTAGCATTTTTCCAAAACCAGAACGTTCTATGATAATTTCTGTTTTTTCCATAACATTTCTCCCCAACTTTTTATTCTATGCTCATTATACAAAATTAGAACGAACTTTTTTGTCAAATGCAGAAAGAAGAATTGACTTTTTTATGTCTTTTAGTGACAAAAAAGCCTGCCTTTTTATTTTGGCAGACTTTTTTCTAAAAAATTTTAAAGTTTTATTGAAAGCTGAAAAACCATGTGTTTTCAAGAAAAGTTTATAAAATTTCTCCTATAGCGTTTCTAAAATTCTCACGCTTCCTGAATCAACTTGATTAATTTTTGTACATTTTCCTCTTTTGTTGCCCAACTTGTTACAATTCTAATAGTTGTATGTTTATCATCTACTTTTTTCCAGATAGTAAACAAAAATTCTTTTTCTAGTTTTTGTAAAACATCATCCGGAAAAATAGGAAAAAGTTGATTACTGCAAGGCGAAAACTGGAAGGAATATCCTTTTTGTGCAATAGCATTTTTTATTTTTTCTGCCATAGCATTTGCATGTTCTCCTATCTTTTGGTACAAGTCACTTTCAAAAAGCGCTTCAAACTGCATACCCAAAAGCCAACCTTTTGCTAACATAGCACCTTTTTGCTTAATAGAAAATCTAAAATCCTCATTCCATTCTCTTTGGAACATAATTAATGCTTCTCCAAACAGTGCACCACATTTTGTCCCTCCTAAATATAATACATCAACTAAATTTGCATAATCTGCAAAAGCAATATCATTATATTTTGAAGCAATCGCAGATGCCATCCTTGCACCATCTAAATAAAAAATTAAATGATGTTCTTTACAAAAATTATGTAACTCTTGTAATTCTTTTTTAGTATACAATGTTCCCACTTCCGTAGGATTTGAAACATATACCATTTTAGGCTGTACCATATGTTCATCTGTATGAATTTCTAATGCTTTTTTCACTGTTTCTATGGTCAATTTTCCCTCTTTTGATGGCATAGCAATCACTTTATGACCTGTTGCTTCAATCGCACCTGTCTCATGTACATTGATATGTCCACTATCTGCTGCAATCACTGCTTGATATGGTTTTAAGCAATGAGAAATCATAACTAAATTTGTTTGTGTTCCTCCTACCAAAAAATGTACATCACAGTCAAAACATTGTAACTGTTTTTTTATATATTCTGCTGCTTTTTTGCAATGTTCATCTTCTCCATATCCTACATTTTGTATCAAATTTTCCTTTGTCATTCTTTCTAAAATAATGTTATGAGCACCCTCGCTATAATCATTTTTAAACGAAATCATAATAACCCCTTTCCTCCTCTTGCAGCCCTATTTTTTAATATGCATCATATTCGTCATCATAATAAAAATGTCCTCTAGTGTAGCCATATTCTGTCATTTTTGGTCTGCTACTTTTCTTTTTTGTACTTTTTTTTCTTTGTACTTCTGCTTCCCTTTCCATTTTTCTTTTTCTATCGTACCGTTCTGCCTCTGATGCTTTTTTAGACACTTTTTTTCCCTCCGCTATTTCAAAAATCACATCATATTCTCATATATCTTATGTAAAAGCAACATCTTTGTCAACTACTTTATCTAAAAAATAATAAATTGATTATCTTTTGTCAAAGAAAAGCAGCAGATAAAAATATCTGCTGCCTTAACATAGTTTATAATTGATTACTTTGGTTCTTTCCTTTGTGGTTTTTACGTTTTTCTTTTGTACTTTTTGTTCCTTTTTCTTTTGTATATTATGCATTATCTTGTGTATATTATAACCTTTCTCTTTGGTGATTAAAGAAGAAAAACAAAGTCTACTTTTCTTCTTTATTTTATTTTATACAATCTTTTTTTACGTGTCAAGAAAAGAAAACAAAATTATATATTTTCCATAAAATGCCTAAAAATCAAGGTTATAGTTTATGATTTTTTCATAATCACTATTTTTCTCCTCTTTTTTTATAGAAATTATACAAGGATAAAAAAATTAAAACCAATGTATCATGCAAATTGCATGATATACCATTATTATACAATAATTATCATAAAAATAAAACTTTTCTTAAGATAAAAACAGTTTTTTATTTTTTATATTCATCTTCTTTCGTCATTTCTTCCAATCTTACAATACTATATTGTGCAAAAATATATTTTTCTCTCAACAAATACATATTTTTTGTAACATCTTCTCCCATTGCCAAATGATAACCTAATTTAAAAATTAATTCTGCTTGCTTTTCCGCATCATTTTTTACAGTTCCTGCTAATTTTCCTTGTGCCATTGCTTCTATTGCTAATGCTGTTCCATCAATTCCTACTACAACTGGTAATTCTTTTTCTATATTTTCATAGGCATCAATCGCTCCTAGTGCCATATCATCATTATTGCACAATATTAATTCGATTTTATCATCATAAATTTGCAGCCATTGGTTCATTTTTGTTTCTGCTTGACTTCTTAACCAATTTGCAGTATCTCCTGCTAGTTTATCCATTTGTATACCTGCTTCTGTAATCGTTTTAACAGCATATTCTGTTCTTAAAAGTGCATCTTGATGCCCTTGCTCTCCCTCTAAAACAACATATTGCAATTTTCCATCTCCATTTTTATCTATTGCATGATTTTTATGATATTGCTCTATCACAATCTGTCCTTCTAGTTTTCCGCTTTCGCTGGCTTCCGCTCCCACATAATATACCTTATCCCATCTTTCTAAATCTTCCTTTACAGGCTCCCGATTAAAAAATATCACTGGAATATTTGCCGCTTTTGCCTTATCAATTATCGTTGCTGCAACTGTTCTATCTACCAAATTCACACAAAGAACATCACATCCTTGCTCAATTAACTTATCAATATGTTCATTTTGCATGGTTTGACTTCCTTTTGCATCCATGATATTCATTGTTATTTTAATATTTTTTTGCTGTTCTGCCTCTTTTCCTTCTTCTTGTATATTCGCAACTATCATGTTAATAAAAGTGTCATCTTTCCGATATACCGTTAGTCCTATTTTAATTTCTGGTACGATAATTACTTTTTCTGTTGTTTTTTTACTACAGCTTACCTGAAAAAGCAGTAGAAATATACAACACAATAAATATAATTTTTTTTGCTTCATATCATTCTCCTTTAACGTACAAATGGAAACAACAATCTTTGATTTTCTTTTGTATACATATTATGTCGATTTACAAAAGCATAATCAATTCTTCCTTCTTCCTTTTTTTCTATTTTGTGAAGTGTTTCCATTGCCGTACGCATACTTAAATATCCTAAATTAAAATCATTTTGTATTATAGTCGCTGCAATATCTTCTTTCTCAATATAAGAAGGTGTTTTTGTTGTCATACCAAAACCATATACCATAATATTATTTTTTTGTAACCGTTGTACTGTTTCCGCTGTTATATCCAATATGGTTGGTTCTAATGCAATGATAATATCTGGCTCTGTCTGCTGTATTACCTGTTCTAAATTGACACTTGCATTAAATTCTTGCCTTATCATCGCCTTTGCTCTTTTTTCCAGCATAGACAACAAAGCATTTTTTCTTTGATTAATTGCTTCGCAATTCAAGCTACTTTCTAACAACAATATTTTTTTATTAAAAATTCCTTTTACAAATATTTTTCTTCCTAATTCTTTTCCCATTTCTTCATCTTGTCCTAAAATAACATAAGAAATAGCATCACTTTGTATTGTATTTCCCATACAAATAATAGGAATCTTTTCTATTGCTGTTTCTATTGTGCTTTTTAATTCTTCATTTTCTACTGGTGTGATAATAATTGCTTCCGCTCCACTATTGATTTCTCTTTCTATAAGTTTTTTCTGTTCTTGTGCGCTGTTTTGCTCCGATAATGTGACAAGGCTCATTTCTACATCCATGTCATTTGCCGCCTGTTCTAGTCCCTGCTGCAAATTTACAATGGCTTCACTACTACTTTCTCTTGTAATCACTGAAATCTTTGTATAAACAGATTTTACTGGCTCTACAGGAAAGGAAAGAAAAGAAAACATCATAAAAAAAACAATGATAGAAAAAATTAAAAATATATTTTTTCCCTTCAATTTTTTCCACCTCCCCACTGTTCTGCTTGTTCATAAGGCAGCAAAGGCAAATGAATCCGTATTGTTGTTCCTACATCTGCTTCGCTTATTATGGTCAAACCATAATTTTCACCAAAATAAAGCTGGATTCTTTCATGTACATTTTTTAAACCGATACCACTCCCTTTTCCTCTATGACTACTTTCCCTTTTTAAAAGTCCATTTATTTCTTCTTCTGGAATTCCCATACCATTGTCTCTTACTTCAATATAAAGGGAATCCTCTTCTGCATAAGCATTGACTTCAATTTCTCCTTCATCATCCATCAATTCCATGCCATGATAAACTGCATTTTCTAACAAAGGTTGTATAATCAATTTAATGCTTGTCATATGCAAAATATCTTGTGCTGTATGGATGTGAAAAGTAAAATTACGAAAACGCATATGCTGTATAGTAATATAACTTTCTGCATGGTTTAGCTCATCTTTTAATGGAATAATATTTTTTCCTTTACTTAATCCTATCCGAAAAAACTTTGCAAGAGATGTTACCATAATAATTGCTTCTTGATACCTTTCATTTTCTACCATCCACACAATGGAATCTAAAGTATTATATAAAAAATGTGGATTAATTTGACTCTGTAAGGCATCAAATTCACTTTTTCTTTTAGACTCTTGTTCTGACACAATATCCTGCATTAATTTTTTCATTTGTTCTGCCATAGATTTTATGGTCTCTCCCAAATGCCGGATTTCATAAGAACCTCCTATGGCAATCTCTGCATCTAAATGCCCCTGTTCTAATTCTTTCACCGATTTTTCTAACTCCATAATAGGATATGCAATTTTAGAAGAAATAAAATTGTTGGCTATTAGTAAAAGCAATATGGTAAGGGAAAATAAAAATAATACAAACATTTTAATTTGAAAATCATTTTGAAAATTTTCTGTCATCGAAAAAATCCCTACAATCTTCCAGCCAGTATATCCCACTGTTTTTACAGTTACAAGTCTTTTTTTTCCTTGAAAATGCTCAATATGGCTGCCATCTTCATATTTTGCCGCTTTTTTATTATTTTCTTGTTCCAGATTAGAATAAATGAGTTGTTGTCTAGGATGATATATAATTTCTCCATTGCTATTCATTAAATATACATACCCTGATTTCCCTAAATCTATATTTTTAAAAATTTGTTCAATCCCACTAAAATTCATATCCACCAATAAAACACCTGTTTCTGTCTTTCCTCCTGTCGTTAATTCTACCGAACGACTTAAAGAAACCACCCATTTATATTTATAATCAATGTCCTCAAATAAATTTTGTACATGTGGTGTAGAAAAATGAATATTTTCCATTTTATATTGTGCTTCATAAAACCAACTTTCTTTTTTGGGTTCTGCTGTTTTTTTCAACCTTGCTAAAGGTGTTGCATCAATCAGTTGTCCTTCTTTATCAAAAACTGCAATACTGACAATACTTTCTCGATTAGATTCATATAATAAATTCATATCACTATTAAAGCTTTGCTCTGCCATATCACAATTTTGTAGTACACGATAACGCATAGTATCTGATGTTTTCATTAAATTTCTTAAATAGCCATCTAAACTCATATTAACCTGATTAACAATTCTTTTATTATTTTCTTCTAAAACCATTTCATTTTCCGCAGAAAAACGGAGATATAAGGATATGCCAATAAAAATACTGCCACAAACTGCCACAACACTAAAACAAATCGAAATAATAAAACGAATATCTTTTTTAATAAAATATTGTATGATATTTCGTATTTTTTCTTTCATGTTTTTTCTCCTTCATCTTTATATTCACCAGTTTGTCAACAAAATCTTTTTTCATAAACCAAAACCTTAATTTTTTGACAAATTATTATCTTTTTTACCGATTATTTCTATATTTCGAAGGAGAAATTCCAAAATGTTTTTTAAATACATAACTAAAATAATTGGGCTCTGTATACCCCACTTTGGCAGAGATAACATAAGTTTTATCATCTGTTGTATTTAACAATTTTACTGCTTCTTCCATACGAATATTGGTAAGATAACTGACAAAACTGGAACCTGTTTCTTTTTTAAAAATGGTAGAAAAATAAGCCGGACTGACATGAATATAACTACAAAGCATTTCCACAGAAACATCACTATTTCCATAATTTTTTTGTACAAATTCCTTTGCTTTTTCTGTTAAAATTTTTGCAGAATCTAACCTTTCCCTCTTGATTTTCATATTAATCTTAACAGAAACTTCTGTAATCCATTTTTTTAATTCTTCCAATGATTCATAATCTTGCATTGCAAAATACCCTTTAAAATCTGTGCCAAATATCTCGTTTAAATCAATCTGATAGGACTTTACAATTTTAAATAATTCAGAAAGAAGTTCTGTCATATAAATTTGATACTGACTGATACTTGTATTAACTTCCTTAAAATAGTCTATCATATGGTTTACTGTTTTTTCTATGCCATCTGGTGTATCTAATTTAATGGCATTGATTAATGCCTTTTGTTCGGATTCTTCTAACTGCATTCCCTTTGGCTCTACATCATCAATAAAAATTGCTCTATCATCCAATAATACCCGATATTCTAATGCATTGATTGCACCTTCCAAAGAATATCTTAAATGAGATAATTTATAGCAAACAGAACCAATTCCTGCTGTTACAGAAAGCTCCAAGATTTCTCCAGCCATGTCACAAATGCGATTGATAGCACTGATATAACCTAAAATATCCTCTTTTTTTTGAAACAAAGATAATACCACTAAAGCATCATTATACAAAAAATTAATGGTTTGATATAATCTTGCTAAATTTTCTGTGACAATTTGCTGTAAAGAAAGTGGTACTAATTCTGCTTGTCCAGAAAGGGAACCTTTTCCGCCATTTTCTTTATTATCTCCCTTGATAATAGTAACTGCCCAACAATTTGCTTTTAAATCAATATGATATTGTTTCATTAATTCCTGTATTTTTCTTTCGGAAAAACTTCCCTCTATGAGACTAGAAAAAAACTGTTGTCGTATTAATGGCAAACTTTGGATATAATTTTGTCGTAATATTTCCACATCCCGTCTTTCTTTCATTTCATGGTCTAATTGCTTTTTTAATTTTTGAAGTAACGTGGTAACTTCTTTGGAATCTACTGGTTTTAAAATATATTCTGATGCATTGATTTGAATTGCTTGTTTTGCATATTCAAAATCGTCAAAACCAGAAAAAAGCACCAATTTTGTTAAAGGCATTTCAACTGCTAAAACTTCTCCTAATTCTAAACCACTCATAAAGGGCATTTTAATGTCTGTCATTACAACATCAGGATGGATTTTTTGTGCTAGTTCCAGCGCTTCTCTCCCATTTGCAGCATCTCCTGCTAAAATAAATCCATTTGCTTTCCAATCTATTTTTTGAATAATTCCTTGCCGAATTTCTTTTTCATCATCTGCTAATAACACTTTATAATATGCCATAAAATTCCTCCCAAATATCAATTTATTTTTATTTTAACATATTTTTATCAGCAAAGTCATTTTATATTTCTTAGCATACTTTTTATTGTTTTATCATATAGTACAATATCAAGATAGACAAAAGTAAAGGAGGATTTTGGCATGTCTTGGGAGTTAGAAAAAAAGAAAATTACACTTGACCAACAAGTAGGAAAAGAATCTTCTCAGATATTGTTAGAAGGCGATGTTATTGTACCAGATAGTAAACCAGACATTGAACAAATATTACGTTGCAGTGGTGTTGTGCAGTTACAGGAGGCAAAAGGAAATGAAGATAGAGTAAATTTTTCAGGGGAATTACTACTTTCTATTTTATATCAAGGTAAAAAAAGCAGCAAACCCATTAGTGGTATGGAAGCCTCCTTACCGATTGAGGATATTATACATATTGATGGCATAGACCAAAATGCAGATATTACACTTTCTGCTGTTTTAAACCATTTAGACTGCAAATTATTAAATGACAGGAAAATTAATATCAAAGCAGTCATTACGGTTACCGCAGAAGCAAGTACCTCTTATACAGTAGAAATGATAGAATCCATTAATGATATGCCAGTATTGCAAACCAAAAAAGGAACTATGAACATCAACAGTACCATTGAAAATAAAAAAGATAGGTTTATTGTAAAAGAGGAACTAGTCATTCCCAATAATAAGCCAAATATAGGAGACATTTTACAAACAACCATTTCCATTGTAGATAAAGATATTCGTGCAATGGATGGTAGAGTATTGGTAAGAGGAAATCTAAAACTTTGTACACTTTATGTAGGGGATACAGATGACAGTATTTTAGAAGTAGTAGAACATGAAATTCCTTTTAGTGGATATATTGATGGAAATGAAATTACGAATAAAATGCTTGTGCAAGCTGATTTGCAAATAGAAAACAAGGAGATACAGCCTATGGCAGACGAAGATGGAGAAGACAGGATTCTGAATACAGAAATCACCATAGGTACTACTATAAAAGTAACTGACAGTCAAGAAATGGAACTGATTGAAGATGCTTATTATCCGGGAAAACCACTTTCTATTCAAAAAGAAACCATACGTTACCCTAATATTATTGGTACAAGCAAAAATCAGTTTGCTGTAAAAGAAACATTGGTACTACAAGATACTGCTATTCCAATCATGCAAATTGAAACTGCTTGGGCAAGTGTTATGATTGATGATATTATTCCTTCTCAGGATAAAGTAGAAATACAAGGTGTTGTTACCTTTGAAGTGCTCTACATTGGAGAAAGTGATAGCTCTCCCGTTGCTATTGTAACAGAAAACGTACCTTTTTCACAGGAAATGGAAGTCAAAGGAAGTCGAGAAAATTCAGATGTTCATGTTACCACTTCTGTAGAAAGTATCACATCTAATATGCTTTCTAATAATGAAATAGAAGTACGTGCAACATTAAGTATAGATGCAGTTATTACAGAAGAAAAAGAAGGAGAAATTATTACAGAAATTGATTTTGATGAATCTACAAATATTTCAGACCGCTCCTTTGCTAGTGCTGTCATTTATGTTGTGCAAAGAAATGATAGTCTTTGGAGTATTGCAAAACAATACAACACTACCATAGATGATATTCTTTTATTAAATGACATCGAAAATCCAGAATTAATTTATCCGGGACAAAAACTTTTAATCTTAAAAAAAATTGCAGCTTAAAAAATTTAAAACCTTGTGGACAACGTCCACAAGGTCAGCTTGTTCATATAGCTCTTTTTTTACAAATTATGCCCTTCAGAATCTATTCTAAAGGGCTAGTTTTATTTTTTCTGCTGCCTATAAACATTCATACTTACTAACGCAAAAAGCATCGGTATGGTAGCATAGCCTGCATTCGCTTCTCCTCTATGGCATACTACATAAATTGCACCAACAAAAGTAAGCAAAACAAACAGAATACTAAATACAAAAAATAATTTTTTCATTCGCTATTCCTCTACTTAAACAGCAACATCTACATGTTGCACAGTACCAGAACCACCACTTTCTTTTAAATAAAATCCTGTACTTCTGATTTGTCCGTTTGTTTTTCCTGTTTCTTCAGATTTCAATGTAAAATCAGTGGAAGCACTTCCTAAATAAATTGCACCTACATCTGCATCTGCTAATCCAACTAATTTTGTGTTACCAGAAGAATCTTGTGTCCAAATTTTTAATTTATCAAAAATGGGGTCATTTTCATCAATCCAGCCGTTGCCGTCTGCGTCATATACTGCCAGTTCTGCAAAACCATTCCCAGTTTTTGCTCCAAATAATTCATTGCCATCATCAATAATGCCATTTCCATTTTTGTCATATGCTAAATAACCGCTTCCTTTTTGCAGGCGAGAAATGCTTTCTTTATTTCCATCTCCATCAATATCAAATAAGAATTTTTGGTCTGTCAATTCTGCATTATTTCCTTCTAAATTAATCACAAGAGGATCTTTAAAAACAACATCTTCTTGCCATTCTGCACTTATCTGTGATTCAAAGGCTCTTGACATCTCTAATTCAACATTAAAATTAATTTCTCTACCATCTTCTGTCTTTGCAACCCCCACTGTTGAAAAAGTAGTATGTTCTGTTTCTGCAAAAAAGGAGGATGCCTTTACCGTTCTTACCCATTTTCCCGGAGAAGCAACTTTTGTAAATACTTGGAAATCACTTTGGTCACTATTATCAAATAAATCAAATAAACTCATTGTGCTACCTTTGCTCATTTTTTTAAAAACATTAGAAATAGCAGCCAACATTTTTTCCATTAATTTTACCTTCATAGATAATTCATCTTCTACAGAAAAATGCTTTTGTTTTGCTGTACTTGAAACTTGTGCTTGATTTTCTATCATACCCTTTACAGCATCTGTTAAAGAAGGTTGTTCTGCTTTTTCTGTTTCATCACCTTGTGGTTTTGTAGAAACATATTGTAAGCTTTCTTTTCTTACTTCTCGCCTTACAGCAGTATATTTTCTTTCTGACTGCATTGCCACTGCACTTGATGTAATCTTCATAATCTATTCTCCCCTTTCCGTACCTTATAAAAATATTCGTATTTATTGTAATATCGTCTTATTTTCAGAAAAAATAACCAATATGACTGTAAATATTTCCAAAATGCAATAAAACAAAAAATTAAAATCTTTTTATTTTGTGGAAAGGATACCATCTTAAAATCACTTTTCCTTTTAATTCACTTTCAGAAACAATACCAATATTACGACTATCATAACTATGATTGCGATTATCCCCCAAAACAAAAATACCACCTTTTGGTACTGTCAAAGAAATTTCTCCTTTTGTATCTTCTACAACATATTCTTCTGAAACCACTGAACCATTTCGATAAACTACACCATTTTTAATTTCTATTTTATCTCCAGCCATTCCAATGACCCTTTTAATGACATCTCTTTCTCCATCCATATCTACCATATGAAATACTACAATATCACCTTGCTGATATTTTCCTGTCATTGTTAAAAAACGAGATGTTACTACCTTATCTCCATCTAAAAAAGTTGGCTCCATAGATTCACCCTCTATTGTAACTGGCCACGCTAAAAAATAAAGTACCAAAACAATAAAAAATGCATAAAGAATTGTTTTGAGCCATTCTTTTATCACTTCCACTTTTATCCCCTCATTTTTCTATTTACACACATAATTTGTTTTCTCACAAACATGGTAACATAGACAAACTATTTACACAACAAATTTCACTGTTTATATAAAAATATATTACCTTGTTTTTGCTTTATATCATAACCTATCATTCTTTTTACATATTCCTTTCCTTCCAAAAGAACAATTTCTTCATATCCTGCCTTTACCTCCTGCACTACAACATTTTTAGGAATATAAATAATACCATCTTTTTGATATGCTTTCCAAAAACTTTTATACCATTCTCCATTTTGATTGACAACTTTTATCCCTTGATATGCTTCCAAAACTTTTTTATTTTCTACAATACTATAATTTTCTCCTTTTACTGCATTTCCTCCCTGTCTTGTCAAATTAACACTACGATAAACAACTGCTTTAATGGCAGGATATTTTTGTAAACTATCATATAATCTTATTATCTCATCACTTGCCTCTTTCTCTGTATATTTTGAGCCTTTTTCAGAATAATGAGAAACAGCCACTTGTGATAATATTAAAGGCTTTTGTTTTTGAAAAATAGCATACCAACGTTCTAGCATTTGCTCTATATTTTTTCCTTGTTCTCCGCCATTTTCATAGATAGAAAGCCCTATCCAGTCCACATCTTCTGGATAATAAGACTTCCATTTCTCAATATTTTCGATTGCCATTGTCCAGATAAAAACAGCATTTGGTGCATTTTTTCTAAAAACTTCTCTCGCTTTTTGATAATATTTTTTATAATCTTCTCCATTACTATAATCTTCTCCATTTGGGTAAAAATCTACCAACAAAGGAATCCGGTATTGACTTACTTTTTTTGCTGCTTCCTCTAGGTACTGTGTTTCAAAAGGATGGTTTCTATCTGACGGCTGTATCACTAAAAGCGGAATTTTTTGATTAACATAACATTCTAATATATCCATCATAGGAAATTCTTCTTTCAATGTGGTGGTAAAACCATAAATATCATGTTTTCTTGTCATTTTTTCAAACTGTTCCATACTTTCTATTTGTGTATCTTCTTTAATAAAAGCACCTAATTGTATTTCTTGTTCTGGTTCAAATGTACTTTTTTGTCTTTCCTCTCCTTCATAATAAATATCTATTTCTTCTACTTTTTTTGTAAAAGCACACAATAAAATAATCATTAATAAAAAAATCATGCGTTTCATAGAGATTCCCCCTTTTTGGAAAGCATGACCTTTTTTGTTCCATATTATTCCTGATTAATTAAGTAGGTGTTTATAGCTTCTAAATATTGTAAAATTCCCTTTTTTTGTACAATACGATATTGTTCTTCAAAAGCAGAAAGTGGAATAGATTTTCTACCACCTTGTTGTGCTTCTGTCCAATATTTTTCCAATGTTTCAAAAGGCAAAAAATAAAAACTATCTACAGTTGAAAAATATACCAATAAAAAAGAAATTCCCTTTTGCTTTTGAAAATCATTCATAAACTGAATTTGATGTGGATGGATATTTTGTATGGGCAAACTTTTTAAAGTAGTTTCTTTTGCATCAAAACAAACTGGAATCCCCTGCACAACCCCCATATAATCCACTGTACTTTGCTGTTCAAAATACGCTAAAGTAATTCGCCTTTTTTCATTGTTTACCTTGACTGGTGTAATTGGAGTTGGTATTTTTTGAAACAAAGCTAATCCTTTTTGTCTATAAAAATCATTCGTAAAATTAATTAATGTTTCCAAATTGCTTCCTCGTAATCCTCTTGTATTCCAAAATCCCATATTTTTTCTCCTAATTATTTTCAAAATTATAAATTGCCCTAAGTGCTGTCTGTTGAATTAATTCCCTTTTATCTTGTAAAGCTTCTTGCAGCAAGGGTAAAGCTTTTTCATTTCTACTATTTCCTAGTGCAATTATTGCATTTCTTTGCAATATTTTTTTCCCTCTCCAGCCTGCGGCTGTCTTTCCAATTTTATCCGTAAACTCCTTATTAGAACAATAAAGCAATTCCTTTAAAGAAAAAGTTGTTTGTTTTTCCTCCAAAGATTGTAGCACTTTTTGATTTTTAGGGCAAACAATTTGACAAATATCACAACCATATAATTGTTTGCCCATTGTTTTCATAACTTCTGCTGGCAAAACTGTTTTTGTTTGTGTTAAATAGGAAATACATTTTGTTATTTCAAATTTTTCTGACAAAGCACCTGTAGGACAAGAAATTCGGCAGCGGTTGCAGCTTCCACAATCCTCTACAATATTCTTTTTTTGCTCTATAGCTATATTTGTCATCATATATCCAAGAAACACCAGAGAGCCAAATTTTAAGGTATGAAGGCAATGATTTTTTCCTATCCAACCCAAGCCTGCACGAACTGCTAATGCCCTATCTACTAACGGACCTGTGTCTACAAAAGATTGATATTCAAAATTAGAAGTCATTTGTTGTAAGAGTTGTGCTAGTGCCTCCAGATGTTCTCTTAATAACACATGATAGTCTATTCCTACGGCTGCAATGGAAAATTCTCCTGTTAATTCCTGTTTTTCTTGCCTTTTCCGATAGCGATAAGGCATTGCCAAAACAAAAATACTTTTTGCATTTTTCATAGTTAAGGTGGGATAAATACGCTTTTGTATGTCTTGTTCTGCAAAGCCTTTTAAGTTTCTATTTATTAGAGATTCCTGCAATTCTAAAAAAGGCTTTGCAGTTGTTATGCCTATTTCTAAATTTCTGCTTTCTGCAAAATCATATATCTGTTTTATCATAGTTTCTCCTTTTTTCTCTGTATAAAAAGAACACTCTATACAGAGTGTTCTCTTTGATTGTTATTGTTCTGGACCTTCAATTCCGTCTGGATGAACAATTGTAATATATTTCTTGTCTATTCCAACATCTCTCCAGCTTGGTCTTCTTCCTCTTAAAGCACCATCAATATTACTAATTACATCCCTTTCTATAAAGACTAAATTTAATCTACCTATGGTATTACCATTAATATCACAAAGCTCATAAGGGAACGTAATGCTAGAGCCACCTAAAGGGATATTATTATAAGTTACCGTAAATGATGTAATTCCTTCCTCTGCCCTGCCTTGTACATCTCTAGGCATACCCATAGTAATATCTTGTTTTGTCATTCGGAACGATGTTCTGGATCCTCTCTGAATTTCCATTCCACTTTTTGGTTCAACTTCTAAATTATTATACAAAAATTCATAGGTTAATGGATTAACAGAACCATCTCTGCCTTTATAATACAAAGCATCGTCAGAAGTTACAGTAACAGTACCACTATAAAGCATTTCAGGGTCTTCTACATCATATGGTCTAACAGAATATCTTACTGTAAGATTTGGAGGAATTAAGTCCAAACCTCTAAATTCATCAGACCATTTTACCTCAGAATCCATACCTAAATCACTGCTTGTTCCTAAATAGTTTCTTGCTACTGCATGGAAAATATATGGGGTTTCTAATTGTAATCCTTTTACTGGAATTTCAATAGTTGTCATTCCCACTTCTGGGTCAACCTTTACAACCTGTGCCCCTCTAAGAAGTGGTTGATTACTAGGTACAGTATAACCATTTTTAATTTGTTCTGCATTAATCTCACCACCAGCATAACCATTTTGGTCGGCTGCTGTTTTTGCTGGATAGACAACATACCATAATTCACAAGTTTTATCCACTGTAAGACGAACCGTAACAGAATCGGCTGAGTTTTCATTGTTCTGAACAAGGATATTAGTAATTGTTGGTGGAACTAATGCCTTTGTTTTAAAACGGTTAATATACAATGGAGAAGGTTCTGCTGGTGTTCCTTTCAAAACACTATACATAATATATTCTGTATCTGGTATCAAGCCCTCTATTTCTAAGTTATCCATAATAATATATGGATTTGCAATTTCATGGCGCCCTTTGATAACATTTGCACCATTGATTGTACCATAAAATACATCTTGTGAGGTAATCATTGTATCTCCAACATTCGCACGTGGCAATAGCATATAATACATGGTTGCTGGTTTATCTGTCTGCAAACGTGGACGAATGGTATAGTCTGATACATACTCATAATTTTGAGGGAATTCCGTTGGGGAATTAGACTGAAATTCATCCAGCATTGGATAATTTTCAATAAATTTTGGTACTACTGTATCTGTAAATGGGATTGTCATCTCAAATGGCATTGGATTAGTTACCTCCAATGCACCTGCTGCAATCGCATCCTCAAAGCCATCAATTGGAGAACCTGCTGCTGGCTGCAAGGTTGTTCTGGAGCCAACAATACATTTGATGCTCATTTTTACATTTGCTGTCCAGCCTGCACTTTCTGGTTTTCCATCAATACTACGTATTTTAATCGCATATTCTTTTGCTTCCAACTGATTGAATCTTTCAAACAAATAGGAGGGTTCATTTTGCATTACTCTGTCTAAAATATGGTGCAAAGAAATACCATTGATACCCGTTTCACTATCACTTGCATTAATCTGCGCATTATAATCTGTTTCTTGACCAGTTGTTAAATCAATTCTTTTTCCTGTCAATAATCTAAAATCTGTATCATTAACACCTTTTTCATACAAGTCAAAGGTTATATTAGAATCAGAATAAATTAACATATCATAAAGCAATTCATCATTTGTATCATTTGATTGTGGTACTGCTGTAAAAGTTACATCATAATCCTGTGGTGCAATAGTTTGTGTCAAAGATACAAGAGATGGCACAGTACGAAACTCTGGCAACATTGTTCTATCTTCCATTTTATTATTAGAAGTATCTACAATTTTATTTAACTCAAACTGATATTTTGAGCCACTACTCATTGGAATAGAACGTGATGGGAAAGTGACTACGGTTTTTCCTTTTTCTAAAGTTACGGTTGCTCTATTAAAATTAATTTCAACTGTTTTTCTTTCCGCTGTTGTAATGTCATATAATGTAATGTGCTCTGCTAAATTTTCTGGAGAAAGGTCAACAAATTCATCATCTTGGATTACTTTCACTTCTTCACTAAATATAATTCTTACATCAGAAGAAACCGCTGGATAATCATTTAATAATTCTGTAAATTCTTGCTCTGCTGTTGGTGGAATTTCATCTAAAGTCTTAATTAACAATTTTTTGATTTCAGACATATTTCCATTATTATCTACTGCCACCATATAAAGGTCATAAGCAACTTGTTCTTGTAATCGATTCACATTTACTTTGCCTTCTATCTCTGCTTTAGCATTTCCAGAACCCTTTGAAACACCTGTTGCAGCATTAATAATTGCCAATTTTGCTTCATCAGAAGTCAAAGGAGGAATTATCAAAGAACCAACTGGTGGAGGTGGGAAATCTTCTCCTCTATCCATTGCAACATAATATACTTTTGCATCCTCATTTATTTTATAAAGTACTTCTACAGAATTTTTAGTTGTTTTATTTGGTTTTGGATAATCTTCCATAAATTCTGGAGGGGTTTTATCATCTGTATTAAATGTCAGTTTTTTCATTGCAGTATCTTTTTCGCCATCATTTCCAACAATATACAAATCATAGGTTTGTTTTTCCTCCAAACCTGAAATACCAAAATTAAATTCTATATTCTTTTTACAATCTTTAATGGTACCTTTTGCTAAATTTCCGCTTAAATTTCCTCGTCTTACCTCATACTGTGTAGGTGCTAAACTGCCTGTTGGGAACAATGCCCAATAAGTTGTTAAGTCCTTATTTGTAACAGCAGCAATCGTTACAGTTGTATTGGTAGACTCTTTAATTCTAGGATAACCAGATAAATACTGTGGATTTGTACTATCTCCTGTCACAAACGTTCTTTTTTCCCTTGTACTCATATCATCTCTATCATCTACCAAAGCAGCAGTCAAAACATATTCTGCATCTTTTGTTAAACCAGTCACTGTAATGGTATATTCTTTATTGGATTCTGCAACACTTACAGTACCAGATTTTAAAATATCTACATTCTTTTTTGGATTACGTAATTCATCTTCTGTAACAGAATCCTTTTCTGATTCCGTTACTGCCCAATAAATTCTACCCGGTTTATTGGTTTTTACAAGGAAAGTTGCTTTTGTAGATTCGATAATATCCTCTTTTGGATATCTACTCAATATTCTAGGGAAAGAAGAAGATTCTTCTGCATCCTTACTTGTCATTTTTTTACCATTGATGGTAGCAGTTGCACCCGGACGTAAGATAATGCTGTCTGGCAGCATAGAAATCTTCACACCATCTGCATTAATGGTTGCCTGTCCAATATCCCCATCACCATTAATAGTAGTCATAACATCAATAATTGCTTCTGAAACATAAGCACGTTCTTCGATTCTTGTTGTGCTGTTGGCAGCCATTTCGTCAATTACAAGAGTATTAATTTCACCAGAATCTAAATAAAGATTATTTTTTTCTCCCTTTATTGTTACTGTGCCAAAGCTTCCCATTAAATGTAAATATGTATTTTCTGGACCATTCAATTCTACATTTTCAAATCCACCTTCCAAATCAGAAAGTTCTTCTAAATAAGAATTGGATTTTGCTTTTGTATTTCTAATTTGGGTGCTTCCATCTACTTTTACAGAGACTGGTTTATCTTCTGGTGCATCTATAATCATTTCATTTACAGAAGAATCTGTAAAAATAATACTGCTTGCACCAACATTACTTTCACCACCACCACTGATAATTACCTGTCCGGTTACTGTGACATTATCTAAATTGGTATAACCAAGTTCTACCCCTTCTGTAATATATAAATCTCCATTGATAACCGTATCGCGAAGGGTTACACCTGACTTGGATATGGTTACATTACCATCAATAGCACCATAACTATAATTACCAGGCTGATTAATAATTTTTCCTAAAGCAGTATACAAAATTGTTCCTGCTTCTGCTCTTGTAATATTATTTTTTGGACGGAAAGTTCCATCTTTGTAACCAGCAATGACACCTTTATCAGATGCCACATTAATAGAGCCACGACTCCATGTTGGAAAATCCATTCCATCAACAAAATCTGTATTCACTCGATTATCTTCTTCATATTTCAAATTTCTTGTTAAAAAAGCAACTGCCTGTTCTCTAGTTAAATTGTCAGAAGCACCAGAAACATTCTTCCCATTTCCCACAAAATAACCTTGTGTAGCTGCAATATCAATTTCATTGGCATACCATTCTGTTCCTTTAATGTCTTTAAACTTTGTTTTTCCAGTTGTTTCATGGTATCCCATTCCTTTATTGAGCATTGTTACAAATTCTGCTCTTGTAATGTCATTATCAGGGTTCATATTTCCATTGGTATCCCCCAACATAATGCCATTATCATACAAACTTCTTAAATAAGGTTCTGCCCATGTGCTGCCATTCATATAAAAGCCTGCTGCATAAGTTTGTTTTAAAAACAAACCATCAAAAATTTGGCTTCCCAAAATAGAAATTGCAGCAGCAATGGCTATCCATTTTTTTGCTTTGCCCTGCATTTTTTTCATCTACTTTTCTCCTCCATAATTCTTCTATGATGACGTCGCATTTGTAGTTTAAAGATTGCTTCCCGCAACATTCGCTCCTCTACAATATTAAGGTCTGAAAACTTACTACCATAAACATATTGATTACTTTCTGGTTGAAATTCTTTTCTGACAATATCTAAACCCACAACAATGGGGTCTGAGGTAACATGAATTACTGCCTCATAGCTGCCTTCTTTGTCCAAATCTGTTTTTGACACAAAACCGATTCCACCACAACTAATATCATTTGTGGTAATTGGAATAGAAATTGGTATCTTTCCTTCTTCTTCTGGAAACGATTTGATTAATTTTGTTTCAATACGAATTTTTATTTTGATTTCATTTCTCATTCTAGCACTAATATTTACAACTTCACTCAAAAAAAGAAGATTTCCTTTTATTTCTGTAATTCTTCCTTGATAAATTTCTGCATAACTTTGCATTTTATGAAATTTTATCAGTTCTAAACCATCTAAAAACCTTACATCATCCATTATTTTCATTGTCATATTACTTCCATGACGTTCCATTAAAATAGCTTCTCCTAAAACCATATCGCTATTTTCAGAAAGAATAGCATACTTTTCTTCTGCCAATATAAACACCTCCTAAAAAGTGGGGATTATTCCTCCTCTTCTTCCTCTTGTGCAAATTTTAGAAAGAAGACATAAATATCTACTACTGCCTTATAAAGTTCTTCTGGTATTTCTGAGCCTAGTTCTAGTTGAGTCAATATTGTGGTTAAAGAAGTATCTTCATAAATAGGAACTTTATTTTCTCCTGCAATCTCTACAATTTTTTCTGCAATATGTCCTATTCCAGATGCTACAATAACAGGCGCAATATTTTTATCAACGTCATAACGCAGCGCTACTGCTCTTTTATTTAATTTGTCATTAAATCCTGACATTGACCGCATTCATCCTTTCATATAGCTTAGGAAATACCTCTGATATTGTTTTTGGTGATTGCAAAACATCCGTATGCAAAGATTGGAAGTGTAACCCATTTCTTTCCATAATGTTGCCAACACCTTCCTGAATCATTTTTTTATGTGCAGACAATTTTTCTGGATAATATAACTGCATATCCACATTATCTTCTCTAGAAAGAAGAATCATTTCAAAATAGCCTACATCCTTAATGTCAAATTTAATAAATAGTTTTACTTGCTTTTCCCTTTCTCCATTGCTATTTTTTTCTTGTGACTGGTCATCTGGGTCTATCCACATTTCTGAAAACATTAGTCTACCATCAATATCCGCTGGAATCATCAAATGGAGCAACGGCATATAAACGCTTTCATTGAGCAAAAGAGAATTAATAATATTTGCAAAAACAGTTTTTGCCTCATAAGTAGACTCTGTTCCATTCATTCCTCTTTCTAAAATTTCTGTCAATTTGTCCAAAAGAGTATATTGTTCTGTGGCTCTTTCAAATTCTGTATTTGCTAATATTTTCTCTAATTGCTGTGCAGAAATATCACCCAGTTTTTCTTTTACACTTCCAAAATTCATTAATTGAAAAAAGGATTTTAAAAATGCATTTTTTTCTCCATTTTCATAACGTGCAATATTAAGTGTAAGCATTGTCATCCAGTCTCTTGCTTTTCCTAAATCATAGGTTGCACTCACATATTTTGACAAATAAGGTATGATTTCATTTTTCAGCACTGCTGTATTGGCAGTAGTATCTCCCGGTTCCACTCCAGTATATAACTTCATCATCAATTCTGCAAGAGTATCTCCATAACTTCTTGGAATAGATTGTTTGATATTTTGCAAATTTTGCATAATCTGGTTCATTAAGTGAGGACCTGCTGACATATCATTATATCGTTTTAAAAAGTCCAATATACTAGTTTTTAGTTCAACAGAAGGCGTTTGGTCTAATATTTGTCTTAAAACATTAAAAAATGCTCCTTTAAACTTAACAGCAGAAGCAGCTTGATTTTTTAAAAAATAAACAAGTTCTCCTTCTGTCATTTTGAGCATTTCCATAAAATTTGAAATTTCTTCTGTAAAGTTTTCCCCCATACCAGAGCTAACCACAATCCCCATCCGAGAATAAATGAGGTCTGTAATCATTTGGGTAAGACCAGGGGTATCTCGCACCATCTGCATAAAGGTTTCATAATTTGATTCATAGTTCAGTGCTTTTCTTTGGGCATCTGTAGAGACCCCTTCCCTGCCATCGGGTCGAACTACTTTTGATGGATTTACAATATTTTGTATACTTGTGTCATTTTCTCTTATAGGATTGGTTCTTGTAGAATTTTCTGTCCCTGTAAGAGGTGTTGTAACTTTCAATAAATCTGCCACTTTTTTCACCTACACTTTAATAAGATTTATACTATTATTTTTTTTCATTATCTGCCGATATAGATACTAGATAATAAAAACATATGAGGGGTGTAAGTATGGATAACGGCATGGAAAATATGCTAGATATGTACCTTTTTGAAACAAATTCACTTTTAGAGCAGCTTGATGAAGTCCTTCTTGATGCCGAAAAAGCTGATACTTTTACAACTGATAACGTAAACGAAATCTTTCGCATCATGCATACCATCAAAGGTTCTTCTGCCATGATGGAATTTTCTTCTCTGATGACGATTGCACACCGTATTGAAGATTTATTCTTTTTCATTCGCGAAAATACCATTGATAGCATTGATGAAGAACATAAAAGAGAACTCTTTGACCTTATGTTTTTTTCTACCGACATGCTTCGTGCTGAAGTAGAAAAATTAGAAAACAACGAGCCACTCACTAGTAATGTCGACAGTTTTGTGGAAAAAGTTAATAGCTTTTTAAACAAAATCAGTAATAAAACAGACAATGAAGCAGTATCTGATGATAAAAAAGCTGAGAATAGTGAAAAAGCAGAAAATTCATCTACAAACTTACCAGAAGATGGTTCTGGTGCTTTCTTAAAGGTTACTTTTGATGAAGGTTGTGGTATGGAAAATTTGCGTGCTTTTATGTTAGTCACTGCTGTGAAAGATATTTATGAAAATTTAACCTTTTATCCATCTGATGTGGAAACAAATCCTGAAACAGCGGCAGCCATTGTTGAAAAGGGATTTTTGTTAGGGTTTGATACCAAAGAAACATTGGATGCTGCATTAAATATTGTTCAAAGTTCTGGCAATGTTCAGTCTTATGAAGTATTGATGCCTTCTCCTGTAGAAAAAGAAGAAAAAGCGGTTGATGTCAAAGAAGAAAAAGAATCAACTGTTCCAAATGTTTCTGCTGCTTCTACACAAAAAGTACAAGCTCCTACTCCTACACAACAAAGTGCAAATGCAAACGCAATGCAGCACATTGGTGCAAACAAACAAAGCTTAATTAGTGTTAATTTATCAAAATTAGATAAATTAATGGACTTAATGGGAGAACTTGTTATTACGGAATCTATGGTAACATCTTCCCCAGAATTGCAAGGATTAAAATTAGATAACTTTACAAAGTCAGCACGTCAATTAAGAAAATTGACAGATGATTTACAAGATACTGTTATGTCTATTCGTATGATTCCTGTGGCTGGTGCTTTTCAAAAAATGAATCGTATTGTTAGGGATATGAGCAAAAGCTTAAATAAGGATGTTCGTTTAACCATTATCGGCGAAGATACAGAAGTAGACAAAACTATTGTAGATAGTATTGGTGACCCTATTATGCATATGGTTCGAAACTCTATGGACCATGGTATTGAAAAAACAGCAGAAGAAAGAGTTTTAGCTGGCAAAAAAGCACAGGGTGAAATTATACTTTCTGCAGAACATACAGGAAATGAAGTTATTATTACAATACAAGATGATGGTCAAGGTGCTGACCCTGCTAAAATATTAGAAAAAGCAAGAAGAAATGGTATTCTGACAAAACCCGAAAGTGAATATTCTCAAAAAGAGGTTCTTGCTCTTTTGATGGCTCCTGGTTTTTCCACAAACGAACAGGTAACAGAATATTCTGGTCGTGGTGTTGGTATGGATGTTGTGAAGAAAAATATTGAAAAAATCGCTGGTACGGTTACCATAACAAGCGAACTAGGAAAAGGAATGTGTACTACCATGAAAATTCCTTTGACCATGGCAATTGTAGATGGTATGGAAGTTTCTGTTGGAAAATCAATTTTTACCATTCCTATTTCAAACATTAGACAATCTTTTAAAATTTCTCCTGAAGAAATTATTTATGATGCACAAGGACAGGAAATTGTAAAAAGAATGGATAATTTTTACCCTATTATCAGAGTACATCGTATTTACAACATTGAAACTGAAATTACGAACTTAGAAGATGGTATTCTGGTTTGGGTAGGAGAAGGCGATAAATCCTATTGCTTATTTGTTGATGAACTGATGGGAGAACAACAAGTGGTAGTAAAACCTTTGCCTTCTTACTTAAATGCATATAACATTAAACAATCTGGTATTGGAGGTTGTACTATTTTAGGTGATGGTAATATTAGCATTATATTAGATATTACAACACTTCATCACACCGCCAATGATTATGCCTACTAAGCTATTCTGAACATAAAAGATAATATGGGAGGACTTAATTTATGAGTGAAGAATACAATGAAATGGACTTGGAGCAAAGCCAAGCCCTAAATGTGGAAATGAAAGAAGACCCTAAAAAATTTCTCACTTTTTTATCTGACGGCTTGACATTTGCCATCGACGCTACAAACGTTGGTGAAATTATTACAAACTATCCAATTACTATGGTGCCAAATGTTCCCTCTTTTATTAAAGGAATTATCAATCTGAGAGGACAAATTATACCAATTATTGATATTCGAGAAAGAATGCATAAACCACCTTTATATGAAACAACAGATACTTCCTGCATTATTGTGTTGGATATTAATTCTACCTCTATTGGTATTTTTGTAGATGCAGTATCTCATGTAGTAGATATTTATGAAAGTAAGATTTCTCCTATGCCTCCAAACAGTTCTCAAGAACTGGTAAAGGGTATGATGTCTCTTACAAAAGAAATGGTAATTCTATTTCTTGATTGTGAACTATTGCTTCAATAGCCTATATGGTGGTATAATATCAAGTAATAAAAAAATTATTTATTTTATTACTTTGAATAAAAAATTTGTAGGATAGGAGTTTATTTATGCTTACAATTACGGACCACGATTTTTTACGTCTTGTTGATTATGTACAAAAAAATTTCGGCATTGATTTATCTAAAAAAAAGCAGCTTATTACCAGCCGTCTTTCAAACTCCATTGTAAACGCTGGGTTTGCCGATTTTTCTGCTTACGTCAATCATATTATACAAACTTCTGATAAAAACAGCATTGAATTAATGCTTAATAAATTAACCACAAATTATACTTATTTTTTAAGAGAAGCAAATCATTTTGACTTTTTAAAAAATACAATATTACCACATTTAGTAAAGCAGAAAAAAAATAAGGTGCTTAGTATTTGGAGTGCTGGCTGTTCTTCTGGAGAAGAACCTTACACAATCTCTATGATATTAAAAGACTATCTAGGTGCCCAAGCTAGTGCTTGGGACACACGTGTCTTGGCAACAGATATTTCTCAAAAGGTACTGGCACAAGCACAAAATGCAGTCTATGAAGCAGAATCTTTAGAAAAAATACCTGACCGATGGAGAACAGAGTATTTTAAAAAACTGCCGAACGGAACCTATGCAGTTGCTCCACAAATTAAATCTAATGTCATTTTTAGGACATTTAATTTAATGAGCCCAATTCAATTTAAAATTAAATTTGATGTTATTTTCTGCCGAAATGTTATGATTTATTTTGACCAACCTACAAAAGATGCATTAGTAAATCGTTTTTACAATGCAACAAATCCGGGCGGATACCTATTAATTGGTCACTCTGAGTCATTAAATAAAGAGCGTTTAGCATATAAATATATTATGCCTGCTACATACCAGAAAATATAGTCAAAAAGCAAAATAACAATCATTTATATTACCAACCCGAAAGGATACGGTGTTTCTTGTATGAAAAAAAAAATTAAAGTTCTTGTTGTTGATGACTCCATGCTTTTTCGCAAGGTTTTAATTGACAGCTTATCAAAACATAGTGATATTGAAGTAATCGGATTTGCAGTAGATGCCTTTGATGCAAAAGAAAAAATTCCTGTGCTCTGTCCAGATGTTGTAACACTGGACGTCGAAATGCCACGCTTAAATGGTATTGCTTTTTTAAAACAGTTAATTCCACAACATCCTGTTCCTGTTGTTGTTGTTTCTTCCTTAAATATCAACGTATTTGAAGCATTATCTGCTGGTGCGGTTGATTTTGTAAGAAAACCAGACATGACAAAACAGAATACAGTTGATGCCTTTTTAAAAGATTTAGCAGGAAAAGTTAGAATTGCATCAAAAGCAATTGTACATCAACCAAAACCAAGAGAAGTGGTACGACCTGCTGCACCTTCTTCTCCACTTAACTCTGCAAAATTAAAATCAATGGTCATTGCAATTGGTGCTTCTACTGGTGGAACAGAGGCTACTTTGACTGTTTTAAAAGATTTGCCTCCTGATACACCAGGTATTGTTGTAGTGCAACATATGCCAGAAGGGTTTACTAAAATGTATGCAGAAAGATTAGACCGTTTATGTCATATGCGTGTAAAAGAAGCGAAATCTGGAGATGCTATTATAAGAGGACAAGTATTAATTGCACCTGGTGGAGAATTACAAACAAAAGTAGTTCGTCAAGGTAGTGGTTTTGGTGTTACTTGTTTGCCTGGTGATAAAGTTAGTGGTCACAGACCTTCTGTTGATGTATTATTTACTTCTGTTGCAGAAAATGTAGGACGAAATGCTGTAGGTATTATTATGACTGGTATGGGTCGTGATGGTGCTGACGGCTTGTTAAAAATGAGAAAAAATGGTGCTTTTACCATTGGGCAGGATAAAGAGTCTTGTATTGTATATGGTATGCCTATGGTTGCTCAAAACATTGGTGCTGTTGAAGTACAGGCATCTTGTGATAATATTGCCGGAGTTTTACGTAGACATCTAACCAAAATGTAAAAATATCGCTTTTTTTAAAAGTGATTGGTTTGGGCAATGCCCGATTTTTGACAGCCGTTCTTTTTTAAAAGAACGGCTCATGTTAGTGCCTTGAAAGGAGGCTTTTTTTTGAAAGCCAAAAAAACAGAAATAACTTCTGAACCAATCAAAAAACCCCCTGTAACACTTACACAATCAAATGCTATTTTTGCCTTAGATATTGGTACACGTAGTGTTGTGGGTATTGTAGGAGTACATGATGGTAATATTTTCCATGTGCTAGATTATGAGCAATCATTTCACCAAGAACGTGCTATGCGTGATGGTCAAATTGAAGATATTGCACTTGTGGCTGATGTTGTCAAAAACATAAAAAATGCTTTAGAAAAACGAAATAAATTAAAATTAACAAAAGTTTGTATTGCAGCAGCAGGGCGTGCTTTAATCACCAAAAAAATGACCTATACACAAGAATTAAATCCAACAGAAGAAATTACAGAAAATTTGCTTAGCGCAATGGAATATTCTGCTTTAGGAATTGCACAATCAGAATTTGACCATGATTTAGAAGAACATCCTGAAAATAAAACCACATTTTATTGTGTTGGTTATAGTGTTACAAAATACAGACTAGATAACTATGAAAGTAGTATTATTATAGGACACAAAGGAAAAGAAGTTACTATTGATTTAATCGCAGCTTTTTTACCTCAAAATGTAGTACAAAATCTTTATGCTGTTATGACAGCCAATGAATTAACTGTTGAAAATTTAACACTAGAACCTATTGCTGCTATTAATGTTGTTGTACCCAAAGATATCCGTTTATTAAACATTGCATTAGTAGATATTGGTGCAGGTACCAGTGACATCGCTATTTCAAAAGATGGCAGCATCATTGCTTATGACATGGTGACAACGGCTGGCGATGAAATTACAGAAGCTATTATGCAAAAATGTCTTTGCAACTTTGAAAATGCAGAAAAAATAAAAATTGCATTAGATACGGATGATTCTCAAATCACATATACTGATATTTTAGGTAATATACACAAAGAAGTAAAATCAAAATTATTAAAAGCATTAAAACCAGACATTAAATTGCTCAGTGAAGCCATTGCAAATGGTATTTTAAAAGCAAATGGTGTTGCTCCTACCGCTGTATTTTTAGCAGGAGGTGGCTGTCAAATTCCGGGTTTTTGTCAGGCCATTGCTACAGAACTAAAAATACCGTTTGAAAATGTTGCAATTTCTGGAAACCAAACTTTTAAAAATGTTGCGATTTATGATAAAAAATTACAGAGTCCAGAATTTATTACACCACTTGGCATTGGTGCAATGTCCTCTATTTATAAAGGTTGTGACTTCTTTTCTATTACCATTAATGGCAAAAAACAAATGCTTTTAAATTATAAAGAATCAAAAGTATTAGATGCCCTTTTGCTTTGTTCCATTAAACCCCAAAATTTAATTAGTTTTCCAGTTCGTTCTATCAATTACTATATTGATAATAAAAGATATACCAAAAAAGGAGAAAACTCTATTCCGGGGGAATTATATGTAAATGGGGAATTAGCATCTATGGATACCAAAATTAAGCAAGGAGATGTTATTGTCGCAAAAGAGGCAATTCCCGGGAAACAACCTGTCATCACCATCAAAGATTTAAAGCAAGAAGATGAATTTCGTTTTCCTGTTATTATTGATGAAGTATTAGCTGAAGTGCCTGTTATCTTTTACAAAGATGGACAACAACTAGAGGATGAATATATTATAAAACCAATGGACAGACTTACAACAGAATCTGTTATCACACTGACAGATTTATTAGATAGCATGGAAACTTCTTTTCAGCCAGAAAAAATGCTTATGTTTATTAATAATACAGTTGCCAATCAAGATGCATTGATTGCAGCAGGAGACCAGATTTCTTTTATTCCAAAAGAAGAAGCACAAGAAATTATACCAGAAATAAATGATGAAGATAACATAAAAGAAGAAGTTTCCCCTGCACAACAACAGGTAACACCTATGGAAACAAAACAACAGGCAGAACAAGAAATTATCCTAACAGAGCAAAAAATAGAAAAACAAGTAGAAATAGTAGAAGAAGTGGAAATAATACAACAAGTAGAAACAATAGAACACACCACAAAAGAAAATGATATAGCGGAAAGCAAAACAGAAGTAGTAGAAAAGGAAATTCCAGCATCTGATGAAGAACATATTCTTGTATCTATTAATGGTAGCTGGAAAACAATTCCTTTGAATAATAGAAAAAAACTACTTTTTTATGACATGCTTAACTATGTAGACATTGATTTAGAAAAACCACAAGGAAATATTATCATAAAATTAAATGGAGAAGATGCTGCTTATACTGCAGTTATCTCTCAAGGGGATAGCATTGAAGTTGCTTGGGACAAACCTGAACTATAACACATTTCTATGCATACCTACAAACTTTGAGGAAAAAGATTAATTTTTTTTTATAAAATCCATCTTTTGGTCAAGCTTTTTCAAAGGTTCGTGGAAGTTTGAGGGTTACTCCTCAAGGTTTTTAGCTATATTTTATTTTTATAAAATATGGCTTTTTTACTTTTGATAATTAAAGTAAAATCCCCTATAGCTATTATGATTTACGTTCTTTTGCCGATATATGTAATAAGTAAAATTTTTTTTAACACACATAAAAAGTGAATTGAGGTGATTCCATGAAAATAGCATCGAACAGTCTTTATACTTCTTATAACATACAAAAAGAATCAGCAAAATTACAGATTTTTGAAAAAAATCAGAAAAAAACAAGCAGGAGTAATTTTGATAAAATTTTAATTAGTCCTTCTACTGATTCTAACGATAAATTTGTAAATGATATTACCAGTAAACTTTCCGCTGAAGTGAGAAAACCAGCGTCTTCGGAACAGCTCAATGAACTACAACAAAAAGTTGCTGAAGGAACTTATCAAATTGATTTAGACGCTATTGTAAAAAAAATATTGTTTTAGTTGTACTTTTTTCGTGGACTTTGTTCACATTTTATGAATGTTATTCCTTATAAAATCCATATTTCTAAGGAATACAGTTTTTTCACTTTTTTCTTTTAAAAAGGAGTTAATATGTATAAATTAGATGATTTTATAGACTTGCTTGAAAAACTAATCCTACTTTTTGATGATTTAGCAGATGTTGAACAAACAAAGTTAGATGCTGTCAAAGAAAGAAATGTTGATACATTAAATGATTGTATGAAAGAAGAACAAGCTTATCTTCTACAATTTCGTGGATTAGACAAAAAAAGAGAAACTCTACAAAAAGAATTAGGATTTGAAAATATGAAATTTTCAGAAATCATTCCTACAATTAAGGATAAACAATATAAAGATGAATTTCAGGAACTATATGATACATTAAAAGAAACCATGAATTATTATCAGCAAATTCATAATAGCGCAAAAAGCATTATCGAAACAAGGCTGATAGGCATTGAAAGAGCAATCGACATATTAAAAGATTCCTCAACACCTGCCCCCTCTACCTATTCTTCCGACGGGCAAGTACACAACAATGCCAAAACCAATTTTACAAACAAAATGATATAGGAGGTAATGGCAATGATTCGGTCATCTTTTGCTGGTTTTACAACCGCACAACTTGGTATGTCCGCAAGTCAAGCTGCGCTGAATGTAATCGGTCAAAATATTTCAAATATTAATGTAAAAGGATACACAAGACAACGTGTTGATTTAAGCAGCTTTAACGTAACAACTGGTCCTAGAAAATGGGGTAGTGTCAATGATACCTTTATTGGAAATGGTGTTATTGTAAACCATATTGAACAAGTACGTGATTCTTATTTAGATTTACGGTTTCGTACAGAAATGTCTAGCGTTGGATACTATGATAAAACACTTGCTGCTTTGGAAGATTTACAGGCTGTTTTGGATGAAGTAGATAAACAAGGTAGTATTCACAACCAATTAGAAGCAATCTTTAAGGCACTGAACGAATTTAACCCACAGGCTGCTAACAACGAGTTTCAAAATATGGCAAAAACAGAAATGCAATTATTAACACAATATTTTAATAATTATGCAAACAGAATTGAACAAACCAAAAATGAAAATTTAGTAGAATTTAGAGACCAAACTATTCCATCGATTAACCATATTTTGGAAGATATTTCTAATTTAAACAAAAGTATCCGAGAAAATGAAATTATGGGAAATCCTGCACTGGAATTGCGTGATGAAAGAAACTTACTTCTGGATGAACTTTCTGAATATGTTAAAATAGAAGTAACTTATGAAAATAAATATGTAGGGCTTTCTAGCAAAGTTGCAGAAGAATGTACTGTAAAATTATTAGGTACTGATGGCAACGGCAATATTTTTAAATATACCCTTGTTGACCATGACAAAGCATCTCAATTTCAGATTAATGAGGATTGTTCCAATCTGACAATGACAGATGTCAATGGCAATCCAATCGCAGATATTGGCAGTGCATTAAAACCTGTAGCAGGTGCTGCTGGTACTGCAAATGGTTTTACAAATGCAGAAGCTACTGCAATCAATGACCTTTTAACGACAATACAAGAAAAAGCTACAGAAATGAAAAAACAAATGCTTGCAATTCATGAGCAAAATAATAAAATCAATGCTGCAACTGCACAAATCAATAACTGGAGTAAAAAAGGTGCAGACCTTCATAAAGAATTAAAAAGTGCACTGCAAGGTAGAGATGGTGTTCTTGCTGCCATTGCAAATTATCAGGAACAAATAGATGCTTTACCAGCAGACACACCTGCAGACGACCCAAAACGTTTACAGTTAGAAGCAAAATTAGCTGACAGAGAAAGAGTATTAGGTATTTATAATGAAAAGCTTTTCGGTACAAAAGAGGCACCAGCAGGAATACCTGCCGATAAGTCTACCAAAGATTTTACTGATGATGACTGGGCTGCTTGGACAACAGCAGTACAGGGATTAGATGTAGATGAAGATACTTATAAAAATAATGTTGGTATTTATCAAAAATTGCGCTACATTTATGGTGATGTTACAAATGCTGGAACAGAACCTCCAATCTATGCAACGGAAGATGTAACAGAAGCTGATGGCACTAAAAGAACTGATTTTGTTTCAGGAGCATTACGTACTGCTAGAGATGATAGAAGAACCGCACAAGCAGATTTGAAACAAGCACAAGCAGATTTTAGAGATGCTGAAATTGCTTTAAAAGAGGCTATTTATGGTAAAGAAAATGCTGATGGAACAAGAACAAAAGGATTGCAAGATTATGCTAACATTGAAGTGGATTTTGAAACTTATCCAATAGATGGTACTATTTCCTATATTTCTTTGCCTAAAATTACTTTGGCTGGTACCTCTGCCAGAGATGGGGAAGGAATTCCTTTGTTTGATGTTGCAAACTATACTTCAAAAGAAGGAGAAGACATTGGTAGGATTGGTAATATTGCAATAAATGGAAATGAGATTACTATTACAGATACAAGAGGTGTAACTTATAATGAAAAGGTAGAAAATGTTGATGGCACCCCTTATAAATGTGAAACAGATGCAAATGGTAATATTATATTTAATCCAGATGGTACACCTAAGCTTGCACTAGATAAAAATGGCAACACAATATTAGACATGGACGACCAAAGAAACATGTATTATCACATGCAGGAGGATTCCGGCAGTATCAAGGCTGTTTTAGACATGTTTAATCGTGCAGGTGAATTTGATGGTTCCAACGACCGTGGCTATGACTACTATTTGAATATGTTGGACTCTTTTGCAAGACGTATTGCGAAAACATTTAATGAGGCAAATACGCAGGATAAAGACGGAAATCCATTGCTAGATACAAATGGTAAGCCGATTGACTATGCAAATGCTCTTTTTGGCGCAAATGGTAAAGTACCAATCAAATATTGGACAAATAAAAATGGTGATTATATTTCCTTTAACGGTAAATCTCCAATTCCTGATGTATTCAAAACAAATGATGATGGTTACTTATTAGATTCTAAAGGTGAAGTACAAAAAGATGGAAATGGTGACCCTATTTCAATAGCTGATTTAACAAAGGATGCAGCTAATTTTAATAATGTTTTACTTGACCCAACTGCATTAGCTGCATATGGTATTGTAAAAAGCACTACAGATTATACGGACGCTGATGGTAACACTATTAAAGCTGGTGACTGGGTAGATAAAGATGGTAAGTTTCTTGCAAACGGTGACCCAGATGACGCTAAAAGCATTGAAAATCTTAGTGATAAAAAAGCAGACATCTTAGATGCTATTGGTGATGGTACTTATAAATTATTGGATGGCAAAGTACCAAAAATTGATTACGACCAGATTACTGCTTCTAATCTTACCATTACCAAAGACTGGGCAGAAGCAAAAACCAATTTTGTACAGACACATGACCCATCTCAAACACCTGGTTATAATGACAATATTAACCATTTAATTTCTCAGTTTACTGAAAAGTTGGATTATACCTTT
Source organism: uncultured Clostridia bacterium (assembly GCA_910583755.1). GTDB lineage: Bacteria > Bacillota > Clostridia > Lachnospirales > Anaerotignaceae > Coprocola. The sequence continues at coordinate 85,563 of CAJTZO010000008.1, forward strand.
ACCCAGCCAGATGGTACACAGAAAAAGGTATTTAATGGTACTTTTGTAGAGTTTTATGACAATCTTGGTAACCAGATGGGCTTGGACATTAAGTCAAATACCGTATTAGTTACTAACTATATTACAATTGCAAACGATATTGCAAACAATAGAGACGCAATATCAGGTGTTTCCTTGGACGAAGAAGGAATTGACATATTAAAATATCAAAAAGCTTATGCTGCTTCTGCAAGACTTATGACAGCATTAGATGAAGCATTAGATAAAGTCATCAATGGTATGGGTGTTGTAGGCAGATAATATAGGAGGTATAATTTATGAATGTTGGAATGCGTATTACGACAAATGCAATGATTCGTAGGTATTCTACAAATTTGAATAATGCATTAGGTGATTTAGATTCAAAAAGAAATACTGTTGCAACCAACAGGAATTTTAATAAAATTGCAGAAGACCCTGCTGCTGCAATGAAATCTTTTAAATTAAGAAGTAACTTTGCTAGAACAGAAGTTCAAAAAGCAAATGCCATAGATTCTCTTAAAAAATTAGATGAAGTAACATCAAACGTTTTAAGATGCGCTGATATGGCAAGAGAATTTGTTGATATTTCCTTGAGAGGTTACAGTGGTGACAGTAGTAACTATGAAGTACGTCAAGCACTGAAACAAAAAGTTGACCAATTAGTGGATGGTTTCTTACAACAAATGAATGGTAGATACAATGAAAACTTTATTTTTGCAGGGGCAAGTACAAAAGAGTTGCCTTTTGAAAAAATAGATGGTGAAATTTTTTATAGAGGTATTTCTGTTAATAACCCAGAAGCATTATCAAAAAATGAAGTATCAAATATTCTTAAAGAAGCCATGACACCTGCTGGTGGAACTCCACCAACTGATGCAGCAGTTTCAGCTGAATTAGATAAAATTATGGGGAATAAAACATTGATTACTTCTTCTGGAGTAATTGGTGCATTAGCAAACACTGGATTAACCCCTGCACAGCAACAAGTAGTCACAGATAAAGCAACTGCATTAGGAAAAGCCAAAGAAGAAAAATACAATACTTACATGAACGAACACAGTTATCGTGACATTGGTTTTGGTTTAAAGGAAGAAAATGGTGAAATTGTTTCTACCAGTGCATTTGATACAGCTGTAAATGGCTTACAAGTATTTGGGCATGGTTTAGATAAAGATGGTTTGCCAGATAATATTGTAGCCCTTGCGCAGGAACTTTCCAATGTTTTAGGTGTAGAAGAAATTAGTGATGCCGACCGCGCAAAATGCGATAAAATCATCAATAAAATGAAGGACAATTATAATGATATGATTGACAATGGTCTTGCTGCTCTTGGTACAAAAGCTGCCTTTTTGGAGCATACAGAAGACCAACTTACAGAAACATCACAAATATTAAATGAACAAATCAGTTCTTTAGATTTTTGTGACCCAGCAGAAGCAATCACAAATTTAATGTGGTCTCAATATGCTTACAATGCCACATTAAAAGTTGGCAATACTTTACTTTCTAATTCTTTTATCGACTTTATGAGTTGATTCATTTACCCAAAAAGTTCTTCTAACATTGGAGAACTTTTTGGTGTCTTAAAATTATATTTTAAAAGGGGGATTGTATATGGAACAACTATTAAAAATTACGACCGTTCCAATTTCTATTGAACTTAAAGTAAATAATGCTAGGCTGGAACAAAAAACGGGAACTGCTGATTTAGAGATTAGTCGTGAAAATGGGAATTTCAGAATTAAAAGTCAACCAATTCGTTTAAGTATTGACACATTTGAAGCAAGAGATTCCATTCGTCCTTCTTCAGCTGGTTCTTTAGTCAGACACTTTGCACAAGATGGAAAAAATGCCGCTTATGAGGCAACAGCTACTTACGCACAGGAAGGACAAATGTTACTCAGTGCTACCTTAGGTGATGACGCTTTAGACCAAATTATCAAGCAAAGAAACACAGTCAACACAGACTACGGTTTAGACTTTATTCCAAAAACAGATGCTGATTTAAGTTGGTCAAAACCTAACATGACAATCCAATATGAAATGGATAAATTAAATTTTGACTGGAAAATCAATAAAACTGGTTTTGAATTTATCCCCGGCAGCATTGAATTTTCTATCACACAACAGCCAGATGTATTGATTGAGTATGTCGGCGACCCACTTTATGTACCACCAAGCGCAAACCCAAATTATATTGATGTAAAAGCATGAGGTGAATTATGAAAAAAGAATGCACTACAAAATATTTTGGAACATACTCTTATGATGAAAAAAATGTCATATTGTTTGAAAATGGACTTTTTGGATTTGAACAAGAAAAAGAGTTTATTCTGATTCAGCTTGACCCAAACAATGAAAATGTACTTTGTTTGCAAAGTTTAAAGGATACAAACCTTGCATTTTTTACTGTAAATCCTTTTGCTTTTTTAGAGGACTATAACCCTCAACCAAGCAAAAAAGAATTACAACTTGTCAATGCAAGAGATATTGGCGATTTACTGTTTTATGTCATCTGCTCCATGACGGATGATATCTATACCAGTACCGCAAATTTAAGATGCCCGATTATCATTAACCCACATAATAATAAAGCTTTACAAATTATACTTGATAATCCAGAGTATCAATTTCGTCATTCTTTTACGTCTTTCGTACCAGAGGAGGAGGGAAAATGTTAATACTACAAAGGAAGGCTTCTGAATCTCTCGTTATTAATGGAAATGTCACCATTACGATACAGGAAATTACAGCAGACAGGGTAAAAATCGCCATTGATGCCCCTCGCGAAATTTCTATTGTGCGCTCCGAGTTACTTGAAGCAGCTTCCACGAATCAAGAGGCAACAAAAAGCAATTTATCAGATGTTTCAAATTTATTATCAAAACTACAAAAAAAATAAAAATCGTGCCTCTCTATTTCTTTGTCAGAAACAGGAGGCACTACCTTTTTTAAAGCACCAAAACAGCAATATGCGCCAAAGAATCGCTTTGCGTTTTTTCCAGATGTTCTTCTAACTGTTTGGTATGTTGTTCATTATGAAACATCGTTCTTGCAATTTCTGTTACATAATATACAAAATCTTCTTTTGAACTATCTTTTTCGACACAGCAAGTTAACATAAATAAAAATACACTGTATGTAATTGCCATTGCACAATAATTACGCCAAAAACCGCCATCTACACGGAAAGCTGTTCTTGATGCTAAAAACCCTTCTATCATGATATTTTCCATCCAATATTCACGACCTTTTAAAAATTCCTCAAAATCCGCCATGGCTTGATTATACTTTTCAGTCGTATATTCTATTACAAAATTGATTTTCGGGGTATTTTCTACTGTTTCCGCTTCAAATTTTCTTTCCAAATCAATTCTTTCTTTGATTCTTCCTTCCAAACGATTGTGACCAAGCTTGTCCATATGATAAATAACAGTTTGGGAAGCTCTTTGTCTACCATCAGAATGAAGATTTACAAAAGGCTTTTTAAACGTCTCTACTTCTTCAATTTCTCGGATAAAAAGCTGAATATACTCTTGTATTTCACTGATAACTTTTTCTGTTTTTTGAGCAAGTCTTTGTTCTTCCAGCTTTTCTTCTTCTGTTTTTTTGGTTTTTTTCTCTTTTTCCTTATCATCTGGTTCTGGCTTAATTTCTTTCATCATAGTATCAATTTTTTGCATTGCCATGCCCAAAATAACCATTCTTTCCCCAAATGTATAATTTCTATTTTGGAGTACACCAAGAACAAGAATTTTCATATCATCCCAAAGATAATATTCTGGATATTTTTTTACAGTATTCAAATTATAATTACTTGCACTGTTTTTCTCTAAGGAGGTCAATTCTCTTTCCTGTACTTCTAGCATAATGCCATCTTTTTCCTCAAGACAAAGATTGACCGTTGTTTCACAGGCGATGGATAAAAAGCGTTCATAATTTGCAATATAGCGGGAAATATGACGAGGAAAAACCTTACAAGTTTTACTCATATTTTCGGGGCCAACTTCAATATACATTTTACAAAGCCCATCTTCTGCTAAAAATTTACATCTACCTTGTTCATCTGTTTTAATCAAACATTTATCAGAACCTTTTTCTAGGACAAAAGCATCTTTAAAAATTTCCTTAAATGCATCGGTATGCATTCTTTTTTTGACATTTTTAAATTCTTCTTTGGTAAAGTCAATGCGCCAGCCATGACAGCAATCATTCCGACATGCCCCACCGATACACTCAAATTTTTCATAAAATGTCGGTTGCAACACTACATTTTTCAAAAAATCTCCTCCTTAAAAGATTAAGACCTTAAGGGCTTTGCCCTTAAAATCCCACTTCCTTTCTTGAAAGAAAGGAAGCGAAAGAACTTTTAGGCAAAAACTAACGTTTTTGCTAAAAAAACAGGGAAAAACGTTAGTTTTTCCAAAAAAGTTTTTGGTCAAGCTTTTTAGAAAAAGCTTGTGGGTTATAGGGCGTTGCCCTACGGTCTTTTCTTATAACAAACAAGAGGTTTAAGGCGTGAAGCCTTAAAAAGGCAGGCACATTGTGCCTGCCCTGAAAAATAAATGATTTAATTTTATTGTAATAACTGAAGAACGCCCTGAGGAACTTGATTTGCTTGTGCAAGCATAGCTTGAGAAGACTGAATAAGAATGTTGTTCTTTGTATATTTCATCATCTCGTTTGCCATGTCTGTATCTCTGATACGGCTTTCAGCTTCTGTCAAGTTAGTCGTTGTTTCTTCCAAGTTAGCTAATGTATGGTCTAATCTGTTTTGAGTAGCACCAAGTAAACTACGTGTTTTGGAAATTTCTTCAATCGCTGCTTTTGCTTTTTCCATAGATTGCGCAGCAACAGCAGGGTCAGCAACGCTCAAACCAGAAACACCGATTGCTGCTGCATGACAGTCAGCAACGCTAACCATCAACTGGTTGAAGGAATCTGCTGTATCACCAATTTGAAGCTGTAAACCAGCACCACCAGCTGCACCTTTACCTGTAAATATTAAACCAGCAGTATTATCAAATGATACATTTACATCTGGACCTAATACCTGTGAAATCTGTTGTGCAGCTTTTGCATCTATTGCACCACTAGTAATTACATTAATATCTGGGTCTAAACCTGATACATCAGTAGTGTCTTTTGCCCAAACAAACTTTTTGCCATTAATGGTAAACATTGCATCCTCTAATGTTCCACCAGCTGCACCAGTATATTCTGTTATAGCATTAGCTGCAACAGCATCTTTTGCATCCGCTGGTTCAGAACCTGTTACTGGAGCAATAGCAGCAGACGTTGCTGTTCCAGCAGTACCATCTTTCTTTGTACCTGCAGTTGAAGATAAACTAGTTAATTGTCCTACACCTGTTTTACCTGCTTGAAGTGACTGGAATACCAATGCACCAGTATCAGTTGTAACTTCAAATTGACCAGCTAATTTCTCATTTAATACTTCTGCCATTGCATCAGCTATCTCTTGCGCTGTAGGAGCTGCTGCAGTATAAGTAACACTGGTTTCTTTTCCATCTATTACAAACTTTCCATTAGGACCACATTCTACTTCAAGACTAATAGGGTCTGCATTTTCAAAACCAAATGTAAAAGTTTGTTTTGCACCCAAACCATTTAATGTACCATTAGGCAAAGCTGCTGTTTTATATTGACCTGCAACTGCAGCTGTATATGTTTTCGTCAAATCTGAATCAATAACAGCTTTTGCTGTGGTTCCACCACCGCTGCCCATAGAACCATCCAACAATTTAATACCATTGAAATTTGTTGCGTCAGCGATTCTGTCAATTTCACTTTCTAATTGTTTTAATTCGTCCTGAATTTTTGTTCTTTCAGTATCAGTATAAATACCGTTGGAAGCCTGTGTTGTCAAGTCAACCATTCTGTTTAACATAGAATGAACTTCTGTCAAAGCACCTTCAGCTGTTTGTACTAAGGAAATAC
>CAJTZO010000009.1:0-70050 GCA_910583755.1 uncultured Clostridia bacterium
AAATTTCATTGTAATTCCTCTTTTTCATTTCCTTCATTATTTACTTAACACCCTCAATTTTTCTTTTTTATAATTAATATTTCTTGCCTCTTTATTGCTTATGGAAAGAAACCCCCAAGAATACAACATTCTTGAGGGTTTTGTGTTTTTGGAAATTATCTCTTACTAAATTGTGGTGCACGTCTAGCTGCTTTCAAGCCGTACTTCTTTCTTTCTTTCATTCTTGGGTCACGTGTTAAGAAACCTGCTTTTTTCAAAGCTGGTCTATAATCTGCATCTGCTTCCAGCAAAGCTCTGGAAATGCCATGTCTGATTGCACCTGCTTGTCCTGTAAAGCCACCACCATATACATTAACCAGTACATCAAATTTTGCAGTTGTTTCTGTTAATTCCAATGGCTGACGTACAATTAACTTTAATGTTTCCATACCAAAATAGTCATCAATATCTCTTTTATTGATTGTAATTTTACCGCTACCAGGCATTAAATATACTCTTGCAACGGAAGATTTTCTTCTACCTGTACCATAATATCTAGCTGCTGCCATACTTGCTTCCTCCTTCTATTAAAATTTCAGTTCCAACGCTTCTGGTTTTTGTGCTGCATGTGCGTGCTCTGGACCAGCATAAACATGAAGTTTGCTAAACATTTTTCTACCCAGTGCATTTTTAGGAAGCATACCTTTTACAGCGTGTTTCAAAACTTCTTCTGGTTTTTTTTCTAATTGTTGTTTCAGTGTAATTGTTTTTAATCCACCAACATAACCACTATGATGTGCATATATTTTTTGGTCTAATTTTTTTCCTGTTACCACTACTTTTTCTGCATTGATAACGATAACATAGTCACCTGTATCAACATTTGGTGCATACATTGGTTTATTTTTTCCTCTCAAAACGGTTGCAATTTCAGATGCTAAACGACCTAAGGTTTTGCCAGAAGCATCTACAACATACCATTTTCTTTCTACATCAGCGATTTTCGCTATGTATGTTGTTCTCATACTGTTTTACCTCCCTTATTCTATTTGACCCTTTGACTTTATATATTACTATGGGAAAGCAACATATAATCTCCATTATGACAAAGCATAACTTATTAGGTCCCACTGTGAAACTTATATTTAAAGCTAAAAAGCTCTAAAGTCAAATCAATACAACGCTAATTATTATATAATAAAAAAGAAGCATTGTCAATTATAATTTAAAATATTTAAGACAATCATTTATTTTAGTTGCAGAGAACTTTTTTTCTTGTAAAAAATCCCTTCAGACCACTTCACTAAATTTTTTTCAAAAAAGCTTATAATATATTTCTAAAAGAGTCAAACCCTTTGCAGGGGCTGTCACGCCTGCTTTTGTCCTATCTTTACTTTCTATAATAATAGGAATATCTTCTACTTTTTTCTTTCCTTTTCCCACTTCCAGCAATGTCCCTGCAATAATTCTAACCATATGATATAAAAAGCCATCTCCTGTAATTTTAATGGTTACAAAAGAGTCCTTTTTTTCTACTACACAATCAAAAATGGTTCTGACAGTTGTACTTACTTGACTTCCTGCTGCACAAAAGCATTGAAAGTCATGGGTTCCTATTAAATAGTTTGCTGCCTGATTCATAGAAAGTATGTCCAACTTTTCATGAACAAATACACTATTTTTTCTAAAAATCGGGTTGGGAAAATCATCATGATAATACATATAGCAATACGTTTTTTTGATACAATCATACCTTGGATGAAATTGTTTTTCCACTTCTTCAGCCTTTCTCACAACAATATCTTCCGGTAAAAAAGAACGTATCGCAAACGGAATTTTTTCTGTTGGAATGGAAGTTTTTACATCAATCGTTGCTCTTTGTCCCAGTGCATGAACACCAGTATCTGTTCTGCTTGCACCAATGATTTCACAATCCATTTGAAAAAGTGCCTTACAAGCATTTTCAAGGGTTTCCTCTACTGTTTTAACCCCATTTTTTTGTTTTTGCCACCCACAATATTCTGTACCATCATAAGCCACTGTTAACAATATTTTTTTCATCTTTATCACCATAAAAAAGGCAGTTGTGTTGCTGCAAAACGAAGTGAAATTAGTGCAATACAATAGACTGCCAATAATATAACCGCTTTATAATCGGAAGATTTTAATACCATGACATTCATTCTTGTTCTGTTTTCATCTCCATGATAACATCTTGCCTCCATTGCCATAGCCAATTCATCCGCTCTGCGAAAAGCAGAAATAAACAAAGGTACCAAAATAGGAATTAAACTCTTTGCCCTTTGCAACAGATTTCCACTGTCAAAGTCTGCGCCTCTTGCCTGCTGCGCTTTCATAATTTTATCAGTTTCATCTAAAAGTGTCGGAATAAAGCGTAATGCAATTGTCATCATCATTGCAATTTCATGTGCAGGAACCCCTATTTTTTTAAAAGGTTTTAATAAATATTCGATACCATCTGTCAACTGTATGGGAGTTGTTGTCAGTGTCAAAATAGAGGAACCAATGACAAGCAAGATGATACGAACGCACATTTTAATTGCCATTAAAATTCCCTCTATCGTAACAGTAAAAATACCCCATTCAAACAAAATATGCTCTCCTCTTGTCATAAAAACATTAATGAATGCTGTAAATAGTATAATAATGAGTAGTCCTTTAATTCCTTTTAACATAAATTTTAAAGGAACTTTTGATGTTTTAATAACGGCTGCCATGCACAACACTACAAAAATATAACCTGTAAAGGTATTAACAAAAAATAAGGTCAAAATAAATAAAAAGGTAATCATTAGCTTTACCCTTGCATCCATATGATGGATAGGAGAATTGATAGGATAATACTGTCCTATGGTAATATCACGAATCATATTTTGCTTCCCCCTTCAACAAAGTATATAATGCCTTTACTGCTTCCCCTACCGTATAAATATCTTCTGGTAAAATATACCCTTTTTCTCTTAAAGCAGTCAAAACATAACTAATTTGTGGTGCTGCTAGTCCTATTTTTTCCAACTCTTTGACATGTGCAAATACTTCCTTTGGTGTACCCATCATAGCAACTTTTCCTTTTTCCATAACAATAAGCCTATCCACTAATTTTGCTACATCTTCCATACTATGGGATACAAGGATAATAGTAATTCCCCTTTCTTTATGAAGTTGTTGAATAGCATATAAAATTTCATCTCTACCTTTTGGGTCTAAGCCTGCTGTTGGCTCGTCCAATATTAATACTTCTGGATTCATAGCAAGTACACCAGCAATGGCAACTCGTCTTTTTTGTCCTCCTGATAATTCAAAAGGGGATTTTTCATATACACTTTCCGAAAGACCTACCATTTGCAATGCTTCTTTAACTCTTTTGTCAATTTCTTCTGCTGATAATTTCATATTGGTTGGACCAAAAGCAACATCTTTGTAAACTGTCATTTCAAAAAGCTGATGCTCTGGATATTGAAAAGCAAGTCCAATCCTTTGCCGTACTTCTTTTAATTTTGCTTTATCTTTGTGTATATTTTCACCATCCAGTATAATTTCTCCTGCTGTGGGGGAAATGGTACCATTCAAATGTTGTATCAAAGTAGACTTTCCAGAGCCTGTATGACCAATCAATCCAACAAATTCCCCTTTTTCTATTTCTATATTAATATCATGCAAAGCAATTTTTTCAAATATTGTATCTGGGTTATAAACATGGGTTAAATGGTTGATTTTAATTGACATATCGCACCTACCATTTCTTCTATCGTTAAAATATCCTCTGCAATGGGAATACCCATTTTTTTCAGTTCATAGGCTGTTTCTGTTACCTGTGGTACATCAAGCCCGTAACTTTTTAAGGTTTCTACTTGTGGAAATACTTCTTTTGGGGTTCCTTCTAACACCATATTGCCATCATCTATCACAAAAACTTTTTCTGCTCTGACTGCCTCATCCATATAATGCGTGATTAATACAATCGTCATTCCTTCTTCCCGATTAAGGCGTAATATGGTATCCATAACATCTTTCCTGCCCACGGGGTCTAACATAGCTGTCGGCTCATCAAATACAATACATTCCGGTTTCATGGCGAGTACACCAGCAATCGCAATTCTTTGTTTTTGTCCACCGGATAGTTTCGAAGGGGTATGCTCTTTATATTCCAACATTCCAACAGCACTTAACGATTCATCCACTCTTTTTCTTATTTCTTCAGAAGGTACACCCATATTTTCAGGACCAAAGGCAATATCTTCTTCCACTACAGTTGCAACTAACTGATTGTCAGGGTTTTGAAATACCATTCCAGCACTTTGTCGAACATCCCAAAGAAGTTCTTCTTTTTGGGTATCATAACCATTGACCCATAAAACGCCTTCTGTTGGACGTACTAAAGCATTGATATGTTTTGCAAAAGTGGATTTTCCAGACCCATTATGTCCTAATACTGCAACAAAACTGCCCTTTTCAATCGTTAAATTCACATGGTTTAGTGCTAATATTTTTTCCTGCTTTGTGCCTTTTTCTGTCTCTATTACCTTGATATATTCATAAGACAGATTTTCAGCTTTTATCATTTCCATACTCCCACCGCCTGTTAAAATAGTCTATGGCAAAATATGCTCACAGCTAGAAATAGTATACGGTATTCCTTGTGAAAAAGCAATCAAAAACAGGAATTACTTAAAATATTCTTACAATTCCTGTATCCATTCGATGAAATAAAAGGAATATGCTATACTATTTGTATCATACTTTAGGATAACTTGTGAGGTGATACTATGAAAAAAATACTATTATCAATTATTTTAGTTATTTTACTTACAGTTTCTGTATTTGCAGAAGAACACATTCCCTATTTTATTTACAACCTCAATGGGCATGATATTGCTATGCAAACAGACGATTATTCTGAATATTTAGAAGAATACCAAGCACGCCAAACAACACAAACACTTTGTAACCTACCTTATGGAAATACTATAGTTATTGATACAAAAGGTGTTTTTCGCTCCCATGATGCCATTTCCCTTTGTCCAGAATATATCAAAATAAAAGAATCAGAAGCTGGTAGTCTAAAAAAGGGAGATTCCATTTATTTTTATATTGATAAAGGAACATTTTTAAAAAATGTTGTTTTGTTAACACAAGGAAATATAAAAGCATCTGCTATCGGAGAAGGAAACCGTATTAAATTAGAAATACAAGAAGAAAGTACAGAAGCGTCTGAAATCACATTATCTCATATTATAATCATGGCAGGGGGCGAAAATAAAAGTAGTACAGAAAAAAAAGAATTTTGTCTTTCTGCAAAATATGTTAGTGATAATTTTACAAAAGAAATGGTTTTAAACCCTCGTTTTGCTACTATGGAATGGAATAATGTTATGTGTATAGAACATAGTTTTCCTTATTTTGAAGGACAATTATCTTTTCAAAATGGCAGTTCAAATTTTATCTTAAATGATAATACTTTTTCCTCTTTACAGCCTACTTATAAAAAGCAAAATTATCTAATGGTTCCCATTCGTTCCCTTGTACATGGTATTATGTTAAATAACATTTATGCTACTCAATATCAATATAATGAAGCTAAAGCTAGGGAATATACGACATTCGAATGGAATGCAGAAAACCAGTCTTCAATTATGAAGTATGGTTTTGGCATCACAACTTTTCAAAGTGGCTCCAATATCGTCACTATAGAATATAGTAAAGATGATATTAGAAAAATAATTTTACCTGTTGCAATAGAAATGAAAAATAATACTTTATATATCCCATTATCTACCTCTGCACTAAGAATATTTTTTCCTTATGATGTTTCTACTTATTGGGATATTACTACAGAAACAATATATATTGAAGTATAAACTAGGATTTTAGTTTGTGAATAAAATCTTTTTTGTGAATTTTGTTCACTCCTGTAAACCCTTTCTAAAAAATCAGTGTTTTTCCTGCTATGAAGCTTCTATACACAAAAAATTATCAAGAAAAAGGCTTATACCTGCTCAATTATAAAAATATTTCACCCTTGCTTTATTTATATAACTGATATATTATAATAAATAGATGTTTATATTATTCTCAATAAATAAGAATAACATAGGGGGGATAAAAATGAAAATTATAAAAGAATGGTTCCATGAGGGATTAGGAAAAATCGCTTGTGCAGAACAAAGAGCTTATCAAGGAAAAATGGTTGGTGCAGAAGAAAAAAGTGATGAAAGGTTTCATCTTTTTGGAAGAAAAGAAAAAATAAAGTTTCTTTCCAAAGAGCCAAAGCTTTATAATGTTATGTTTTCTTTTTTTCCAACTTCTGATGAAGAATTGGAAGATATTTTTTATAACAGAACTCCAGAAACACAAGAAGAATATAAAAACTATATATTCATTTATCAGTCTCTTTTGAACTCCATAGAAACGATTGAAAAAGACTTATTAAAATATTGTCAGGAAGAATTTCAAGAAGACTATTTTCAATATTTTTGTTACCATTTTGTAGATGAAGATTTGCCTACATGGAAAGAAACAAAAGACTTATATGATTATTTTGAAATCATAGAAATTGATATTTTTCCAGAATTTTATCAAATTATCTTAAAATCAAAGTTGGTATACGAAGATATTTTATTAGTAGGGATACCAGAATATGACCCTATTCATTTAAATTGTATTAATATGGAAAAAGAATCAAAACCTGTTGCTTTGTGGGAAAACTGGTATTAATATGGTAAGTAGGTGAATATTATCATAAGGAATTGGGAACCATCGTTTGCTGTGTATCAGACAATGAATCAGACAATAATGGTAATTATTGGTGTAAAAAGGAAAAATTAAAGTTTCTTTCTAAAGAACTGCAAAACATTCATATTTTATTTGACCTTTATAATCGCGACAGCAATTATCAAAGAATTAAAAAATGCAAAAAGGCATTACAAGAAGAAGAAAAAATAATTGAAAATTATCAATTATTTATAAAATCCTTGGAAAAAATTGAAAAATTCTGCTTGTTGTCTTTTCAAAATGGAGATAGGCATTTTCATGATTATTATTATTCAATAATGGATTATGAATTGCCAAAAGTACATACGATAGAAGAACTATGCCAATATGTTAAAGTGGTACAAGTCTATATTTCAAGTGAATGTTATGAAGTAAGATTGCAATTTTTATATTCTCCAGTGGATACCATAATCCATGGACACTTAAATGATAATGGTAAACCAGAAATGGGCATCAAATCAGCAAAGGATTTCATTGGAGTAAACACCATAATAGAAACAAAATAACCTTTTAAGCGCAAAGTTTTAACTTTACTAACAAAATAAAAGCCCTAGCAATAAACTAGGGCTTTGTTTTATACTAATTCAATGATAACTTCAGGAGCACCATCGCCTTTTCTCATACCAATTTTAATGATTCTGGTATATCCACCTTTACGGTCAGCATATTTTGGAGCGATTTCGTCAAAAAGTTTTGCAGCCATATCCACTTTTTTGGTCAAGCTTCTTCTCTTTTTGCCATCTTTTGGTACTTCTGTTACAGGATAAAGTACACTCAAAATTTGACGTCTTGCATTCAATCTTGATGGTTTATCCTTTTTGATTGTTTTTTTCTTTTCTTCATAAATAGTTACTTTTTTACCATTTACAATTTCTTTTACACGTTTGCCATTGGCATCTTTTTTCGCAACTTTTGCCATTACTTCTACTTCTTCAAAGTTGTCTTTTTCTTTCACAGCCAATGTAATCAATTTTTCTGCAATTCTTCTTACTTCTTTTGCTCTTGTTTCTGTTGTTTTAATTTTACCATGATATAATAAATTTGTTACTTGGTTTCTTAAAAGCGCTTTTCTTTGTGATGATGTGCGTCCAAGTTTTCTGTAACCAGATGCATGCATAATCTGTATCCTCCTTGTAATCGCCTGCAAAACTGACCCCGAAAAAACAGCTCTTTGGACTTACGTTTTTTCGTAATTTTGCAGAAATAATAGTTATTCGTCGCCCGGACGTAAAGCCAAGCCCAATTCTGCCATTTTGTTCAGAACTTCTTCCAAAGACTTCCGTCCCAGATTTCTCACTTTCATCATTTCTTCCTCTGTTTTATTTGCCAAATCTTCTACTGTGTTGATACCTGCACGTTTTAAACAGTTATAAGAACGAACAGAAAGGTCAAGCTCTTCAATACTCATTTCAAGCACTTTTTCCTTTTTACCTTCTTCTTTTTCTACCATAATTTCTGTATTTTTCGCATTATCAGACAAGTCAATAAACAGATTCAAATGTTCATTTAATATTTTTGCACCATAACTCACTGCATCATCTGGCGCAATCGTTCCATTGGTCCAAACTTCTAATGTCAATTTATCATAGTCGGTAATCTGCCCAACACGAGTATTTTCCACCAAAAAATTAACTCTTGTGACAGGTGTAAAAATACTATCAACAGGAAGCATACCAATAGGCTGGTCATCTTTTTTGTTTTTATCACTGCCAATATATCCACGCCCTTTATTAATGGTAATTTCCATCGAAAGACGTGTATTTGTGCCACCGCTCAATGTTGCAATGTGATGGTCTGGATTCATAATTTCAATATCGCTGTCTGCTTTTAAGTCAGCGCCTGTTACTTCGCCTTCCCCTTCTACATCAATGTAAGCAATTTTAGGCTCTGTGCCTTCACTGTCATTTTTGATAGCAAGCCCTTTTAAATTTAGTATAATCTCTGTCACATCTTCTTTGACACCAGGAATAACACTAAATTCATGAAGCACACCATCAATTTTTACATTACTTACGGCTGCACCGGGTAAAGAAGAAAGTAATATTCTTCTTAGGGAATTGCCTAAAGTTGTACCATAACCTCTTTCCAAAGGTTCTACTACAAATTTACCATATGTTCCATCTGATGACATCTTAGCAATTTCAATGCGAGGTTTCTCAAATTCAAACACTCATGCAAACCTCCCTTTTTTATGATAGTTTGCCGCAGAAAAAACTGCGGCAGAATGATATTGATTGACTTATTATTTTTATTATTTGGAGTACAACTCAACGATAAGTGTTTCTTCCACTGGTACATCAATTTGTGCTCTCTGAGGTTTTGACAAAACAGTACCACTCAATGCGTCATGGTTTGCAGACAACCATTCAGGAACAATTCTTGCACTTGTTACTTCCAATACATCTTTATATCTTTGCATGGATTTGTATTTTTCTTTGATTTCGATAGTATCGCCAACTTTTACCTGGTAAGATGGAATATCCACTGGTTTTCCATTTACAAGCACATGTTTATGACGTACAATCTGTCTGGATTCTTTTCTTGTTCTGCCATAACCCAAGCGGAACATAACATTATCCAGTCTTAATTCCAAAATCATAAGTAGGTTTTCACCAGGAATACCTTCTTTTTTTGCAATTTGTTCTGCTTTTGCATAGTATCCTCTGAATTGTTTTTCCAATACACCATAAATAAATTTTGCTTTTTGTTTTTCTCTTAACTGTAATCCATATTCGCTCATTTTTTTGCCAGCTCTTGGATTTTGCTTTTTAGATTTTTTATCAATTCCTAAAAAGATAGGGTCTAAATTTAAAGACCGACATCTTTTTAAAACGGGAACTCTGTCTCTTGCCATTTTTCAATCCCTCCTGTTAGATTTTTTAAACTCTTCTGCGTTTTGGTGGTCTACAACCATTATGTGGTACAGGTGTTACGTCTTTGATAAGTGTTACATCAAGACCAGCAGCCTGTAAAGCACGGATTGCAGCTTCACGTCCAGAACCAGGACCTTTTACAAAAACTTCTACTGTTTTTAAACCATAGTCTGATGCAGCTTTTGCAGCAGTATCTGCTGCCTGCTGTGCAGCATATGGGGTAGATTTTCTGGAGCCTCTAAAACCTAACTGTCCTGCACTTGCCCAAGAAAGCGCATTTCCTGCGGCATCTGTTATTGTAACGATAGTATTATTAAAAGTAGACTGAATATGTGCTTGACCACGTTCTACACGTCTTTTGTCACGGCGTCTACGGGTTGTTGTCTTTTTCACTGTCTTTTTAGCCATTTTTCATTCAAACCTCCCTTTATTTCTTCTTATTTGCTACTGTTTTTCTTGGACCTTTTCTTGTTCTTGCATTTGTTTTTGTTTTCTGTCCTCTTACTGGAAGGCCTTTTCTATGACGAATCCCTCTGTAGCAGCCAATTTCAATCAAACGTTTAATATTTAAAGCAATTTCACGTCTTAAATCACCTTCTACTTTTTGAGAATGGTCAATGACCTCTCTGATACGGGATACTTCTTCATCTGTCAAATCTCTTACTCTAGTATCTGGATTGACCCCTGCTTCTTTTAAAATTCTGTTTGCACTTGGACGTCCGATACCATATACATATGTTAAGCCAATTTCAACGCGTTTCTCTCTTGGTAAGTCTACACCAGCAATACGTGCCATGTATCAATTACACCTCCTGAATTTCTATTCCTAATAGTTATCTATTTCCGTAACGTTGGGTATTACAAATAGGGAAAATAGACCGTCCTCTATCAGCTGCCCCTACTCTTAACTGTATACACCTTCGATACGACTGACGGATTTTTTCTCCGGTCTGGTAAGGACTGTTCACCCCTCCACCACCATACAACAAATATCAGCCTTGTTTTTGTTTATGTTTTGGATTTTCACAAATGACCATTACGCGACCTTTTCTTTTGATAATTCTACATTTTTCACACATCGGTTTTACAGATGGTCTTACCTTCATTGTGAATCACTCCTTCCTTATTTTGCTCTCCATATAATTCTGCCTTTGCTCAAATCATAGGGAGACATTTCTACTAATACCTTGTCACCCGGTAAAATTCGGATAAAGTTCATACGAAGTTTACCAGAAATATGTGCCAAAATTTGATGGCCATTTTCTAACTCTACCTGAAACATTGCGTTTGGTAATTTTTCCAATACAGTTCCTTCCACTTCAATTACGTCATCTTTAGACAAACCTAGAAACCTCCTTTTTTATATTCTCTCAAAACTTTTACAATATCAGCATTTAACAGATAGCTTTTTTGATTAAGTTTTTGCTGCAAAGAGCGGCTAACAAATTTTGTCGGCTGTATATGGTTTATCTTTTTTCTTTTTGGTTTTTCTAAGCTACGGTTTTTTCCGTCTGCTAGATAGACATACTTGCCTTCTACGGACAAAATCACAAAGGTTCCACCTTTATCATGCCCGCTTTTTGAATAAACAATTTGTCCGACTTCATAATCCATTATCATCACTCCTTACGGCAGTAATGTGAGAATTTCTGGTTCTCCACTCGTAATCACTACTGTATTTTCATAATGTGCTGCATAAAGACCATCTTTTGTTACAGCCGTCCAGCCATCTTTTAATACCTTTAACTGATAAGAACCCATATTCACCATAGGTTCAATGGCAAGAACCATGCCTTGTTTTAATGTTACACCTTTCCGTTGTTCCTTATAATTTGCAACTGATGGGTCTTCATGCAGTTTCCTGCCAATACCATGCCCTACATAATCTCTTACAACGGAAAAACCATTTTTTTCTACATATTTCTGAATTGCCGTACCTATCTCATTCAAACGACACCCTTGTTTTGCATATTGTATTCCCTCAAAAAAACTCTGTTTCGTGACATCAATCAGCTTTTGTGCTTCTGGGGCAATCTCACCAACTGCATAGGTTCTTGCTGCATCTCCATGAAATCCACCAATATAGCTTCCCATATCAATGCTAATAATGTCACCCTGTTTTAGTTTCCTATCACTTGGAATACCATGTACAATTTCATCATTCACAGAGGTACAAACAGAACCCGGAAACCCTCCATACCCTTTAAAAGAAGGAATTGCGCCTTGACTGCGGATATAATCTTCCGCTATGGCATCCAACTCTTTCGTTGTCACTCCAACCTTTATCTCCCTTTTGAGTATTTCGTCTAGTCTAGCAAGGATTTGACCTGCCACTTTCATTTTTTCAATTTGTTCCTGTGTTTTAATATGAATTGCCATGTTTTTATGCCTCTAACTCTGCAATAATTGCTTTTGAAACTTCTTCAACCCCCAGCATACCATCTACTTCAAACAATATGCCTTGTTTTTTATAATACTCTACCAATGGCTCGGACTGCTCATGGAATGTTGCAAGACGAGCTTTTCCTGCTTCTAAAGTATCATCTTTTCTTTGTGTTAAAGCCTCACCACATACATCGCAAATGCCTGCTTTTTTTGATGGAAGTGATATTTTGTTATAAGAAGCACCACATTTTGGGCAAGTTTCTCTTGCTGTGATTCTTTCCAACATCACATCATCTGGTGCATTGATATAAACTGCTTTATCCAATTTCACCATTTCATCCAACTTTTGTGCCTGCACTGTGGTACGAGGAAAACCGTCTAAGATAAAACCATTTTTGCAATCATCTTGTTTAATTCTTTCTTTTACAATGGAAATAATTAAATCGTCTGGTACCAAACCACCACTTGCCATAATACTTTTTGCTTGATTTCCTAAATCACTTCCACGGCTTACTTCTTCTCTAAGCATATCGCCAGTAGAAATATACGCCAAATGGAAACGGTCTATCAATTTTCTTGCTTGTGTTCCTTTTCCTGCTGCTGGTGCGCCAATCAATACTAATTTCATGCGGTTTTCTCTCCCTTCTATACCAACCTTTCAGAAATGCACCAGCATTTCCAAAAGGTCAAAACATCAATGTCCTAAAAAACCTTTGTAATGTCTCATCAATAACTGAGATTCCAAAGCTTTTACAATATCTAAAGCAACGCCAACTACGATGATTAAAGTGGTGCCACCAAAACCAACATTTACTTTAAATATCCACTGCATCACTACAGGAACCATTGCCAAAATTGCATAACAAACTGCTCCTACCAGTGTGATACGGCTTACTACTCTTGTAATATAGTCGCTTGTTGGTTGTCCCGGTCTGATACCCGGAATAAATCCGCCGCTTTTTTTCATGTTTACTGCAATTTGATTTGGATTAATCACAATAGAAGTATAAAAATATGTGAAAACAATAATCAATACAACATATAAACATGCGCCAACTGGATTTGTCATACGGAGTGTTTCGATTATCTTTGTAAACGTTTCACCTTTATTGGGTACAAACTGACCAATCTGTTCTGGAAACTGTAACAAAGAAATCGCGAAAATGATAGAAATTACACCAGAAGTATTCACTTTAATTGGCATAAAGGTACTTCTTCCGCCAATCTGTTTTCTTCCTGCCATCTTTGCAGAATACTGTACTGGTAACCTTCTTTCTCCGTCATTCAAATATACAATAAATACCAATACTATTAAAAGAATCACAAGGATACCTGCTACTGTTCCAACGCCTTTTGCACCAGAACCTGCCGCCATATCATACATGCTTTTTACAGCAACCGGTAAACTAGAAACAATGTTAATAAAGATAATCATAGAAGAACCATTTCCAATTCCCTTTGCTGTAATTTGCTCTGCTAACCACATAATAAAGGTAGAACCAGCAATCAGTGTTATGACAGAACTGATATATAGCAACGTGTTATTTTCAATAAACAAACTTCTATAGCTATATGTTACACCACAACCCTGTAACAATGCAAGCAGAACTGTTAAATATCTGCTATAAGATTGTACTTTTTTTCGTCCTTCTTCTCCCTCTTTTGACATTTGTTCCAATTTTGGAATAGCAATTGTCAATAACTGCATGATGATAGAGGATGTAATATAGGGACCAATTCCCATTGCAAAGATAGACCATTGCGAATTTGCTCCTCCTGCAATCATGCTGTAAAGTGTTCCGATTCCCGCCGCCTGCTGTGCTTCTTTTACTCCAACTACGTCAATACCAGGAATTGCAATAATTGTCCCTAAACGAACAATGGCAAATATCATTAACGTATAAAGTATTTTACTGCGGATTTCTTTTACTTTCCAAGCGTTGATGAAAACGTTAAACAATTCAAATCACCTCTGCTTTTCCGCCGGCTGCTTCAATTTTTTCGACAGCGGATTTGCTGAATTGTTGTACTTTAATTGTAAGCTTTTTATCAAGCTCTCCAACACCAAGAATTTTTACACCATCTTTTGGATTGCTGATTAAACCAACTGCTTTTAAAGCATCAATATCGATTACTGCATCACTTTCAAATCTTTCATTTAATAAACCGATGTTTACTGTAACGATTTCTTTTGAATTTCTGCATTTGAAGCCTCTTTTTGGAAGTCTTCTATATAAAGGCATTTGTCCGCCTTCAAATCCTGCTTTTCCGCCGGAACCAGAACGTGCGCCCTGTCCTTTATGGCCTCTGCCTGCTGTTTTTCCATTTCCTGAAGCATGACCTCTGCCTTTTCTCCATTTACTTCTTTTGGAGCCTTCTGCAGCTTGTAATTCGCTTAAGTTCATTTCGGCACCTCCTTCTATTATACTTCTTCCACTTTAACAAGATGACTTACTTGTTTTAGCATACCACGTATTGCCACATTGTCCTGATGGATTTTACTGCTGTGGAGTTTTTTTAAACCCAAAGCTTGCACTGTTTTTCTGTGCTTTGGAATTGCTCCGATTGTTGATTTCACTAATGTGATTTTAATTTCAGCCACCGTTTTTCCCTCCTTAGCTCAAGAGTTCTTCTACTGTTATGCCACGAAGTTTTGCAACAGCTTCTGGTGTTGTTACTCTGGATAAGCCTTCAATGGTTGCACTAACAACATTACGTTTGTTATTAGAACCTAATGATTTTGTTCTGATATTACGGATGCCTGCTAATTCTAACACTGCACGGGCAGGACCTCCCGCAATAATACCAGTACCTTCTGCTGCTGGCATAAGCAATACGCTTGCGCTGCCAAATTTACCTGTTGTTCCATGATAAATACTGTCTACTTCATTTCTTGCAACAGTTACAATATTTTTCATCGCATCTTCTTTGCCTTTACGAATTGCATCTGGAATTTCTGCTGCTTTACCTAATCCGCAGCCAACGTGACCATTGCCATCGCCAACTACAACCAATGCAGCAAATCTAAAAGTACGTCCGCCTTTTACAACCTTTGTAACACGGTTGATTGTAACAACTTTATCTTGAAGGTCTAATGTACTTGGGTCAATTCTCTTCAATTTTTCTCCCTCCTCGTCTTAGAATTGTAAGCCGGCTTCTCTTGCTGCGTCCGCCAATGCTTGAATTTTTCCGTGATATACAAAACCGCCTCTATCAAATACAACATCTTTGATGCCTTTATCAAGTGCTTTTTTTGCAATCGCTTCACCTACTGCTTTTGCCGCTTCTACTGTAGAAGTATGTTCTACTTTACTAGCAATGTCGGCTTCCATGGTAGATGCTGCACAAAGTGTGTTTTGTGCCACATCGTCAATAATTTGTGCATAAATGTGTTTATTTGAACGAAATACAGCCAGTCTTGGTTGTTGTGCTGTGCCATTTACTTTATTACGGATTCTATAATGACGTTTTACACGAGCAGCAGCACGGGATGGCTTATTAATCATTTGGATTCACTCCTTTTTCCATTAGTCACTTTCCGATATAAGAGATATTTCCCAAAAACTTTTTTATCAAAAACAAAGTTTTTGTTTAAAGTTCTTTCGCTCCCTCTCTTTTAAGAAAGGAAGTAGGCATTTCAGGGCAATGCCCTCAAGCCTTTTTAGGGTTTTATCACTTCTTACCGGTCTTACCAACTTTTCTTCTGATATGCTCATCAGCATATTTAATTCCTTTACCTTTGTAAGGTTCAGGTGGTCTTTTTGTTCTGATTTCTGCTGCAAATTGTCCAACTTTTTCTTTGTCGATACCTTTTACAGTAATTTTGTTTTGTCCTTCCAGCACTGTTTCAATGCCTTCTGGATCCATCATTTCCACTGGATGAGAATAGCCCAATGTTAATGTCAATTTTTTGCCGGATTTTGCTGCTCTATAACCAACACCATTGATTTCAAGCACTTTTTCATAACCTTGTGTTACGCCGACAACCATATTATAAATTAATGTTCTTGTTAAACCATGTAATGCTCTATGTCTTTTCAAATCACTTGGTCTTGTCACTGTGATTTGTCCATTTTCCATTGCGATGTTCATGTCATCAGCCAATTTACGTTCTAAAGTTCCCTTAGGTCCTTTTACTGTAATATGGTTTCCTTCGCCAATTTTTACTTCCACACCTGCTGGAATTTCAATTGGCAATTTACCAATACGTGACATGGTCTGCACCTCCTATTATCTTTTTACCTCTTACCAAATAAATGCAATTACTTCGCCGCCAACGCCTGCGTTTCTTGCTTGTTTATCTGTCATTAATCCTTTACTTGTAGAAATAATTGCTGTTCCAAGTCCGCCCAACACTTTTGGAAGTTCTTCTTTTCCAGCAAAAACTCTTAAACCAGGTTTTGAAATTCTTTTTAATCCTGTAATTACCTTTTCGTTTTTGTCTTTTCCATATTTCAAGGAAATACGAATGGTAGCTTTTACGCCGTCTTCAATCACTTCATAACCTTTGATATATCCTTCTGCTGTCAAAATATCAGCGATTGCTTTTTTCATTTTTGAAGAAGGCACATCAACTGTATCATGTTTAGCAGTATTTCCATTTCTAATTCTTGTAAGCATATCTGCGATTGGGTCGCTCATTGACATATGAAAATCCTCCTTTCCCTTTACCAGCTTGCTTTTTTAACGCCCGGAATCTGTCCTTTGTATGCTAATTCACGGAAGCAAATACGGCAAATTCCAAATTTTTTTAACACAGCATGAGGTCTGCCGCAAACTCTGCAACGTGTATATGCTCTTGTGGAAAACTTTGGTTTTCTCTGTTGCTTTACGACCATTGATTTTTTAGCCATTTTTGTCCCTCCCTATTATTTCGCGAATGGCATTCCGAATAATCTTAATAATTCTCTTGCTTCTTCGTCTGTTTTTGCAGTTGTAACGAATACAATATCCATACCTCTAATTTTGTCTACTTTATCATACTCAATTTCAGGGAAGATTAACTGCTCTTTAATACCCATTGTGTAATTGCCACGTCCATCAAAAGAATTTGCTTTTACACCATGAAAGTCACGTACACGAGGCAATGCAATATTAATCAGTCTGTCTGCAAATTCATACATTCTGTTGCCTCTTAAGGTTACTTTACAACCGATGGCCATACCTTCACGGAGTTTAAAAGCTGCAACGGATTTTTTTGCTTTGGTAATAATTGGTTTTTGTCCGGAAATAATGGTCAAATCTTTTACCGCACCATCCAATACTTTTGCATTATCCTTTGCTTCTCCAACGCCCATATTGATAATAATTTTTTCAATTTTTGGTACTGCTAATTTATTTTTATAAGAAAATTTCTTTGTCATTTCTGGGATGATTTCATCATTATAAAAATCTCTTAATCTACTCAATTGTTACCCTCCTTTCACAAATTAGTCAATTACTTCTCCTGTTTTCTTTGCAACTCTTACTTTTTTACCATCTTTTATCATTGCACCCAGTCTGGTTGGTTTGCCATCATGCAAATACATTACATTGGAAACATGAATATAATTTTCTTTTTTAATAATACCACCCTGCTGATTCATTGGGTTCGGTTTTACGTGTTTTGATACCATATTCACGCCTTCTACAATGACTCTATTGTTTTTTAGGTCTACTTTGAGTATTTTACCTTGTTTACCTTTATCTTTTCCGGCAATCACAACTACTTTGTCGCCGCTTTTTAATTTTATTTTCGCCACCGCTCATACACCTCCTATTAAAGCACTTCTGGTGCGAGAGATAATATTTTCATAAACTGCTTTTCTCTCAGCTCTCTTGCAACAGGTCCAAAAATACGAGTTCCTCTTGGATTTTTATCATCTTTAATAATCACTGCTGCATTTTCATCAAAGCGGATATAACTTCCATCTGGTCTACCAACAGAATTTACTGTTCTAACCACAACTGCTTTTACAACATCGCCTTTTTTAACAACACCGCCGGGTGTTGCATCTTTAACAGAAGCAACGATAATATCACCAACACCTGCATATCTTCTTGTAGAACCTCCAAGCACTCTGATACAGAGAAGTTCTTTTGCACCTGAATTATCTGCTACCTTTAATCTGGTTTCTTGTTGAACCATAATAAATGCCTCCTCTAGTATTATTTTGCTTTTTCCATGATTTGCACAAGACGCCATCTTTTATCTTTGGACAAAGGTCTTGTTTCCATCACTTTTACACGGTCACCAATGCCACATTCATTATTTTCATCATGTGCTTTTAGTTTATAAGTTCTATTCACAATTTTACCGTACAAAGGATGTTTTACTTTATCTTCCACAGCTACTACAATGGTTTTATCCATTTTGTCGCTGACAACTTTACCAATTCTTGTTTTACGAAGATTTCTTTCTTCCACGAGGCTGCCTCCTTTCCTCTTTGTTATTCAGCCGCTTTTTGTTTTTGCGTAATAACGGTTTGTATTCTTGCTATATTTTTACGAACTTCCTTAATTCTTGCAGTATTGTCTAACTGGTTTGTTGCATTTTGAAATCTCAGGTTAAACAATTCTTTTTTTGCAGAAACAAGGTCATTTTTCAATTCATCTGCTGATTTTCCAACTAATTCATTTACATAGCCTTTTATTTTCACTGCTGCTCACCTTCCATTTCCTGTTCTGCACGAGAAACGATTTTACATTTGATTGGCAGTTTGTGGATTGCAAGTCTCAACGCTTCTCTTGCTGTTTCTTCTGCAACGCCACCAATTTCAAACATAATTCTGCCCGGTTTGACTACTGCTACCCAATATTCTGGGGAACCTTTACCAGAACCCATACGAGTTTCTGCTGGTTTTGCGGTAATTGGTTTGTCTGGGAAAATTTTAATCCAAACATTACCACCACGTTTAATATATCTTGTCATCGCAATACGGGCTGCTTCAATCTGATTAGAAGTAATCCAGCTTGGTTCACAAGCTTGAATACCATAATCGCCGTATGTGATTTTATTTCCTCTCATTGCTCTGCCTTTTAAACGGCCTCTCATTTGTTTACGTCTTTTGACTCTTTTAGGCATTAACATCTTATTTCGCGCCTCCTTCCTTTTTTGCTGCTTTTACAGGAAGAACCTCTCCTTTATAAATCCAAACCTTTACGCCCAGTTTGCCATAGGTTGTATCTGCTTCTGCAAAACCATAGTCAATATCTGCACGCAATGTTTGAAGTGGAATGGTACCTTCATGGTAGCTTTCGCCACGCGCCATATCAGCACCGCCCAAACGTCCGGAAACAGCTGTTTTGATACCTTTTGCACCAAATTTCATTGTTCTACCCATTGCTTGTTTCATTGCTCTACGGAATGTTACACGGTTTTCCAACTGCTGTGCAATATTTTCTGCAACAAGTTGTGCATCCAATTCTGGTCTTTTGATTTCTTCAATATTGATTGCAACTTTATGTTTTGTCAATTTTTGTACATGACCTTTTAATTCTTCAATCGCTTGACCATTTCTACCAATTACAATACCTGGTTTTGCAGTATAAACAGTAATTTTTACTCTTTCTGCTGTTCTTTCAATGGCAATTTTAGAAATACCTGAAGAATATAATCTCTTTTTAATAAATTTCCTTATTTTAACATCTTCTACCAAGTAGTTTGCAAATTCCTTTTCCGCATACCACTTTGTGTCCCAGTCTTTAATAATTCCAACTCTTAATCCATGTGGATTTACTTTTTGTCCCATCATTGCCCTCCTTATCTCTCATTAAGGATTATGGATATATGACTTGATCTTTTTAATATTCTATATGCTCTGCCCTGTGCTCTAGGACGGATTCTTTTCATTGTAGGGCCTTGGTTGGCGCTCACTTCTTCAACATATAATTTATTAATATCCATACCCAAATTATTTTCTGCATTTGCTACTGCGGATTTCAACACTTTTGCAATAATCTCTGCTGCATATCTTGGAGAATACTGCAACAAAGCCGCTGCTGTAGCAACATCTTTGCCTTTAATCTGGTCTAACACAATTTTTGCTTTTGTGGCTGGGATGCCAACATACTTCGCAGATGCATGTGGTCTTTTTTCTCTATTGTCCAAATTTCTTTGTTTTTTAATTTGGCTTCTATGTCCTTTTGCCATAGCGAAACCTCCTTCCAGTCTTTTTCAATTAACGAACTTTTGATTTCTTTTCTGCGTCTTTTCCGTGTCCTCTGTAGGTTCTTGTCAATGCAAATTCACCCAGCTTATGACCTACCATATCTTCTGTAATATATACAGGCACATGTTTTCTGCCGTCATGTACTGCAATGGTATGTCCAATCATATCTGGAAAGATTGTGGAACGACGAGACCAAGTTTTGATAACACTTTTTTCTCCAGATGCATTCATTGCATCAATTTTTTTCAAAAGATGTTCGTCAGCAAATGGTCCCTTTTTTAATGATCTAGCCATTTTTTGTATCCTCCTTATGCGATATTAACACAAATGTGCAAGTTATCAGCCGTTTCTACGACGTACAATATATTTATTGGAAGCTTTATGTTTTTTACGAGTTTTATATCCCATTGCTGGTTTACCCCAAGGTGTCATTGGTGATGGACGACCAATAGGTGCTCTACCTTCACCACCGCCGTGAGGGTGGTCATTAGGGTTCATAACAGAACCACGAACTGTAGGTCTGATACCCATGTGACGTTTTCTTCCAGCTTTACCGATATGCACTAATTCATGGTCGATATTGCCCACTTGACCAATGGTTGCTCTACAGTCAATTGGTAATAATCTCATTTCACCAGATGGAAGTTTTACTGTTGCATATTTTCCTTCTTTGGCCATCAACTGTGCAACATTTCCTGCAGAACGAACAAGCTGTCCACCTTTTCCTGGTTTCATTTCAATGTTATGAATATTGGCACCAACTGGGATGGCTCTCATTGGTAAAGCATTTCCCACTCTTACCTCTGCTTCCAAACCGTTCATAACAGTATCGCCTACTTTTAAGCCAACAGGTGCAAGAATATAAGATTTTGTACCATCAGCATATACAATCAAAGCAATATTTGCTGTTCTATTTGGGTCATATTCAATTCCCACTACTTTCGCAGGAATACCATCTTTATTTCTTTTAAAATCAACCATTCTATATTTTAATTTTGCACCGCCGCCTTTATGGCGTACTGTAATTTTACCTTGATTATTTCTACCTGAATTTTTTTTGATATGAACTACCAAAGATTTTTCAGGAGTTGATTTTGTAATTTCATCAAATGCGGACACTGTCATGTGTCTTCTGGACGGTGTATATGGTTTATATCTTTTAATAGCCACCTTTTCCACTCCTTTCAGTGTGTTCTCAACTATCTACACGTTCCCGTGTGTATCCTACTTTCTATTACATTCCTTGGAAGATTTCAATATCTTTGCTTTCTGCTGTTAATTTTACAATCGCTTTTTTTCTTTTTGCTGTTTTTCCCCATATCATACCACGTCTTTTTGGTTTACCTTTATAGTTCATGGTGTGAACAGCTTCTACTTTTGCGCCATCAAACATTTTTTCCACAGCTTCTTTGACCTGTGTTTTGGTTGCGTCTGGGTGTACCAAGAAAGTGTATTTTTTTTCATCCAGCATAGACATACTTTTTTCTGTAATGATTGGTTTTTGAATAATGTCATAATACTTTAAATCAGCCATTATGCGTACACCTCCTCAATTTTTGCTACTGCTTCTTTTGTTACAACTAAGGTATTATATTTTAATAAATCATAAACATTGATGGTATTTACGGAAGCAGTTTTTACTTCTGGAATATTTCTTGCAGAAAGCATTACATTTTTGTTGGAACCATCCATAACAATCAATGCTTTGCCACATTTAATATTATTTAAAACTTTTGCCATCTCTTTTGTTTTGATTTCACCTAAATTTAATTCATCTAATACAATTATTTTGTTTTCTGCTACTTTTGTAGAAAGTGCAGACTGTAAAGCCAATCTTTTTACTTTTTTGTTTAACTTAAAAGAATAACTTCTTGGCTTTGGAGCAAAAACAACGCCACCGCCTGTCCATTGTGGAGAACGTGTAGAACCTTGTCTTGCTCTACCAGTACCTTTTTGTCTCCAAGGTTTTCTGCCGCCGCCTCTTACTTCAGCACGTGTTTTTGCACTTTGTGTACCTTGTCTTTGATTTGCAAGATATTGTACTACTGCTAAATGCATTACATGTTCATTTGCTTCTATTCCGAAAATAGCGTCATTGAGCTCAATTGTGCCAACATTTTCGCCATTCATGTTCATTACTGCAACATTTGCCATTTGTTTGTTCCTCCTTTCGTAAAGTAAATTAAGCCTTTACGCTGTCTTTAATTACAAGTACCGCACCTTTTGGACCAGGAACAGCACCTTTTACTAAAAGTAAATTTTTTTCAGCGTCTGCACGAACTACTTCAATGTTTTGAATGGTTACATTCACATGACCCATATGTCCAGGCATTTTTTTGTTCTTTTTAACACGACCTGGTGTTGTACCAGAACTCATAGAACCAACAACTCTGTGAGATTTGGAACCATGTCCCATAGGTCCTCTTTGCGCATTGTAACGTTTGATGGTGCCTTGGAATCCTTTTCCTTTAGAAACACCACTTACATCTACTTTATCGCCTGCTGCAAAGACATCTGCTTTTAATTCTGCACCAATTTCATAGGCACTTGTATCTTCTAAACGAAATTCTTTTAAATATTTTTTTGCTGTTACACCAGCTTTATCAAAATGACCCTTCATAGGTTTTGAAACATGTTTTTCTTTTGCATCTGTAAAACCTACTTGAATTGCTTCATAGCCATCATTTTCCGTTGTTTTTTTCTGTATTACAACGCAAGGACCTGCTTCTAAAACAGTAACAGGAATTAAAGTACCTTTTTCTGTGAAAATTTGTGTCATTCCCACTTTTTTTGCCATAATTGCTTTTTTCATTTCTTGTACCTCCTAATATTCTACAGCGGATTACCTCTTTTTATAAAGAAGAAATCATACTAGTTGACAAATTTATTTTTACAAAAAGGTCTGTCAAAAACCATTCCTTTTTTGGCTTATTTCATAACTTTTAAGACAATATCAACACCAGCAGGTAAATCTAATCTGCTTAAAGCATCTGCTGTTTTAGGGCTTGGTGATATAATATCAATCAGTCTTTTATGTGTTCTCATTTCAAATTGCTCTCTGGAATCTTTATATTTGTGAACAGCTCTTAAAATTGTCACAACTTCTTTTTTTGTAGGTAGTGGAATAGGTCCGCTTACCTGAGCACCTGTTTTCTTAGCAGTCTCAATAATTTGAGCTGCGGACTGGTCGATCAATGTATGATCATATGCTTTAAGACTGATTCTGATTTTTGGGTTAGCCATAAAAAAAGTCCCCTCCTTTTCGTACTATTTAAACTTCAGCACGACAAGCGGTGACTGCACACATCGGATGCATCTTCAAAGACACACAAAGAATCCCTTTCTTTTCTCAATAAAAGTAGGAAAATCTTTTCCATATTCAGTACAGTGACCATGTCGCCCGGTTTCTTGAACTGGACATCGCTCCGCAGAAAAACCTGCACACAATTCATTTTGTATGCTGCAACCTTCTGTATCCTCGCTCGTATGTCACAACGTAATTCAGTATATCGGAAAAATGGAATTTACGCAAGCATTTTTTTAAAATTTTAGGGCAAAATATTATCATAAAATTAACAAGATTTTTGTAATTTATTTGTATATTTTGTATAATTTCCGAATTAAGGTTTGCCTTTTCTAGAAGTATTTCCCACTTTCCATTGATTTATGCCATTCTTTTTGCATCTAATTTTTATGATGTACTATATTAAAAATATCCAAAATAAAACAAACAAAATAGACTTTTCCATAAGATTCTATTGTCATTCATCTATAATTATTCAATTCTATTGTACAGCAGTGAAACGCTAGTTTCGCACAAAAGTTCTTTGTTTACTTTATTTTAAGAAAGTAAGTATTTTTTAAGAAAGTAAGTATTTTTTAAGAAAGCACTAATTTTGTTAAAAAAATGATTTAAAACCTTGAGGCTTTGCCTCAAACTCCACAAGCTTTTTAAAAAAAGCTTGACCAAAAATTTTTTCTCTTGCAAACAGAATAGTTCTAAGCTTTAACCCTTGTCGTTCATCTACAACACACATTCCTCCCCATTGTGCACCAGCGAAACGCCAGTTTCGCACAAAAGTTCTTTGTTTACTTTCTTTCAAGAAAGTAAGTGAAAAAAGGACAAAGTAAAAGTAGCACCCATTTTTGTAAAATACATATGATATAAAAGAATCAAACAAAATAAATTTATAAGGAGGTTTTCATTATGGCAACATTTGATTTTGAAAACAAAGTTGATTTAAGTGCAGAATGTAGATGTAACAACAGCAACGAAGAATGTATCATTGCACAAAAGATATTTGACCAGTTAAGATTTCAAAAATGCCTCTCCCCTGCTATCATTGGACCTGCTAGAGCAGCAAGGGGTATTTCAAATGGTACTGACTCATTTTGTGAAGGTGATGTTATCGTTCCTCCATGCAATGCTGTTAGTGTATCCATTAAAAATACATCATTATCAAAAATTGACATCATTAGTAAAAAGAAAAATCCTTTCCGTTCTAGTTGTTGGGATGTAGAAGTAAAATATACCTTTTTATATACACTTGATTTTAGAAATTGCGAAAGCGTTTGTATTGGAACCATAGAAGGTACTAATTCTTACAATCAAAAAGTTACTTTATTTGGTGGTGCAACCGGTTCTTCTGAAACAGAAGTTACCGTGGCTTCTGACTTATATCAATGTTTTGATGAAGTAGCAGCAGGACCATTTGTTAGTGTAGAAGGTACTGGCGTTGGCTTATTAGCAGAATTAAAATATCCTAATAATTGTGGCTGCAATTATCCATGCACCTGTGGAGAACCAATCCCTAGTGATATGTCCTATGGTGCGCCAATGGCTGTTAATGTAACATTAGGTTTATTCTCTATTATTAGAATGTTCCGTACTACAAATCTTTTGGTACAGACCTCTGGAAATTGTATCCCTGATGAAATCCGTTGCGCATCTAATCCAGACCCTTGTGACTTCTTTGACAAATTGGAGTTCCCTATGGAAATTTTTGCTCCTAAAACAAATGTAACTCATTGTCGTGGATTGGGTAGTTGCACTTCTGCTGGAGATACCAATGATTGCAACAACAACTGCAATAATAGCTGCGACTGCAACAATAATTGCAATACAAATAATAACTGCAATACAAATTGTAACACAAATAATAATTGCTTTACTACAAGAAGCAAAAACAATAAAAGATAACTCCCCTCTCCTCCCCTTATAATAATAAAAAACCTTATAATAATAAAAAACATTGTATCTCTCCACAATGCCCTACACCATAATACAACAATATATAACAAAAACCAGTATAACAATATACTGGTTTTTGTCTATCACAGATTATTTATTTTACAACAATATTTACAATTTTACCCGGAACATAAATTTCTTTTACAATCGTTTTTCCTTCAATTCTACTAGATAATGTTTCCTTTGCCTTTGCTAGAACTTCATCTTTGCTATCTTCTGCTCCAATGGTTAAGTTCTCTCTAAATTTACCATTTACTTGTAAAGCAATCTCAATAGTATCTGTTTTTAATTTTGTTTCATCACAAATAGGCCATTTTTCTGCAAAAACAGAGGTATCATGTCCCATTTCCTGCCACAATTCTTCTGCAATATGTGGGGTAAATGGTGCAAGCAAGATGATTAAAGTTTCCAAAGTTGTTTTATCCATGCCATTTGCTTTTTTAGCAATTTCAACAATTTTATTTGTATATTCCATAAAGCCACTTACAACTGTATTCATTGTCAAAGCTTCCAAACGGTTTGTAATTTCAAAAATCAATTTATTTCTGATAAATTCCATTTCTTTGGTTTGTGTTATGGTGTTATCTTTATAGGTTGCAATGAGTTTCCATACCTTATTCAAATAACGGAAAACACCATCAATTCCACTATCATCCCAATCAGAATCCAATTCTGGAGGACCAACAAAAAGTTCGTACATTCTTAAGGAGTCACAACCATATTTTTCAACTAATTCGTCTGGAGAAACAACATTTCCTACCGATTTGCTCATTTTTGCGCCATTTTTAGTAATCATACCCTGATTAAATAATCTTGTAAAAGGCTCATCAAAATCCACTACACCAATATCATATAAGAATTTTGTATAGAATCTTGCATAAAGTAAATGCAATACAGCATGTTCAATACCACCCACATACAAATCAACAGGCATCCATTTTTTCAAGGCTTCTTTGCTTGCTAATTCTTTGTCATTGTGATTATCTACATAGCGTAAGAAATACCAAGAAGAACCTGCCCATTGAGGCATTGTATTTGTCTCTCTTTTTGCAGGACCACCACACTGTGGACATGTTGTATTTACCCATTCATCAATATGCGCAAGTGGAGATTCTCCTGTATCTGTTGGTTTATAAGATTCCACATCTGGTAATTCGATTGGAAGCTGGTCTTCTGGTACTGCAACTGCACCACAATGTGGACAATGTACAATCGGAATAGGCTCGCCCCAATATCTTTGTCTGGAAAATACCCAGTCTCTTAATTTATAATTAATCGTCTTTTTACCAAGCCCTTTTTCTTCTAAATAATGAGGTGCTTTTTCTTTGGCATCAAATGCTTTCATGCCATTCCAATCACCGGAATTAATCATAATACCATCGCCTGTATATGCTTCCTCTAATTCTTTTTCTTCTTCTCCCTCTTTTAAAATAACTTGTATAATTGGTAAATCAAATTTTTTTGCAAACTCAAAGTCACGGTCATCATGCGCAGGTACACACATAATCGCTCCTGTACCATAATCTGCCAATACATAGTCAGAAACCCAAATTGGAATCAAGGCATTATTTAAAGGATTGATACCATAGCTTCCTGTAAATACACCTGTTTTTTCTTTATTGGTGATGCGGTCTACAGAGGACTTTGTAGAAGCTTCAAAACAATATTTTTCCATTGCCTCTTTTTGTTCTGGAGTAGTTAACTCTTTCACATCTTTATATTCTGGAGAAAGCACCATAAAAGTAGCACCATATAAGGTATCTGGTCTTGTAGTATATACCATAATTTCTTTATCAGAATCTTTTACCTTAAAAGAAACTTCTGCACCATAACTTTTTCCAATCCAGTCAGACTGCATTTTCTTTACTTTTGCAGGCCAGTCCAATTTTGATAAATCAGCTAATAGTCTATCTGCATATGCAGTAATTTTGAGCATCCATTGTCTTAAATTTTTCTTGGTTACTACAGTACCACAACGCTCACAAACACCATTTGTTGCTTCTTCATTTGCTAATACACATTTGCAGCTTGGGCACCAGTTTAAAGGCATTTCTTTTTCATAAGCCAACCCTTTTTTAAACATCTGTACAAATATCCATTGTGTCCATTTGTAATATTGAGGGTCTGTTGTATTCACTTCTCTGTCCCAGTCATAAATTGCACTGATTTCATGAAGTTGTCTTTTTACATTTGCAATGTTGTCTGCTGTAGAAATACGAGGATGTATGTTATTTTTAATTGCAAAATTTTCTGCTGGTAAGCCAAAAGCGTCCCATCCCATAGGATGCAATACTTGATACCCTTGTAATACTTTATAACGACTTACAACATCACTCAATACATATCCTCTCCAGTGTCCAACATGCAGACCTGTACCAGAAGGATAAGGAAACATATCCAAGCAATAAAATCTAGGTTTTTTGTCATCTTCTTTGTTAATGGGATGTTGCTCCCAAACCTTCCGCCATTTTTGTTCAATTTCTTTAAAAGCGTAACGACTATTCATTAGACTCCTCCTCAATGTTTTGTAAAATAGAAACCCTCCATCCCGTTAGAGATGAAGGGTCTTGCATTTCAACCTTATAACGGGGATACCGTCACCATGAATAAATTTATACCATAAATTGATAAAAAAAGCAATAGCTTTCCATTATTTTTTTGATTCCCATTTGTTTGTTAACTGTTCACCTTTTTGTAGGTTTCATCCACACTCACCAACTTTTTTTTAAAAAAATTGGACAAAAAACTTTGATAAAAAAACTAACGTTTTTCTTTATAAAATTAATCTTTTTAACGAAACGCTAGTTTCACATTAAAGTTTTTTGGCAAGCTGAGACTTTCTTTCATTAAGAAAGCTTAAAATTTTTCTTGACTTTTTCAAAAGCACTATGTATGATAAAAAAAACGATGACAGAAGATTATTAAAAAAGCTCTTTGTGCACAGAGAAAAGGCGTCTTGCTGAAAGCCTAAACAAATCTTTTTGAACCTACTTCTTGAGTTCTGTGAAAAAACACAGCGTTTGTCTGCGTTAAAGCTATAGAGTGGATAAAATTTTATCAACAAGGGTGGCACCGCCATGACTGGCCCCTTTTTTTAGGGAGCGAGTCTTTTTTTATACCCTATTATAATTTAGGAGGATGATACTATGGCAAAAGAAAAAAAATTAGTAGAAGCAATTACTGATATGGAAAAAGATTTCCCACAATGGTACACAGATGTTGTAAAAAAGGCTGACTTAACAGACTACTCTCAATTAAAAGGTTGCATGATTATACGTCCTTATGGTTATGCCATTTGGGAACTTCTTCAAAAACAAATGGATGAACGTTTTAAAGAAACAGGACATGAAAATGTATATATGCCTATGTTTATTCCAGAAAGCCTTTTACAAAAAGAAAAAGACCATGTGGAAGGATTTGCGCCAGAAGTTGCTTGGGTAACACATGGAGGCGAAACAGAATTACAGGAAAGAATTTGTGTTCGTCCTACTTCAGAAACACTATTTTGTGAACATTATTCCAATATCATTCAATCTTATAGAGATTTACCAAAACTTTACAATCAATGGTGTTCTGTTGTACGTTGGGAAAAAACAACCAGACCTTTTTTACGCACCACAGAATTTTTGTGGCAAGAAGGACATACTGCCCATGCAACAGCAGAAGAAGCACAGGAAGAAACCATTAAAATGTTAAACGTTTATGCAGATTTCTGTCGTGATGTTTTAGCAATTCCTGTTATCAAAGGAGAAAAAACAGAAAAAGAACGCTTTGCAGGAGCAAAAGCAACTTATACGATTGAAAGCTTAATGCATGATGGTAAAGCATTACAATCTGGCACAAGCCACAATTTTGGTGATGGTTTTGCAAAAGCATTTGAAATACAATATACAGATAAAAACAACCAATTACAATATGTGCATCAAACTTCTTGGGGTACAACAACCCGTTTAATCGGTGCGATTATTATGGTACATGGTGATAATAGTGGTCTTGTTCTGCCTCCAAAAATTGCACCAACTCAAGTTATCATTATTCCAATCGCACAACATAAAGAAGGTGTTTTACAAAAAGCAGAAGAATTAAAAACAATATTGTCCCATGTTTCAAGGGTAAAATTGGATGATAGTGATAAATCTGCTGGCTGGAAATTCAGCGAATATGAAATGAAAGGGGTTCCTATCCGTTTAGAAGTAGGACCAAAAGACATTGAAAAAAATCAAGTGGTATTAGCACGTCGTGACACAGGTGAAAAGGAGATTGTTCCTATTGACAATTTAGAAACAAGAATCAAAGAACTTTTGGAAGAAATACAAGCAAATCTTTTGCAAAGAGCAACAGAACGTCGAGACTCTAAAACCTATGTTGCAAAAACGATGGAAGAATTTGAAAAACAAATTAATGAAACACCAGGATTTATCAAAGCAATGTGGTGTGGTGACCAAGCTTGCGAAGATGCAATTAAGGAAAAAACAGCAGCAACCTCTCGTTGTATTCCTTTTGAACAGGAACAG
Source organism: uncultured Clostridia bacterium (assembly GCA_910583755.1). Classification (GTDB taxonomy): domain Bacteria; phylum Bacillota; class Clostridia; order Lachnospirales; family Anaerotignaceae; genus Coprocola. The sequence continues at coordinate 29,945 of CAJTZO010000009.1, forward strand.
CTTTCCGATACATGTATTTGCTGTGGCAAACCTGCAAAGCACATGATTTATTGGGGTAGAGCTTATTAAAAGAAAAAGACCTTAAACATGGTATCCTCAAATTCTACAAGCTTTTTCCCAAAAGTTTAACCAAAAACTTTCGGGGAAAAGCTTATTTTCTTAGTTTCAACCAGAATTTTATTGATAAAGGAAGCAAGGCAAAGCCTTCCATTTTTATTCTATTCCAGCTATTAAAAAGTGGTACATAGGTGCCAATAAAGAAAAACCTTGCTCTAATTCTTTGTAAAAATCTTCATGATATAAACTTGAAAAATCTTTTCTTGTCCGAATAAAACTAATATTTTTTCGATTCAGCCAATTTTGTAAATCTTTTGGTTGTGTGGGAAAATGGTTTCTTTTATAACATTCTCCATCTAGTTCAAACAAATTTTGTTTTTCATAGGCTTGTTTTGCTGTTAAAAAACGGTTATCTTTTTTAATAATCAGTTGTCGAAGTATTTCCATTTGTTTTGGTGGTGCATCATAAAAGCCACAACCATATCGGAAAAAGGTAGGACAAAATTCTATAAAAAAGACAGGTGAATGATACTTCTTTTTATCTCTACCAAAGACGCACCACATAACATCTCGATACAATGTTTTATCTTTGGAAAAACGAATATCCCTGTTTACTCTGGAAATGCTTTTTCCAACTTTTGGCACAATGATTAACAACGGGTCAATTTTATGAAGGGGCTTTTCTAATTTTTCCACTAATTCTATCATAGGCTGTAATACAAATTCTTGAAACTCTTTTTTATGTTCCATGTACCAATCACGGTTATTTTTGATTCTATTTTCCCATAAAAATTCTAGGGTTTTTTCTGAAATCGGCATATAATTACTCCTCTTTTGTTTTTAATTCCTTACAAGAAATTTCGGGATGATGGTAACGTTGTTTTCCCACTGTTGTTTTTTTCCACTCTATGGCATTTTTCGGACACCAATGTAAACAAGCAAGGCAATTTTCACAATGATGCTGAAAAACAGGTTTTCCATCTTTTAGCACAATATTGCTAGTTGGACATATCTCTTGACAAGTACCACAAGAAACACAATCCTCTGTTACAAAAAAACCTTTGTCACTATTAGGATATTCCTTTACATAAAGTTTATAAAATGTTTTTGCCATTATTGACACTTTTGGTATTTTATTTTTTTCTTTTTTTGCAATTTTTTCTGCAATAACAGTTGCTTTTTTATCTTCCTTTTCCACCAATTTTGTAATAGCGTTTTGATGAACACGATATTTTGTAATATTATTTGCAACTGTTCGGATACTTTCTCCAAAACATAAAACTTGTCCTTTTTTGTTTAAAATGTCTTTCATCTGTCCCAGTGCTCCCCCACTGGAAAGTCCGCAAGTTGTAACTGCAAAAAGATAAGGATTTCCTTTTATCTGCATTTTTTTTACAAACTGTGCTACTAAACCGGGTAATCCCCAATAAAATGTTGGATAGACAAAACCAACCATATCCTCCTCACAGATAACTGTTTTTGGTGTAATTTTAACCAATCTTGCATTTATCTTTTTTGCAATAATTTTTGCTGCCTGTAAGCTATTTCCTGTTGCTGAAAAATAATAAATAACACTCATATATTTTCTCTCCTTTTTTGTATCATGCCTGCAAATAAAGCATTTGCTGTTATTGAATTTTTTAATATATTTTTCCAGTCTCCTTCATAGGTTATTTGTTGTGTTGTCAACATTGCTGTAATTCCATGCACCAAAACCAGCATAGCAAGGAGAGCATCTATTCTTTTTTCCTTTGGAAAATCTATTTTTTCCATCAGTTCAAAAGCAGCCCTTTTAAAAATAGTACATGGAGTGTACATATTGTTCACAATTCCATCTTCTGAAAAATCAAATTGCAGACCAGAATGCTCATATAAAAAAGAAAAATAGGTTTTATGTTCCATAAAAAAAGTAATATATGCATTTCCTAAAAAAAGCATGATATCTAAATCATTTTTATGTTTCTCCACTGTTTTTTGTAATACCTGTACAAACTGTTTTGTAACATGTTGTTGCATTGCTTCCATCAATGCTTCTTTGTTTTGAAAATGGCTGTAGGGTGCAGCATGGCTAACACCACATTTTGCTGCTACTTTACGTAAAGAAAATTGTTCTTTCCCTTGTTCATAAAGTAACGCAATTCCTGCTTCAATCAAAGCATTTTTTAAGTCTCCATGATGATATGATTTCAAATTGTCACCTCTCAATCTTGACACTATCAAGATAATAACACACTATCTTTACGCTGTCAAGATTTATCTAAAAAAACACTTACCTTTTCAGATAAGTGTTTTTATGATTTATTTAGTTTAATTTTGCTTTTGCAGCATCAACTAATTTTGTAAAAGCTGCAGCATCTGTCACAGCCAAATCAGCCAACATTTTTCTATTAATGTTAATGTCTGCTAATTTCAAGCCATGCATTAATTTGCTGTAAGAAATATCATTTAATCTTGCAGCAGCATTAATTCTTGTAATCCAAAGGCTTCTGTATTCTCTTTTGGTCTGTTTTCTGCCAGCAAAAGAATAAGCCATTGCTTTCATTACAGATTGTTTTGCCACTCTGTATTGTTTACTTCTAGCACCTCTGTAACCTTTTGCTAATTTTAAAACTTTTTTATGTCTTTTTCTTGCGTTTAACGCACCTTTTACTCTTGCCATGTGAAAGTCCTCCTAACAATAATCAATTATGCGTATGGTAACAGTTTTTTCTTTATGCTGTTTAAAACTGTTTTGTCAACCAATGTAGCGTGTCTTAAATTTCTTTTTCTTTTTCTGGACTTTTTCCCAAGAATATGTTGTGTGTTAGATTTATTTCTTTTTAATTGACCAGACGCAGTAACTCTGAAACGTTTTGCTGCTGCTTTTTTTGTTTTTAATTTAGGCATAGTATAATTCCTCCATTTATCAATTTTTTGGTGCAAGGAACATGACTAGACTTTTCGCTTCCATTTTAGGAGCCTTGTCAATGATACCGTATTCCTCTACATCTTTCGCAAAATTTTCCAAAATCACCAAAGAAGATTTTGAATGACCAATTTCACGCCCTCTAAAACGAATACTAATTTTAACCTTGTCACCATTTTTCAAAAATTCAATCGCTTTTTTCACTTTTACCTGCACATCATGGGTATCTATGCTAGGAGAAAGACGCAATTCTTTAATGTCAACGGTTTTCTGTTTTTTTCTGGCTTCTTTTTCTTTTTTTGTTTGGTCGAATTTGTATTTACCATAGTCCATAATACGACAGACTGGTGGCTTTGCTGTTGGAGCAATTTTTACTAAATCCAACTTTCTTTCATCAGCTAATTTTTGTGCTTCTCTCGAAGACATAATTCCTAGCTGTTCACCATTTTCATCAATCAACCTTACTTCCCTATCCCTTACTTGCTCATTAATCATTAACTCAGTAATATAAAGCACCTCCCATAAACATACAAGTAGAATTTTATTCATAAAAAAAGCAGATAGAAGTACTATCCACAAAAATTGAAAAAAACGCTATTTTACAATATAGCATTATTTTGTATAAACCTTATGCACCCTTGTGATAAGGTGAGAAGTGGATACTTCTGCTTTGTTACTAAGATACTATACCACCAATTAAAAAAAATGTCAATGATTTTTTTAATAGAAAATGGAAACCAGTTATTTGAGAGTAAGAAGGGGAAACTTCTGTTTTAAAAGTTTCCCCTTCCTTTTCTTTTTTATTCTGTTACTTTTGTATTAACATTACTTATTCTTGTTTTTATTTCTTCTTGTACTCTTGTAATCACATCTTTCAAATCAACTTGTCCTTCTTCTCCATTTACTCTGGAACGTAAAGAAACTTTATTGACTGCCTCATCCTTTTCACCAACTACAATAATATAAGGGATTCGTTCATTTCTTGCTTCTCTAATTTTGTAACCAATTTTTTCTGCTCTGTAATCTGTTTCTACTCGGATACCTGCTTTATCTAATTCCTCAGACACTTTAGCAGCATAATCTGCAAATTTTTCAGAAATTGGTAAAACTTTTACTTGTACAGGAGATAGCCATGTTGGGAATTGTCCTGCATAATGTTCAATTAAAATACCAATAAAACGCTCAATACTTCCAAAACATACCCTATGAATCATAATAGGACGTTTTTTATTACCATCTGCTGCTGTATATTCCAATTCAAAACGTTCTGGCATTTGCATATCTAACTGAATGGTACCACATTGCCATGTTCTTCCAATAGAATCCTCTAAATGGAAGTCAATTTTTGGACCATAAAAAGCGCCATCCCCCTCATTTACAGTATATGGTATTTTGTTTTCTTCCAAAGCATCTCTTAATCCATTTGTAGCCAATTCCCATGCCTCATCAGAACCCATGCTATTCTCTGGACGAGTAGAAAGTTCAATATGATATTTAAAGCCAAATAATTTATATACACCATCAATCAAACTGATAACACCACTAATTTCGTCCTTAATTTGTTCCTCTGTCATAAAAATATGGGCATCATCCTGATTAAAGCAACGAACTCTCATTAAACCATGTAATGCTCCTGATTTTTCATGTCTGTGTACTAAACCAATTTCGCCAACTCTCATTGGTAAATCTCTGTAAGAATGCATATCTTGTTTATAGACCAACATACCACCCGGACAGTTCATAGGTTTGACACAAAAATCATGTTCATCAATCACAGTTGTATACATATTGTCTTTATAATGGTCCCAGTGTCCACTTGTTTCCCAAAGTTCTTTACTTAATATAATTGGTGTACTTACTTCTACATAACCTGCTTCTTTATGAATTTCTCTCCAATATTCCAGTAAAGTATTTTTTAATATCATACCTTTTGGTAAAAAGAATGGGAATCCTGGACCTTCCTCTAACAAAGCAAACAATTTTAATTCTTTTCCTAATTTTCTATGGTCACGTTTTTTTGCTTCTTCCATCATAGTTAAATAAGCTTCCAAATCAGATGCTTTTGTATAAGCTGTACCATAGATACGAGAAAGCATTTTATTTTTTTCATTGCCTCTCCAGTAGGCACCAGCAACAGAAGTTAATTTAATTGCTTTTACATTTTTTGTGCTGAACAAGTGAGGACCTGCACAAAGGTCTGTAAAATCGCCTTGTTTATAAAAAGAAATGGTTGCATCTTCTGGCAAGTCACGAATCAATTCTACCTTATAAGGCTCTCCTTTTTCTTCCATTAACTTGATAGCTTCTACCCTTGGTAATTCAAAACGTTCCAGTGTTAAATCTTCTTTTGCAATTTTTTTCATTTCTTTTTCGATTTCTTCCAATTCTTCTGGAGAAAATGGTTTTTCTCTATCAAAATCATAATAAAAACCGTCTGAAATAGAAGGACCGATTGCTAATTTTGTATCTGGATACAGTCTTTTGACTGCTTGTGCCATCATATGAGATGCAGTATGGCGGAAAGCCTCTTTTCCCACTTCATCATCAAAAGTACAAATACTTACTTCGGCATCTTTGTCTACCACAAAACGCAAATCTTTTGTTTCTCCGTCAACAATACCCGCACAAGCATTTCTTGCTAACCCTTCACTAATGCTTTTTGCAATATCATAAACAGATATTGCACTATCAAATTCTTTTACCACACCATCTTTTAATGTAATTTTCATTTTCTTTTCTCTCCTTATCTATTTATTCCGCTTTTTTTAAATGGTTTATATCCATTTTTAAACGATTCATCTCCATATCATATAATTTGATTGTAGATACAATGATGTCCGTTTTTAGCTTTACATATTCAGTATCATAGGAAACAACTTCTAATTTTTCCTCTAATTTATCCATTTGTTCCTTCATTTCTTGGATTTCTTCTTTTAGCTCCATTCGCATTTCTTGGATTTCTTCCCTCAATTCTATTCGTATGTCTTGGAGTTCCTCTTTTAGTTCCGCTCGTATATCTTCCATTGTTTCATTTAACATTTTTCCAACAGCCTTTATTTCTGCAATCATCTCTCTTGTTTCTTCATTCATAAAATCCCTCCTTCAAAATTTCGCAGGAATGGCAAGATAAAGTAATCAGACATTTATGTACCAAAACAAAAAAGCCCTCTATCCCTTATAAAAGGGACGAGAGCATAAAATTCCCGCGGTTCCACCCTATTTGTTTGAAAAAACCACTTTATTATGACGATAACGTAGTCAACGGGCTGGATTAAAGCCACTCCGAGGTGGTTTTCACTTCACAATCTACAAAAATGCTCTCAACCATGACATTTTTCTCTGTATGTATCCTGTGGGCTACTGTCCTCATCAACATTTTATTTTACAATTATATCACAACTATTTTTTCTGTCAATCTATTTTTATAAAACCTTTGCTAAAAAAGTTTGTAAGCGTTCACTTTTGGGAGATTCAAAAATTTGTTTTGGGGTTCCTTCTTCAATTTGTTTTCCATCTGCCATAAACATAACTCGGGTTGCTACTTCTTTTGCAAAACCCATCTCATGTGTCACAACAACCATTGTCATATTTTCTTTTGCTAATCCTTTCATAACTTCTAATACTTCCCCAACCATTTCTGGGTCTAGGGCAGAAGTTGGTTCATCAAACAACATAACCTCTGGTTGCATACACAACGCACGTACAATAGCAATTCTTTGTTTTTGTCCACCAGACAACTGAGAAGGATACGCATTTGCCCTGTCTGCTAATCCAACCCTTTCTAACAAATCCATTGCAAGTTTTGTTGCTTCTTGTTCACTTTTCCCCTGCAATTTCATAGGGGCAATAATCATATTTTTTAAAATAGTCATATGAGGAAATAAATTAAAATGTTGAAATACCATACCCATTTTTTGCCTATGAAGATTAATATTTGTTTTTTTGTCGGTAATGTCGACTCCTTCAAAATAAATGTTCCCATTTGTAGGTACTTCTAAAAGATTCAGACAACGGAGAAAGGTAGATTTTCCAGAGCCAGAGGGACCTATCACTACCACAACTTCTCCTTTTTTGATTTCTGTGTTAATATCAGAAAGTGCTTTCATCTCACCAAATTCTTTATCTAAATGTTGCACATAAATTAAACTTTCAGTGGTCACTGTTTCTCAGTCTCCTTTCTAGTCGATTAACACCCGCTGACATAATCATAACAATTACCAAATAAATAGCAGCGACAGTCAGCAAAGAAAAATAAGGGTCATACGTACGGCTTCGGATAATATCGCCACCTTTTGTCAAATCCTGTATTGCAATATATCCAGAAATTGCAGTTTCTTTTAATAATACAATCATTTCATTGCCTAATGCTGGCAATACATTTTTAAAAGCTTGTGGCAATATTACATAAATCATTGTATGTATGTAAGTAAAGCCCAAACTTCTGCCTGCTTCCATTTGCCCCTTATCAATAGACATAATACCTGAACGTACAATTTCCGCCACATAAGCACCTGAATTAATGCCAAAAGCCAAAATTGCAACAACTGTTTTATTATTTACACTTGCAAATACAATAAAATATAATATCAAAAGTTGTACCATTGTTGGGGTACCACGAATAATTGTTAAATAAATATTGCATATTAGATTTGGTAATTTTAATTTTCCAGTCATATCATGCGTTGCTTTTATCATAGCAATCAAAAAACCTACTGCAATTCCTAATAATACTGCAAAAAATGTAATTTTTAAAGTTGTAAAAAAACCATTGATAATAAATAAATATCTATCATCTGTAATAAAATTCCTCACGAAACCATCATGAAGCATTTCTAACATCATATTCCCCTCCTTATACACACAGTATTTTATAAAATTACCCACCAAAAAATAGGTGGGTAATTTCTTTATTTATCGAATCAAAAAGATTATTCAGCAGTAATATATTTATCAACGATTTCTTGTAATTTTCCGTTTTCTTTCAATTCTGTTAATGCTGCATTGATTTGTTCTACTAATTCTGTATTTCCTTTTTTCACTGCAATAGCATATTCTTCTTCTGTAAAAGGTGTATCCAATACTTTTACATCTGCATTATCTGCTGCTAATGCTTTTGCAACTTGGTCATCAATGATAACCGCATCAATCTTGCCTTGTGCAAGTGCTTGTACTGCTTCAAAGCCTTTGTTATATCTTTCTACATTATCTGTTACATCAGAAGCATAAATATCACCTGTAGTACCAAGCTGTACACCAATTGTTTTTCCTTCTACATCATCAGGACCTGCAATTTCTGTGTTATCTGCTTTGATAATAATAACTTGAGAGGCTTTAACATAAGTATCTGTAAAATCAACAGAAGCTTTTCTATCTTCTGTTACTGTCATACCAGCCGCACCAATATCTGCTTTTCCTGCAGAAAGTGCTGGAATGATAGAATCAAAAGCCATGTCTTCTACTTCCAGTGTTTTTCCCATTGTTTCAGCAATGGCTCCTGCAATTTCTACGTCAATTCCAACAACTTCCCCAGCGTCATAAAATTCATATGGTGGAAATTCTGCATTTGTTGCCATCGTTAAAGTTCCCCCAGATGCTTCTTGTTGTTCATCTGTTGCAGGTTCTGAAGTAGGTTCTTGAGAGCTACAACCAACTGCAGCAAATACCATTGTTGCAGACATTGCCAAAGCAAAAATTGTTTTTAAATATTGTTTCATGATAATAATTTCCTCCCTAAAATACAATTTCTTTTTATCACAACTAGAATTATACTTCTTACATGAATATAATGCAAGCTTTTTTTATAAAAATTATTATTTTGTTATATTTTCGGTATTTTTATTCTTTTTCTTTATACATTTATACATTAAAAAATGTATAAAGCAGTCTGTCAATAAAGTCTTTTTTTGTGGATTTCACCCACACCCATCAACTTTTTTTAAAAAACTAGCATTTTTCCTGATAAAATCAATCTTTAATGCGAAACAAAAGTCCTTTGTCTTCTTTCAAGAAAGGAAATTAATTTGCATTACGGTTAATAAATTCTGGTTTTACTTTAGAATACATTATTTTTTGCTCACTATACAGGCTATAATAGCCGGAAAGCATATAGCTAATGGCACAAACAAGGGTATAATAAGCAATACATTCTCCACCAAACAATTCCACAGCAAGAATAATTGCGGACAAAGGGCAATTTGTTACCCCACAAAATAATGCAGACATTCCCAGAGCTGCTCCAAAAGAAGGACTCAAGCCCATAAGTGGGCTAATTGCAGCACCAAATGTTGCCCCCACAAAAAAAGATGGGACAATTTCTCCGCCTTTAAAGCCTGCCCCTAAGGTAACAGCAGTAAACAATATTTTCCATAAAAAAGAAAAAGGTTCTGTTTCTCCATAAAAAGCAGCTTGTATCACATCCATACCTGCACCATTATAATCTTTGGTACCTACAAGATATGTCAAGGCAATCACAAAACAGCCTCCCACAAATACCCGTTTATATGGATTTGGAAAATACTTTCTATAAAAAGCAGATGTTTTTTTCATAGTAACACAAAAAAGAATACTTAATACTGCACCAATCACACCAAAAAATATGACGCTGATACAGGCAGAAAAAGAAATACTCTCTGGTATCCCCAACAGAGAAAATGCTGTTGGCTCTATTCCACAATATCTTGATAAACCAGCACCAATTAAAGCAGAAATTGTACAAGGAACAATAGCAGAATAATGCATCACTCCCACTGTAATAACTTCCATAGAAAATACAACAGAGGCAATCGGTGTACCAAACAGCGCCGCAAAAGCAGCACTCATGCCACACATTGTCATAATTCTCTCATCTTTTTCATCTAGTTCTATCATTCTGCCTAGTTTTCCAGAAATGCTCCCTCCTAATTGCAAAGCTGCACCTTCTCTACCAGAAGAACCACCAAAAAAATGTGTAATAATTGTGCTGACAAAAATTAAGGGTGCCATTCTTAATGCAATCGTTTCATTTGTTCTGACAGAAACTAAAATAAAATTTGTTCCTCTATCTTTGTCCATTCCTTCTAAATGATAAAAATAAATAATTGCTAATCCACCAAAGGGTAATAACCATAAAATATAAGGGTGAGCAATTCGGTATTCTGTTGCAAGTTCAATGCCAAAATGAAATAAAATACCAATTAAACCCACTACAACCCCCACAATACTCCCAAAAAATACCCATTCCCCAAAAATGCGAAATTGCTCATAAGCTTTTTTCCACATAATATCCCCCTTAAATGATAAAACCTAGGCAACTTTATTCCCAAACCCCTACAGAATTTTTCTTTTATATACAAAACAAAATAAAAGGATTTTTTGATACGATTGCATTATCGTTTATCCACAACAGCTATTTAACTTCATCATACAAAAGTTCTTAATATCCTTTCTTAAAAAAGAAAGGGTATTAAGAAAAGGTGTCTATCCAAATAGGCATCATAACAATCGCTTTAAACAAATCCCCATCAATATTAATTTCAAAGCTACCATCTTGTATTTCAGAAAGACTTTTTGCAATCGACAAGCCCAAACCAGACCCCTCTGTTGTTCGAGAAACATCTCCTCTTACAAAACGGTCTGTTAACTGTTCTGGTGTAACATCAATGGAAGCAGCAGAAATATTTTTAATAATCAGTACCCCCATATCATCCATTTTAAAAATATCTACATAAACGCGGGAATTTGGCATAGAATATTTAATTACATTAGAAATTAAATTTTCTAAAATTCTCCACATATGTCTGCCATCTGCATAAACATTTGTTTCTTCTTCACAGTTAATTTTTATGGCTAAACCTGCTTTTTCTATTTTTTCCTCTAGTTCTCCTATTGCTTGTATCAAAAGCATTTTTAAATTAATTTTTTCTTTTGTTACCGTTAAATTTCCACTGGAAGCCTTACTTGCTTCAATTAAATCTTCAATCAGCTGCTTTAAGCGATAGGATTTGTCATGAAGAACATCAACAAATTCCTTTGCTTTTTCATTTTCCAGTTTTTCTTTCTTTAATAAATCAGCATATGTAATAATAGAAGTTAAAGGCGTTTTTAAATCATGGGATACATTTGTAATCAATTCTGCCTTCATTCTTTCCCCTTTTACTGCTTCCTCCACCGCACTTTTAAAACCACTTTGAATATTTGCAACATCTTCTGCAAAATTTTTAAAAGAGGGTGATATTTTTTTTACATCCAATTCATAAGCTAAATTTCCTTTGGATATTTCTTTTGCTGAAATCATCACCTTTGTCAGAGAGCCTAAAGCCCTAGCACATAACACTGCTGCAATTCCATTAAACAAAAGAAGACACAAAATTAAAATAAGAGTAAACATAAAATTTCCACAAAACATTATCATAAGCAAAGCCGCTGTCATAATACAATTTCCTATACCATAGCCTACCAGCAAAAAAACAATCCAACCCCGAAAAGTTTTTCCACTAAATAAATAGCTTATCTTTTGTATTATCATGGCTACCATTGTATTGCTAAAAAAGCGCTTTCCTTTTATTTGTCTGGAAATACTTGTCATAAAACTTAACCATACGGTACTATACAGCACAAACAAAGCACCAAGCAACGTGGAAAAAATATAGGTCCACAAATAATAAGTGCTATTATATAACACAATACTATAAAGCATCAATAAAGCCATGCCAGCTAACAAATTAAATATTAAAAATAACATAATATGAACATCATTATAAATTCTGTCCACTACCATATATTCTATTTCTCCACCACTTTCTTTTTGCCCTGCAACACGCATTAGGTATAATAAAGAAGCAAGAATAGAAATACAAGCCAAAATTCCTACTCCAATCAAAATTGGATAGCTTCTACGAACCACATAAAATTCCGCTTGTTCTGAATAAAAAGCATCCCCTGGCAAAAGTGGCTCCCGAATAGCAGCATAAAGTTTATAACCGCTTTTTTCTAAAATATCATTATGATATTCCATATAATATCCTAGTTTATCAATGGAAAATCCACCTTCTAGGATAATGCTTCTTTCCATTTCTGAAATACCATCTTTCGAAATATTTCCAGCCACTTTTATACCATTTTCATCTTCTACATAATAAAAAAAGTTTTCATAATCATTGATTTCTCTTTTCATACTACGATAGGATTCTAATTGATTTTGTATGTACATATTTCGATATTGTGCTAGTCGTGTTTCTACTAACATTTTATATTCTTCAAAATTGGCCTTTAAGTTTTCTGGTATTTCATTTTTTATTATCAAACCATCATAAGTATCATTGATTTCTGTACTTTGGGTAATGATACCATCTACTACATTATAATAATTTTTAAAACTCGTCAACAAATCTTCTCTAGAAATATTAGTACCTGCTTCTATACTTCTTTCATCTCCATAATAAATGGATACATATACAACATTACTCACTAATTTATTAAAACGTACTCTAAAATTTTCTGTTTCATAATAACTATTTGTACCAACAGCCTCATAATGCCAGTTTTGGCTGATATTTACAAAAACCATACTAGCAAGATATAATGCTAATACACCTACAAAATAAATAATTGCTGCAAAAATCTTTGTTCTAGTCAGATATTGTCTAGTTTTTTTCGATTTTGTAGCCAATTCCCCACACCACCTTTAAATATCTTGGTTCTTTTGGATTGATTTCAATTTTTTCTCTAATCCTTCGAATATGTACAGAAACAGTATTTTCTGGTGCAAAAGAAAGTTCTTTCCAAACACTTTCATAAATTTGGTCAATCGAATATACTTTTCCAGCATTTTCCATCAAAAGTTGCAAAATACCATATTCTGTAGCAGTTAATTTTACTTTTTCTCCTTCGACTCGTACCTCTTTGGCATCTTTGTCTAACTCCAAGTCACCTATTTTGATGGTATTACTTTTTTCTGCAATACTTCCTAATGTGGTGTATCTTCTCATTTGACTTTTTACCCTCGCCAAAAGTTCTAATGGATTAAATGGTTTTGTAATATAATCATCTGCTCCAAAATTTAAACCTAATATTTTGTCAGTATCTTCCGATTTTGCAGATAATATAATAATTGGTATGTTCAGTCTTTCTCTAATTTTAATGGTTGCATTTAAACCGTCTAATTTTGGCATCATTACATCTAAAAGAATTAAATGGATTTCATTTTCCTCTAAAGCTTGTAATGCTTCTTCTCCATCATAGGCTTTGATAATATTATAATTTTCCTGTTTTAAATAAATTTCGATGGCGTCAACAATAGACTTTTCATCATCACATACCAATATATTAAATTTTTCCATTTCCATAAAGAAACCCCTCCTAAAATCTTTGTTGTTTTTCACCTTCTTATAACAATATTAAAACACCCTACGCTTATAATAGCAATATAAAATTACAAATTATAATATAGTTGTCTTAAAAAATTCTTACAATTCTGCTTTCTCTAATTTTACTTCTGGATTGTCAGTACAACCCATTAAATAGTCAACAAGATAATCTGCGATATGGGCAAGGCTAATACAAGATAATTGCTTACCTTTGCTAAATTCTGAAATAGCATTAATATTCATGTCGCAGTCAGTAAGGATATTTTTCATTATTATTTTTTTATTCCTTTTTCCATTACTTTAGAAAGAGCGGTACAAACGCCAAAAGAGGCAGTTGACAAAGCAAAAGAAGCAGCGAAAACAGAAACACAAATAAAGGAAGAAGGTACAAAAGAAATGATTTACAATTATATGGATGACAATATGCTGAATTGGGCAAAGTCAACTGTACAAAAATGGATAGATAAAGTGGCATTAAAAGGCAATGAAAAAGGGGAACTGTTGTTGACAGGTATGATATTAAGGCTATTCAGGTATGATATTAAGGCTATTTTTGATACATAATAGAATGAGGGTTTATGATAAGTAAAAAGTATGATGTTGCAGCCATGCAGTTCTACGTGGATATGGAAAAGGCTCTTTTAGAGGATGAAGATACTGTAAAAAATAAGCTAGAAAATATTGTGAAACATTAAAAAGAAAGGAGGTAGCACTCCCTTTTGTTTTAGAAAAACACCCTACAACTTTTATTTTTTGTCCCACTTTTTTTAAAAAAACAACACAAAAATGGGATAAATTTAAAAAAATATTTTCTAAAAACCTTGTAAAATATGCACTTTGCAGTATTTTGACGAAATAATAGAAAATTATTCATATTTTGTTTACAAATATTACATATGCAATTCATATTTTTCTTTTATAGTATATACATACCCAATAAACATAGCAAAATTACATGACACTTCCCTAAAGAAAAAAGAGCCTGCCCCTCAGGTTCTTTTTTCTTTTATCCTTTACATAGATATATGGTCTATAGTAATAGTTGCAATATAATTTGAACCTAATTGTTCCACTTTATCTTTTATTTGTTGAACCATTTCTTCATCTGTTTTTTGATAATGAAAAGGGATTGCTACATCGAAAAATAATTTTATTTCTCCTATACTTTTTATAACTCTAAAATCATGTATTTTTAAAGAAGGGTCTATAGTTTCTACAATATATTTTGTTTGATGGTATAATTGTTTTGTTTGTTTATCCTCTGTATCAATAGGGTCCATATGTATGACCACATCACATAAGAATTTTTGTTTTATATCCCTTTCAATGGTGTCTATCACATCATGTATTTTTAAGATATCACCATATGCTGATACTTCTGCATGGAGGGAAATAAGTTTTTTTTCTGCACCATAGCTATGCACTATAAGGTCATGTACCCCTAAGATTCCTTTATAAGAAAGGACTTCTTTTTTTATTTCTTTGACAAAATCAGAAGGTGGTGCAGAACCAAGCAAAGGATTTAATGTTTCCTTTGCGGTTGTAATACCTGTATATAAGATAAATAATGCTACCAGAATCCCCATATATCCATCAATATTCACATCAAAAAAATGTGTTATAAGCATTCCAAAAATAACAGCAGAAGTTGCTACAACATCACTCAAGCTATCCATTGCAGCAGCCTGCAATGTTTGAGAATCAATTAATTTTCCTATTTTTTTATTAAAAAAACACATCCATAGTTTTAGAACTATGGAAAACAGCATAATGATAAAAGATAACATATGAAATGTCATTTGCTGAGGAGAAATAATTTTTTCAAAAGAGGCTTTAAAAAGTTCGATTCCCATTAATATAATAATCAGAGAGACTACAAACCCTGATACATATTCATATCTACCGTGACCAAAAGGATGTTCCTTGTCTGGAGGCATATCTGCCAATTTAAAACCCATCAATGTTGCAATAGAGGAACCCGCATCAGATAAATTGTTTAAGGCATCTGCCATAATAGATACGGAAGAAGTAAGAATACCTGCAAATAATTTTGATATAAATAAGAGGATATTGCAAAAGATACCCACATATCCACTTACAATGCCATATTTTTTTCTATCTTCTGCAGGATTACTAGGTTTTATTAAATGCTTTATAATAAAATTTATCACATACTCCCTCCTTTTTACCCTTCCTTTCAATAAGCGCTAAACGTTTACTAACCGAACGTTTAGCACTTTAACCAATCTTTTTACATTTCCTATGATTTATTTGATAAAAGATATTAATTTTTCTCAGTCTGTCAATAAAGTCTTTTTTTGTGGGTTTCACCCACACCCACCAACTTTTTTTTAAAAAAAGTTGGACAAAAAACTTTATTAGAAAAACTAGCATTTTTCCTGATAAAATCAATCTTTTTAGCGAAACGTTAGTTTCGCATTAAAGTTCTTTGATTCTTTCTTCCAAGAAAGAATTGGGAGTTTGAGGGCTAGCCCTCAAGGTTTTTTGACAAGCTGAAAAAAATATTAATTTTTCTATAAAGTTCTTTCTCTTTCTTTTTTTCACAAAAAAGTTTGAAATAAAATTTTATCCCCATAATCCTTTTTCGTTTGACAAGTCTCTTAAACTTACAAGATATTTTTCTATCATTTTAACAGGTTGATAAGAACGTTTTGCTTTTCGCATTCCTTCCAGCCCCATATCTTCCTCTCTATTAATATACTTAACATTTTGACATTCATGTAGGATATATTGCTGATTTATCATAGGATAGGCTCCATCTATTTCTGTTTTTGCTTTTTCAATGTGTATCAACTGCATATCTTTGGATAGTCTTTCTCCTAAGGTAAAGGCAACCAATTCATTTTTTACAAAAAGACAGCCCCCTGTTAAGCCTAATGCTTTTCTATGATGCAAAGCTAACATAACAGATGTTTTTTCATCTAATAAATTTCCTGTTTTTTGGTCACTCCAGCCTTCATATAAAGCAATACAATCTTTTATCATACTATCATCTAATACAACATATTCATAGTCTGTATAGTTTGACATAAATTTATTGATATGATTTCTTTTTCCATGTAATTTTTTTCCTTTTAAGGTTGCAAGACTTTCTCTATCATAAACATAATCCCATGCGATGTCTGTTGGCTGTATAACAAGTTCTGGACAACATTTTTCAATTTTTTCTTTAAAAGGTACCCAGACAGAACGAAGGGTAGGCTCTACTCCTAACTTTTTCATATAATTAATTGCGGTATATACTGCCTCTCTATAATTTACAGTAGCATTAAATTTTGGAATAGGTGCCCAGAAATGGGTAGGAACATGTTCAAAGTCCAATTTAATATATAATACATTGTCCAATTCTGCATATTCCATTTTTCCATTTGCGCCCCATATAAATAGGTTTGCAAAGGATAAATCAGAACAACCTAAATTCCAAGGTTTTGTGTAACTTTCAATAAGTTCTTTTGAAGATAAACCAATTGGCTTAAACTTTAATTTTGTTTTATTTATGGGTTTCAATGTTAATTCCATAATTGTCCTCCTAATATTCAATACTCATCTATAATGTAGCATTTTTGTTTTGGATAGTAATGTTCTATTTCTTGTATCTGTTCTTTTCTTTGTATAGAACCTTTTTTTTGTAGTTCTGACAAAGAATGATAACCTAATAAAAATTGTGTTGCTTCTCCTGCACTTAATGTAATGTCAGGTGCTTTTGTACTTGGTGTACCATCCAAATCAAAAATGCCATTGTTTTGTGAAATGATAGTATCTTTTATTGCAATCGTGTATCCCTGTTTTTGTCCTAAAATGGATAAAAGTTGTTGGACATTTAATACACCAGCAACCCCTTTTTCTATCTTTTTTTGTTGAAAGGAATGGATGCAAACATCTTCTGGCAATTTTACAGATAAATGTTTATCCACGCCATAACAGCAGATGCCTTCTACTAATTTTTGATAAATATTGTCATTTTCTGCAACAGTTTCTACTGCTTGTATCCTATCTTCCATATGGTAGAAAACAGAATACCCTTTGATATTTTTTTTATCTTGATAAACAATAATGGTAGCACCATCTGCTTGATAGTCCTCTATCTTTAATAAAAAGTCTGCCATTGTTCTGCTGATACAACCACTGTAATTTTGACTAAATTTATCATAACAGGAATATAGCATATGAAAATTTTGTGTCATTTCTTGTATACATTCGCTTTTTTTTATGGCTGGAATGTTATCAGATGTAATATATTGACAGCTATTTACTGCAATGTGTCCAAAAGAATCATAACTATGCAATACTGCTGGTGTGTGTACTGCTAAAACAAAGCCTTTTTCTCGTAACATTTTCATAGTTTCAGAAAATAATTCTGTCATAAGACCTTGCCGCCGATATTCTTTGTCTGTACAGACGCCACATAACATAACACCTTTTACTGCTTTTCCCCGTACCCATATATGCAAGGGGTAAGCCTGCATACAACAAACAATTTTATTATCTCTTTTGATGTATGTTGAAAAATCAGGCAAAAAGCGTTTTTCAAATAACCATTTTGTAAAAACTTCACTATCTTCAAAACATCTATGCCATAAATCTGCAAATGCTTCTTTTTGTTCCAATGTTGCAACTTCAACCATAGTCTCACCACATTTCTTTTAATCTGCTACATTGTATTACAAAAGATAAAAAAAGTCAAATAATAATTATTATTAAAACATATCAGACATTGTTTTTTATTCTTTTTATGATTTTTTGATAAATAGGTATCATTTTTTCTTCTTTACAATATTTACAAAGCTCTGAAATGGGTATCCATGCTACAGCTTCTGTTTCTTCTTTATTTAGAATTAATTTACTTTTTTCTGATGCAATAAAACAATAAGTAACATTAAAATGAAGGTGAGGGCAAACATATTCTTTGTTTTTATAATGTCCTTCTACTGTTAAAATATCGAGGGAAATAATATTTCCGCAAGGTTTTAATTCTGAAACGCCTGTTTCTTCTTGTGCTTCTCTCAGCGCTGTTTTTTGTAAATCTGTTTCACCATCGGCATGTCCACCAACCCATGACCATGATTGATAAATTTTATGATAAATCATTAATAGTTTGTCCTTATTTTCATTTAATATCATGGCGGAAGCTGTCATATGAAATAACATACTGTTTCGATAGGAAATTGTATCATAAAACATTACAATATGTTGTAACATGATTTCCTTTTGTTTTTTTTCTTCTTCACTCTGTGGTTTATATAGTTTGATTTCTTCTAAAAAATTCATTGTTTCCTCCCCAATTTTAAGATTCTTTTATTTTGTAAATAAATGATTTTTTATCCAGTTACATTCTGTTATCTTTGATTTATAAGCCTTATTTCTGTTTTGTCAAACAAAGTCCTTTGATAAATCAGTGGCAAAAAAGCGGAAAGCAGAAGGGAGCGCATAGTTTTGTTCTAATTCTTTTTGCGTTACCCATACGAAATCATAGCAATTTTTAAAAGATTCTGCATTTATAATATACCCTTGCATATGCCATTCCATATGTGTAAAAATATGTTTTGCTTTTCCCATATCTTTTATCTTTGTATATTCTATGTCCCATTTTGATAATTGCTTCTTTGGAGTCGTTTCTTCTTCTATTAAAACATTTGGTAATTCCCATAAATTGGATAATAAACCAGTGCTTTCTCTTTTATGCAATGCTAATTTATTTTGACATAGGATACAAAATACCATACGATTTTCAATGCGTCTTTGTTTTTTTGGTGTTTTGTGAGGAAATTCTAATACAGAATTCTGCTTATATGCTTTACAATATTTTTGTATAGGACATTCTTTACATTTTGGCATACCATTTGGTAAACAGATAAGTGCCCCTAGTTCCATCAATGCTTGATTAAATATGCTAGGATTTGTTTGTTGCAATACTTTTTTGATACTATTTGCATATTCTTTTTTTAATTCTGTATGATTTCTATTATCTGCATACAATCTGGATAGAACTCTGATAACATTTCCGTCAACGGCTGCTTCAGGTAATCCAAATGCAATGGAAGCAATCGCTCCAGCCGTGTATTCTCCAATCCCTTTTAAAGAAAGCAATTTTTCATAAGAATTTGGAATGATTCCATGATGTTGTTCTATAATTTCAAGAGCAGCTTTTTTTAAATTTTTTGCTCTATTATAATATCCTAAGCCCTGCCAGAGTTTTAACAATTTTTCATCAGAAACCTTTGCTAAATCTTCCACAGTAGGCAATTCTTTTATGAAACGAGCATAATATTGCTTTACAGCTTCAACTCTTGTTTGTTGTAACATAATTTCAGAAATCCATATATGATAAGCAGAAGGAGTTTCTCTCCAAGCAAGCTGACGAGCATTTTTTTGATACCATGTTGTTAAATCTGTTACAATCTTGATTAAATCATCCATTTTAGCCTCCTTATAGCAAAAGCCAAGCAAATGCTTGGCACAGTCTGTCAATAAAGTCTTTTTTTGTGGGTTTCACCCACACCCACTAACTTTTTTAAAAAAAGTTGGACAAAAAACTTTATTGGAAAAACTAGCGTTTTTCCTTATCAAATCGATATTTTTAGCGAAATGTTAATTTCACATTAAGGTTTTTTAACAAGCTGAGCTAAACAAATACTTGGCAAAAAAATAAAAATCATAAAACTTCTTTTTTTAAAAAAGAAAGTAATTTAATGTCTAAAATGACGCATTCCTGTAAATATCATTGCAATTCCTGCTTTGTCACAAGCATCTATGGATTCTTGGTCACGAACAGAGCCGCCCGGCTGAATAATTGCGGTAATTCCTGCTTTTGCACAAGCCTCTACACAATCAGGAAATGGGAAAAAGGCATCAGATGCCAAAACAGCACCTTTAACAGTTTCAACTCCTAAATGATTAATGCCATGTTCAATCGCTTGTTCACAAGCCCAGATTCGATTTACTTGTCCGGGTCCAATACCAACAGATTGCTTATTTTTACCAATAGCAATTCCGTTTGATTTTGTATATTTTACCATTTTCCATGTAAATAACAAATCTTCCATTTCTTCCTGAGAAGGTTTTCTTTGTGTCACAACTTTTAAATCTTGTTCTACAAGCAATTCATTATCAATATCTTGCACTAAAATACCGCCAGACACTTTTTTCACATCAATGGAACCTGCTGCCTGTTTTTGTGTAATATTTTCTAATGTCATTAAACGGATATTTTTCTTTTTTTCTAAGATTTCAAGGGCTTCTTTTTCAAAAGAAGGAGCAAGTACAATTTCCACAAAAATTTTATTGATTTCTTCTGCAGTTTTTTTGTCAATTTCTCTGTTAGAAACAATAATTCCCCCAAAAATGGAAACAGGGTCAGAATGGTATGCTTTTATATAAGCATCATAAATGGTTTCTGCGCTACCCACACCACAAGGGTTTGCATGCTTACAAGCAACAATAGTTGGTTCCTCATATTCTTTTAATAATTCTAATGCACCATTGGTATCATTGATATTGTTAAAAGAAAGTTCTTTTCCATGAAGCTGTACCGCATTTGTCAAAACACCTTTTTGATTTCCTATTTCTCTGTAAAAAGCAGCTTTTTGATGTGGATTTTCTCCATATCTCATTTCTTGTACTTTTTCATAAGTCAAACTTAAGGTGTCTGGAAATTGTTCTATACCAGCTTGTTTTTTCATATAATCTGCAATCAAGCTATCATAATGAGAGGTATGCATAAATACTTTTGCACTTAAGTAGAATTTTGTATCTATAGAAATTTCCTTGTTTTGTTTTAACTCTGTAAGTACCTTATCATAATCTGTTGGGTCAATTATGACAGCTACATCTTGATAATTTTTTGCGGCTGCTCTTATCATAGTAGGTCCACCGATGTCGATGTTTTCAATGGCTTGTTCTCTTGTCACGCCTTCTTTTAAAATAGTTTGTTTGAAAGGATATAAATTGACAATTACCATATCAATAGTATCAATACCTAAGTCGGAAAGTTGTTTCATATGTTCTGCATTGCCTCTGATAGCAAGAATTCCTGCATGAATGGAAGGGTGTAAGGTTTTTACACGACCATCTAAACATTCTGGAAAATGGGTTACACTGGAAATACCAATACAAGAAATGCCTGCATTTTGTAGAGTGTGATAGGTTCCACCTGTAGAAATAATCTCTACCCCTAAATTTGATAGTTCTTTCGCAAATTCTACAATTCCTGTTTTGTCGGATACACTAATTAAAGCACGCATAAAAAATTCCTCCTTTAATTAAATAAAAAACCGTCTGGGTAATTCAAAATAATGCCCAGGCGGTCGGCTTTCTCATTTGTACTCCCTGTAGTTTTTCCACTTTCCGCCAGTCATACAAATGTTTTTTGTTTTTTATTATATCTTATTTTTTGTCATCTATCAAGTCAAAATAGGAGATTTGTTGGTGTTTTTTGCTTTCCTTATAACAATAGTATAGCTGTTGACTGTTTTTAAGTTTTATCAGGTTGTAAGAAGATTTGTTTTCTGATAATAACATAAAAATACCATATCAGCTTGCCTTAAAAAATAACCTATGATAAGATAAACGATAAATCAAGATAGGAGGATTTCCATGAAAAAGGTTGTTTTGTATATTGCGATGAGTTTAGATGGATATATTGCAGACAAAGAAGGAAAGGTTGATTGGCTAAAAGGACAAAATGGGAATGAGGACATGATAGATACCTATTCTGATTTTATAAAAGAGGTAGATACAGTTGTAATGGGTTGGAATACCTATCGCCAGATTATTACAGAGTTATCTCCTAATCAATGGGTTTATAGTGATTTGACAACGTATGTCATTACACATAGACAATTACCTTCTACAGAAAATATAAAATTTATACAAGAAAATCCTTGTGACCTTGTGAAAAGATTAAAACAGGAACAAGGAAAAAAGATATGGATTTGTGGAGGCGCAAAGATTGTACAAGCCTTATTAAAAGAAAAACTAATTGATGAATATACTATTTCTGTGATACCAACAATTTTAGGTGCAGGTATTCGGCTATTTGGGGAAACAGTAAAGGAAATAGAGTTAAAATTGCTAAGTACATTTACTTATAATGGAATTGTAGAATTGATTTATGTTTGTAGATAAATGTTCTGGATAGGAAAAATAATTTTTCCTATCCAGAAATCTAGGTTTGTAAAGTGAGCCATTTCCCTTTCCATGTATATAATGTCATCATAGTGACACCAATTGTCCAAGAAACAGGATACAATACATAAATTCCTCTTATGGTATGGAAATGTGGCAATATCAATGTTATCCAGATAATGCGGAATACACAAAAAGAAAGTAATAGTACAACCATAGGGGGAACACTTTTCCCAACACCTCTTATGGTACCTGCAAAAGCATACAAGATACCAATAAAAAAATAATAAGGACAAAAATAGGTTGCTGCAAGAACCCCATAGGAAATTGCTTCTTTATCCTTTGTAAAAAGGGTAATAATTGGCTGTACAAATAAAAGAATAAAGGTGCCTGTTATTACTGTATATAAAAAGCTCATAATCGTTGTAACATACATTCCTTTTTTTACTCTGTCCAATTTTCCGGCACCAAAATTTTGCCCTGTAAATGTAGTGACTGCCATACTAAAACTCAATACAGGAAGAATATTAAATCCGTCTATTTTTAAATAGGCACCAAAACCAGCCATTGCTTTTGTGCCAAAGGTGTTGACACTAGATTGTACAAGAACATTAGAAAAGGAAATCACCATATTTTGTATACCAGAGGGTAATCCTATTTTGATGATTTTAAGGAGCATATCTTTATGAAACCGTATTTTTTTTAAGTTTACTTGGTAAGCAGTGGGAACTTTTCTTAAAAATGAAATAGCGAATAGTCCAGAAACTGCTTGACTAATATCTGTAGCAATCGCTGCTCCTTCCACTCCCATATGACATAGTTTAATCAATATAAAATCTAATACAATATTGGTAAAAGAAGCGATTGCCAAATAAAGTAAGGAGCGTTTTGAATTTCCTACTGCATTTAAAATACCTGCTGTCATATTATAAATAATATTAAATAAAAACCCGCAGGAATAGATACGAAGATATACAATGGATTGTTTTAATACTTCTGGAGGCGTTTTCATACATCTTAAAAAAAAGGGAGTAAAAATAACTCCTGCTGCTGTTAAGATAAGCCCTAACGCAATGGCAAGCGCAAGTGCAGTATGAATAGCAGATTGTACATTATCCCGTTTTTCTGCTCCCAAAAATTGCGAAACAATAACACCAGCACCAACGGCTGCTCCTTGTCCAAAGGCAATTAGTAAATTAATTAAGGAAGTGCTAGAACTAACGGCTGCAAGTGCATCATTTCCCACATAATTTCCTACAATAATGGAATCAACAGTATTATACATTTGTTGTAACATATTGCCGATAATTAAAGGAATTGAAAAAAACAGTATTTGTTTCCCTATGTTCCCTTCTGTCATTAAAACAGATTTTTGTTTACTCATTTTAAAACGACCTTTAACAAAAAATATATTCGCTCAAATCTAAAGAAAGACTTGAGCGATACTTGTACTTTAACATAATGCATATGGAAAATCAATCCTTTTATTGCACATCTGTTATGGTTTCAACGCCATTTTCTCGATAAGTATAAACAGTAAACCCATTGTATCTCCATTCACCATCTTCTCCATCTCCTAAGCAACTAGAAGAATAATCCGTGGAAGAAGGACTTCCAATAGCTCCCTGCAAACTACTTGCACTTTGTCCAATATAGTTTAAAGCAGTTTGTTTTGCATCTTTTGCTGGTTCTGCTGGTGTTGCAGGCTCTGCTGGCTGTGCAGGTTCCGCTGGTTGTACTTCAGCAGGTTCGGCGAATTGTGCTTGTGGTGCTGGCGTTGCCGGTTCTGCTTGCGCTGGTGTTGCTTTTTGTGCAGGTTCTGCTTGTTTTGGAACTTGTGCCGGTGTTGCCTTTTGTGCAGGTTCTGTTTCTTCTGGTGCTTGTGCTGGCGTTGCCTTTTCTGCTGGCTCTGTTTCTTCTGGTTTTTCTGCCGGCGTTGCTGGTTCTGCTTTTTCTGCTGGCGTTGCTTTTTGTGCTTCTCCTTGTGAGCTTTCCTGTTGTTCTTCTATATTTTCTAGGTTTTCAGTTGCTTTTGGTGTACTTCCGCAAGCTGTGAATAACATACTACTCACCATAAATAATAATAAAAACGTTTTTTTCATTTTCTTTCTCCCTCTCTATTGATTTATTTTTTAAAACCTTTCAATTTGCCTCAAACTCTACAAGTTCATTTATTCTTCAAAATAAACTATAGTCTGTCAATAGAGTTTTTTTGTGGGTTTCACCCACACCCACCAACTTTTTTTAAAAAGTTGGACAAGAAACTTTATTGAGAAAACTAGCGTTTTTCCTGATAAAATCAATCTTTTTAGCAAAATTCTAGTTTCGCATTAAGGTTCTTGGAGGAGTTTGAGGGCTAGCCTTCAAGTTTTTTTGACAAGCTGAAGTTCATTTATATTTTAAAATAAACTAAATTTTATAGCTCAAAAATAAATTCATTTTTTGCTAAATTTGGAATGTTCCTTTCTACAATTTCCACAATGACAATATCTGCATTAACTTCTTGCATCATCGTAAGGGGATATGGCATCTTTCTGGAAAAACGACTATGCCCAAAGCTATCCGCTAAAAAAGGATATAGAGCATTACCAAAAGAATCCCGAAACATTAATAAAGAATGTTCTTTTTGCTCTCTTGTTGTATCAATTTGTATGTCATCTGGACCATGAATTTCTCTGTCTGGTACAAACCGAAATGGTGTTTCAAAGATTACATTGTCATCTAATTCTTTTCCAGTGGGATATAACATTTCATATAAATCTCCCTTGTGATTTTTTTCAGTATGATAAGGTGATAAATACCATTGCAGTTCATCCGATATTTCTAATGTTTGTAAAATAACATCTCTAGCCAGAGCAGCACCTTTGTTATTCCAATGGGAATCCAACCTATGATATAATATTTCTTCTTCGCTTTGAAAGATATCATAAAAATCAATAAAATGAATTTCTTCTTTTTGCATAGCAGCCATTAATTTTTTAGCATTGCTTTCCTTGGAAAGGATTTCTAATTCCGGCATATATTGCCCATATAAGCTGTTTTTGTTAGGCGCAATAAAAAATAAAAATTGTGCACCTTGTTCTTCTACATAATTTTGCATCATTTTAATGTTATGCACAATGGTTTGGATTTCGCTATCTAATAAAACATTTTTGCCTACATAATCATTTTTTGTATCTTGATAAAAAAGCCACCCTTCTTTTCCTAAGATGACATCTTCAGAAGCAGAAGTCTTAAAAACAGTAGCAAGAATTTTATGACGTAGAGTAATCAAATCTGCTCGAAAAGCACTATGGTCTCCTACATAGTTTGTGACATCTTCCAAATAATGTGTATTGATGCTACCATCAGGAAAAGTCAACAAAGGCTTTGGTGATAATATTTCATTTGCTCTGGGTTTTGGTTGTTCTATAAAAAACATTCCAACAGAAAATAACATACAAATTGTCATAAAAAAGAAGATAAAAAAGATATATATTTTTTTATTCATCATCATAACACCTAAAATTGAAAATAGATAAACGGATTAAAAGTGGAAGCAGATAAATCAATGATACTAAAGAAAAATAGTATTATCGCCAATACATAACTTCCCCTTTCAATTTTCTTTTTTGGTATAATTTTACTTAATTTTGGTACAATCTCCAAAGAACCAATGACACAAAGCAATAATATAAAAATGGTATATGGAGAAAGTAATTCTTTTAATAATAGCGTATTTTCTAGTGAAAAAGAAGAAACCGTAAACATTTTTGTAACCATCATACTTGCTTGGGATAAATTTTCACTGCGGAATAAAACAAAACCAAGGGTTACAACAAGCATAGTATAAAGATGTCCAAGTCCTTTCCCTTTCATTTTGCCGACTGGTATGATGTTTGCTTGTTCTAATACAGAAAATAATCCGTGAAAAAGTCCCCATAAAATAAAGGTAACATTTGCACCATGCCAAAAACCAGTGGCAAAAAATACAATTAATTTGTGAATACCTGTTCGAACAGTTCCAAAGCGATTTCCACCTAGGGGAATATATAAATAATCCCGAAACCAAGAGGAAAGGGAAATATGCCATCTTCTCCAAAATTCTTTGATACTGTCAGCAGTATAAGGATAATTGAAATTTTCTTTAAAATGAAATCCAAATACTTTCCCTAAACCGATTGCCATATCACTATATCCACTAAAGTCAAAGTAAATTTGAAATATATAGCAAATAGCACCTAACCATGCAAGACGAATATCAAGCTGTGTTTCATTTAATGCGAAAATATTGTCCACAACAAAACCTACTGTATTAGAAAGTAATAGTTTTTTTGACAGTCCAACGATAAAGCGACGAAAGCCTTCTGCTGTTTGTTGTAAGGTGCAAACTCTGTTGTCAATTTCCATAGAAACGTCATGATATTTAATAATAGGGCCTGCAATAAGTTGTGGAAAAAAGGAAATATACAAGAGCACCTTTAAAAAGTCATCGGTTCCTTCTTCGGGATTGCGGTATACATCCATAACATAAGAAATTCCTTGAAAGGTAAAAAAGGAAATTCCTATTGGCAATACAATTCCGGTTGTGGGAATCGTAATAGAAAATATTTGATTAAAACTTGTAATCAAAAAATCTGTGTACTTAAATAAACAAAGGATACCAATATTTATGAGTAAAGCAAAAGTAAGAATTGTCTTACATCTTTTAATCTTTTTTAGTAATCTGCCAAATATATAGTTGCATAAGACAGAAAATAAAAGTAAGGGCAAATATTGTAATTGTCCAAAAGCATAAAATACAAGGCTTGCAACGGTTAATATTATATTTTTACCTTTTTTGCTGGGAACGATATGATACAGCAAAAATGTGATAGGTAAAAACCAATATAAAAAGATGGCTGAACTAAAAACCACAATATCAACCCCCCGAATATTTTACCATTTAATATAAATAAATGGAGCATTATGATATGTCTTTTTGAAAATATCATAATATTGTCCTTTTAAACGATACGCCATTTCCATTTCTGCATCAAATAAATAGGTTGTCCCATCCATTCCAATTTCTATCCAGCCGTGAGGTGCATAATTATGTCCAATGGTACCGATAGCAGTTTGTGCATCATATCCAATTTGTTTTGCTAAATAATAATATAATGCTGCAAAACTATAGCAATTTCCTTTGTTTGTTTCTAGCATAGGAATAGCATACTCTGCTTCCCAGCCAACCTCTCCCTTAGAAACAAAAGGACGTTTTAAATAACGATAATTGTCTCTGATATAATTATGTAAGGTGTGAAGTTTTTCTTCTTGTGTCATGCTTTCATCTGTTTGTGTTCTTACAATTTCAGAAAGTTTTTCATCCAGTATCGGATAGCCTGTTGTATAATATCCATTTTCGTTAAAAGTAAAGTTTCCAACAGTTTTATTTCTTGCTAGATGTCCATTTTCTTCAATGCAAAATAGAGTACCATTCTTGGAGTAAAGTCCGGGTGCAATGTCAAGTCCTTCTTTTTGGAAAGAAGTCCAAGTCTCTGTGGCATCTGTTTTTTGATATTCATGGACAACAGATGATTCTAAAATGTCATAATATGCCCAGTGGGTAGAAGGTACATCAAAAAATTCCTTGACTGTATCTGCGTTGTCAATAGTGTTTTTATCGCCTGTTCGATGTAATACTTTATTGAGAATAACAGCAACATCTTGTCTTTTTATGGTATCATCTGGAAAGATATTTTCCTGCGGATTTATCCAGCCTTTTTGTGCTGCATTACAAATGGCGGAAAATGCCCAATGTTGTGCAGAAACATCAACAAATGTTTGTGTTTCGGTTGTA
Organism: uncultured Clostridia bacterium; assembly: GCA_910583755.1. Taxonomy (GTDB): domain Bacteria; phylum Bacillota; class Clostridia; order Lachnospirales; family Anaerotignaceae; genus Coprocola. The sequence continues at coordinate 58,212 of CAJTZO010000009.1, forward strand.
TCAGAAGGATAAATTCTATTTAATATTGTTAAAAATTCTGCTCTTGTCATTTCGCTATCTGGCTCAAAATTTTCTCCATATCCTTCTACTAATCCCATTGTTGCCAAAGTGCATACTGGATTCGCATACCATTGGTCAGCAGAAACGTCAGAAAATGTTTTATTTGGCTGTGGTTTTTGTTTTAACAACGTATATAATATTTGGCAGGCTTCTGCTCTTGTTAAAGCCTTTTCTGGATAAAAGTTTCCATTGCTTCCATTCATATATGGAATATGTTTTTCTGTTTCCAATATATCTGATTGTGGAGTAAGTTGTTCAGATTGTTCATAAACAGCAAAATAAGCGGCATTTTTTAATGTAACTTGTTTTGCAAGTTCTACCATTTCATCATCCGCATTTTTCCAAGCAATAATTTGTTTTCCTTCTTTATTTTGGGTTGGTATGTTTTGAGGCAATTCTCCTGTTTTTGTATATTCTCTAATAATTTCATTGTTACCTAAATCATATAAAATTTGACAGTCTTGTATTTCTTTCCAAACAGCATATAATGTAATGGTTTGTTCTTCTGTTTCGAACAATTTTTCTGTTGTAATATGTTCTTCTCTTTGAAATAAAGGCTCCGTGGCATCCTGTTTGGTGCTCCAGCCCATAAAAACAAACCCTTGTTTTGTGATGTCAGGGTCTTCTATAAACATAAATACATCACCGCTTGCAAGAGTGATACCTTCTGGTGCAGTTCCTTCAGCACCATTACTGTCAAATAAAATTGTTTTTAGTTCAGAGTGATTTTGTGGTTTATTTTGTTCCACAGTATCTTGTATTTCAGAAGGCACTTCTACATCTTCTGACTGTGTTTCTGAAGGTGTTTGTAAGTCTTCCTCTTGTGTTTTGATATCTTCTGATAAGGAAGGCATTTCTTCGTCTTCCAATGGTAAAGAAGTATTTGCTTGTTCTGTTTCTAAATCTTGTGTAATAACAGGTATTTCTGTTTCCTTTGCACTTGCTGTAACATGTAAAATGCTACTTCCCATTGATAATGTTAAAAACAAAGCAAAGGCTTTTTTTGTTTTCATGCCACATTTCCCCCTTTTCCCCTTTTTTGACAAAAATAAAAAGTATCATATAGAGATTTTCTCATTGATACATGCATTTGTATTATACAATTATCTACAAATTCTGTCAATATTTTCATCATATTTAATGAAAACGAAAATAAGAAAAGAGAAAGAGATTTGTAAGATATGTAAGATATTGTTTTAAGAAAAAGTGGAAAATTTTGTGTTTTCTGTCACATTCTTTTATGTATTAATATAATGTATAGAATAGAATATTTTTGTACCATAAGCTACCAAATATGGTATAATACAAAAACGCCTTAGTATTTTTAAATGATTGTAGGGAAAAATTATTTGTAGAGGGAATAAAAATTTTAATAAATGTTATGGGTTTTGCTCATACGAATTAGCAGGTTCTGCAAACATACAAAAAAGAAGCAGAATAGGATAAAGGGAGGAGAAAAAATGGAATCCTATGATTTTTTATTTGTATTAGCGATTATCTTACTATCGACAAAAATTTTTGGCTTGTTATCGGAAAAGGTACATATGCCACAGGTAGTAGGAGCTTTAACAGTTGGTATTTTATTAGGACCGGGCTGTTTGAATGTTTTGCATGAAACAGATTTTTTGATGAAATCAGCAGAAATTGGTGTTGTATTACTGATGTTTCAAGCAGGATTGGATACAGATTTTGAGGAGTTGAAAAAAACTGGAAAAGCTTCTTTTATTATTGCTTTAATTGGTGTTATTGTACCATTTTTAGGTGGAACAATCGTTTATTTATTATTTTTCCAAACTTCAGAAATGACACCAATAGAGTTTTTACGTGCTTGTTTTGTAGGTGTTATTTTGACTGCAACATCTGTTAGCATTTCTGTAGAAACATTAAAAGAGATGGGAAAATTAAAAGGAAAAGTGGGCACCTCCATACTAGGGGCTGCTATCATTGATGATATTTTAGGTATTATTGTGTTAACCATTATCACAGGTGTTACTTCTCCGGAAAAAAGTGGAATTGCTTTTGTGCTATTAAAAATTTTGTTGTTTTTTATTTTTGTTGGCATTTGTACCTTTGTGATTCAACAAATTATAAAACGTTTTCCAAACATCTATCCAACAGGAAAACGGCGCACTGCAATTTATTCCATTGCATTTTGCTTTCTTATGGCATATTGTTCAGAGGTGCTTTTTGGAGTTGCAGATATTACAGGTGCTTATTTTGCAGGGCTCATTCTTTGTAATTCTGGAGAAATTAGAAATTATGTGGTCAGAAGAATCACAATTACAGCCTATATGTTTTTCACACCTATTTTCTTTGCAAGTATTGGTATGAAAACAGTATTAAGCGGAATGACATCCTCATTGTTACTTTTTTCGATTATTTTGTTGATAATCGCTATCTTATCAAAAATTGTTGGTTGTGGATTGGGTGCAAAAATGTGTGGGTATGAAAACCATGAGGCGCTTTCTGTCGGAATTGGTATGGTATCACGTGGGGAAGTAGCATTAATTGTGGCGCAAAAAGGTTCACAAGCAGGACTAATTTCGCAGGATATGTTTCCCGCTATTATATTTGTTGTTATTGTTACAGTACTGCTTACACCTATTTTATTAAAAGTACAGATGAAATAATTGGATAGGAAATACAACTAAGGTGATTTTTTAAGAAAATAAAGTTTCTACTTAAGTTTTTTTGATGAACTAACTGACGCTTTTGGAAAGGAAAGCGTCAGTTTTTTATTTTCATAAAAAAAGGGGAATCGGATATACTGTAAAAAGGTGATGTTCATGTTTTATGTGTTTTTAGATGGAAAAGTAAAGAGAAAAGAAAAAATGGAGGATAATCTAAAGGATAAAAAAGGGATTGCTATGTTTCATCAAGAGCAATGGCAGGAAATAGCGCAAAAGTATCAGATTCATTATACTCCTTCACAGGAAATTTCAAAATATGCTTATTATGAATGTTTTGATGGATTTGATTTTATTTGTATTAATGCTATTGATTATCAAAACTTATATGGAGGACAAAGACGAGTTTTATTTTGTTTGCAAAAAGAGTTTTATTTTATTTTTTCTGATGAGCCGGCAAAATGGAAAAAAGTAATAGAAACCACAATCGAAAATTTAGGAGAAAAAAATACAATCCATAAGGTTCTTTTAGAATTTATTACAAAATTGATAGGAAGTGATATTTCTGTTTTTGATGACTTAGAAAAAGAAATTGTGGAGTTGGAACAAGCCTTAATTACAGAACAAAAAAAAGATTGTGTAAAAGAAATTATTTCTTTACGGAAAAAATTAATGATATTAAAGAAATATTATGAGCAAATATTAGATGTGTTGGAAGGTTTGTCAGAAAATGAAAATGATATTTTTGATGAAACCACAATAAAATATTTTGATAGACTACAAAGAAAAACAGAAAGATACTATGAAAATGTTTTAAATTTAAGGGAATCTGTTACACAGGTAAGAGAGTCTTATCAAGCACAAGTGGATATTAATTTGAATTATACTATGAAAATATTTACAGTGATTACCACAATATTTTTGCCTTTGACATTGATTGTAGGTTGGTATGGTATGAATTTTGAAATGCCAGAATATCATTGGAATCATAGCTATGCGATGGTAATTGGTTTATCTGTAGGTGTGGTATTGGCTGGAGTAGCGTTTTTTAAAAAAAAGGGCTGGTTTTAATTTATTTTTTTGACAGTTGAAATCAATTTTATTCAAAAGCTGTAAGATGACATAACATTGTATCATGCCTTGTCATATCTTGCGACAAAAAAAGTTGTATCTCCACTTGTTTTTCGATATTGTTTTAGTATCACTTTGTAAGAAAGAAAAATACAAAAGCATAAGGAGGAGAAGTTGTGAGTTTTACAACATTTCAAAAAAAACCCAAAAAGCAAGATATTATTAAGGAAAATATAGAGGAACAAAAATATTTTTTTTTGGAAAGAGCAGAAAAATTAGAAAATTCTTTTTATGAATCTTTTTTTGAGCATTCCATTGAAAATGCTGTGGCAGATGCCTATGAAATTTTTTTGGAAACAAAAACAGAATATAATTATTTTGAACAACAACTGAAGGCATTAGATAAAGAAAGAGGCAGAAGGTTTTTAAAATTAATAGCAATTTATCATAGCATACGTCTTTCTCGTATTAAAAGAAGAAAATTACGATGGAGAGAAATGAAACGAAATTTATATTATGTGTTTCAACTCAATGAGACAGAAAAAAAATTAGCAGATGTGTTATATGGCTGTGCCAAAAGTGGAGAAAGCTGTTTTTCTGATTTGTTTGCAAAAACAACTGCAAGGTATGTGTTTGGTTCTTTAACACTTTCTCCTTTTTCATTGGCATTTATAGAAAATTTTTGCTATAATTCATTTAACAGTTTTATGGCTTCTTTTACAAAATACCTCTCGGTAAATGTAAGATTAAAAAGAGCAGCCAGCTGATTTTTTTAAATGAGGTGATGGCAAATGCAGACAAAAGAAAAGTGGACAAAAGAACAACAAAAAGCCATTGATACAAGAAATTGTAATTTATTGGTTTCTGCCGCCGCAGGTTCTGGAAAAACAGCAGTATTAGTAGAACGAATTATTTCTATGATAACAGACAGCAAAAATCCCATAGATGTAGATAAACTTTTAGTTGTAACATTTACCAATGCGGCAGCATCTGAAATGAAGCAAAGAATCGGTGATGCGATTGCCAAACAGTTAGAAGTTCAGCCATTTAATGAACATCTTCAAAACCAGTTAACAAATTTAAGTAGAGCAGATATTAAAACAATTCATTCTTTTTGTTTGCAGGTTGTAAGAGAAAATTACTATACCCTTGGTATTGACCCTATGATGAGGACAGCAGATGAAACAGAGGTAAAATTGTTACAACAGGAGGTAATCTCTGATTTATTTGAGGAACTATATGGTATGGAACCGAATACAGAATTTTGTAATTTAGTAGAACTATTTGCAAATGATACAAAGGATGATAAATTAAAAAAAATAATATTAGATATTTATGAATTTTTGTTAGGCTGTCCAGAGCCTTTAAAATGGCTCTATGATAAAATAGAAGCATTTCATTTGTCTGAACAAAAAACAATAGAAGATACCATTTGGGCAAGCATATTGCGAAAAAAAATGATAGAAGAACTTAATATAATAGACAATGATTTAAAAAAAGCTTTGTTACTTGCGCAAGATGGAATTGGTTTTGAAAAATATGAACAAAGTTTACAAAAAGAATGTGAAATGGTGGAAAACTGCAAAAAAGTATGTTCTCTGCCTTTTCGTGATGTGCAAAAAATGATAAATAGTGTAGTTTTTGGTAGACCAGCTTATAAAGGGGATGAGATAGAAAGAAAAGAGGAAATTATTGATTTAAGAGATAAAGCAAAAAAAGCCTTTGATAATCTGAAAAAAACAATTTTTCCTTATTCTATCGAAATCATGGAGGAGCAGATAAAACGATTATACCCTATCATGAAATCTTTGGGAACTGTAGTAGAAAAGTTTATGAAAAGGTATCAAGAGATAAAAAAGGAAAAAAGAATCTTAGATTTTGGAGATTATGAACATTTTTGTCTGGAAATTCTTTTCAAGCAACAAGAAGACTATATGGAACCTTCTGAAGTTGCAAGAGAATTACAACAAAAATATCAAGAAGTGTTTGTTGACGAATATCAAGACAGTAACTTAATCCAAGAAATGATATTATATGCTGTTTCTAAAAATAGCATAGGAGAATATAATCGGTTTATGGTGGGTGATGTAAAACAAAGTATTTATGGATTTCGGCTTGCTATGCCAGAAATATTTATGGAAAAATATAATCAATACACCTTAGAGAGTGGAAAAGAACAAAAAATATTGCTTTCTCAAAATTTCAGAAGCCGTAAAAATATATTAGATGGCATTAACTTTATTTTTCAAAAAATAATGTCAGAACAGGTAGGCGGGCTAACCTATGATGAAGATGCTGCCCTTTATGCAGGAGCAGATTTCCCCCCTTTTGATGGAAACTGTGGAGGAGAAAATGAAATTTTATTGATTGATATACAAGATAAAAAAGAAATAGAAGATGAAGTTCTGGAAGAATGGAATCAAGTGGAACAAGAGGTCTTTGTTGTTGCCAAGCGGATTAAAAGAATGATAAAAGAAGAATATCCTATTTTTGATAAAAAAATAGGGGAATATCGCTCTGTTGCCTTTGGAGATATTGCGATTTTGTTAAGGAGTGCAAAAAGATGGGATAGCATATTAGATAATATTTTTATGAAAGAGGATATTCCTTTTTATGCAGAAACATCTTTAGGCTATTTTGAAACATTGGAAGTTATGACAATATTAAATCTTTTGCAAGTGTTAGATAATCCCATTCAGGATATTCCTTTACTTTCTTTATTGCATTCCCCTATCTATCATTTTTCAGCAGAAGAATTGCTGGAAATTAGAATGATAGGAGAAGAAGAAACAACATATTATGATTGTATCAAAAAATATCTGGAAGAAGCAAAACAAATACAAGAAATGGAACCTATTGCCAAAAGATTAAAAACAGTGTTAGAAAAAATTGCACAATGGAGAAAAAAAGCAAGAGATTGCTCCATTAGTCAGCTTTTATGGTATCTTTATAGTGAAACAGGATATTTTGATTATGTAGGCGTAACAGCAGGAGGAAAATTAAGACAGGCAAATTTAAGATTTTTAATAAAAAAAGCAGAAGAATATGAAAAAACAAATTTAAAAGGGTTATTTCATTTTGTAAAGTATATTGAAAGTATGAAAGAAAATGATGAAACAAGTGGGTCTGCAAAATTGCTCAATGAAGGTGAAAATATGGTGCGAATTATGACCATACACAAGAGTAAGGGCTTAGAATTTCCTGTTGTGTTTGTTTCAGATACTGCAAAAAAATTTAATTTACAAGATTTAAAAAAAGATATTTTATTAGACCATAAAATTGGACTTGGCGTAAATTATATGGACTTGGAAAAAAGAGCAAAATATACCACATGGGCAAAAGAAGCTGTAAAAGAAAAAATAAAACAAGATAGCATTTCAGAGGAAATGCGTGTTCTTTATGTTGCATTGACAAGGGCAAAAGAAAAATTAATAATAACAGGTAGTATAAAAAATAATGGAAAAAAAATTGAAAAATGGTGTAATTATAAGGTGACACCAAGGGGGACCTTACCTTTTTATGAAATGGCACAGATAAATAATTATTTAGATTGGATTATGCCAGCAATGATGCAACATAAAGCAGGAAAAAAATTTTTAGGTGAAAGTAAATTTGAAACGAATGTGTTGAGTGACGAATCCCAATGGAAAATTATGCTTGTTAAAGCAGAACAGGAAATGGAAGTAATAGAAAATAAAGAAAAGATGATAGAATATTTTGATACATGGAACAATGAGATGGACTATAGTGGAAAAAGGCAACAAGTTTTTGATGCTTTACGTTGGAACTATGCAAAACAAGCTTCTACCAAACTACAGGTCAATATTTCGATTTCTGAAATCAAAAGAAAATGGCAACAGGAAAGTGGTTTACTGAAAGGAGAACAACAATGGGAAATGACAATGCCAATGCCAAAGTTTGAAAAGGAAGAAAAAAAATTAACCGCAGCAGAAGTTGGTACGGCTACCCATACTTTTATGGAACGATGTGATTTAAGAAAAAAATATACAAAAGAAGAAATACAAAAAGAGATTGAAACATTGGTGGAGCAAAATGTTTTGTCTGAAAAAGAAGCAAAAGCAATCAGTCAATTAGAACTGTTAACCTTTTTTGAATCTGATTTTGCACAAAGAATTAGAAATGCAGACAGTATAAAAAAGGAAAAATGCTTTTCTATGTTGGTCAAGGCAAAAGAAATTTTCCCAGAAAAAGATTATGCATCTGTAGAGGATAGTGTTGTGATAGATGGAATAATAGACTGTTTTTTTGAAGAACAAAATGAAATTGTGTTAGTAGACTATAAAACAGATAGATTGTGGGGAGAAAAAACAGCAATCACCTTAAAACAACAATATGAAATACAAATGAAATTGTATCAAAAAGCATTGGAAAGGGCAACTGGAAAAAAAGTAAAAGAGGTGTACTTGTATTCTTTTGCATTAGGAAAATCATTATTGATAGAGTAAATATATTTTTCATTAAAAGTTAAATCTCTCTTTTTCCAATAATATTTTCCAATTTCGTTGTATTTTCAATATAGCCTAATTTTATACACTGATAGGAATTAGGAAAGCATCATAAAATATAATAATGCAGTCAGAACCATAAAGCGTAATATCACCTTTCTGAATGATATCTGAATGTTTCACATTTGTAGGCAAAATTTTTGACATTGTCACTGCCACGTAATTTAGACATAGAAAAAAGAAAGACAGCCACTTCCAGTGGCTGTCTAAGAAAATAACTAGCTTATTAAATAATTTTGATTTTCTTACAGTTTTTCTACTTTTACAGAAGTATCCACATCTTTATCTGTACAACAGCAATCATCATCTTCTAAATCTTCCCAATCGGTATCCCAATCTTCGTCAAAATCATCATCATTCATTTTATTTTTAAGTAGATATACCACAACAATTAATGTTGCTATTAATACTGCTGTTACAATAGCAATAAAAATATACAGACCTCTTTTGTCCTCTCTTTTCTGGATACCACGAATTGCTTCTTTTATGTCTTCCAGAGAAGTGCTATTTTCTAAATACTTTTTCATCATAATTCCCTCTTTCTTTTTTATTTTTAACAGATAAAATATCTCTACTGGACATTTTCTGTTATAAGTAATCCTATCTATAACCTCTTAACATTTTTTTTCTAATAAATTCTTTGTTCTTTTTTAATTCCGTATATTCAAAATATGCTTTTTTTAGTATTTGCCTTTCATCATTAAATTTTAGTAAATGATAGGCTTCATGAAATTTATAAAAACCCGCATCTGCAAAATATTCTTCACTTTGTGGCTTACAATAAAAAGAATTGGTTGTCATTAAATACCAGTGTACTGTTTTGTTTACAAAATCTTCATTTCCTTTAAAATTATATTGTGTTTTTCCCACATATTTAATGATGTTGCCTAATGCACCAGATTCTTCTTTTACTTCTCTTAATGCTGTTTGACGGTGTGTTTCTCCTGGTTCTACCGTTCCCTTTGGCAACACCCAACCTAAATATTTTCCATTTTGATTTTTATATAAAAGCAATATTTTCCATCGATAAATTACAATACCACCACAGCTAATTGCCTCTACCAAAATGCTACCTCCCTATTTTTAATTTAAGTATACATGGTATTTTATTGTTTTTCAAGTCAGATTTAAGATTATTTTACTCTTTTTTAAAAGGTGATTGTTCTAAAAGAATTTTTATTCTTTTAAAACCAAGAAACCACAAAAACAATACAAAAGCTAAAAAAGGAATCCATAATAGTTTTCTATCTAAAAATAAAATATAGTTATAAATTCCATGCAGCAAATAAGGAATAGCAAATGCTTTTAGTAAATACATCTTTTTGCCATAATATTTTGCGAGTGCTAAATAATATCCCATTTCTAAGCCAAATAAGCCATGTCCTGGAACAGAAAAAATAGCTCTTGCAAATGCAGTTTCATAGCCTCCCAATTCTTTATGAAACACATATATAATATTTTCTAACCAAGCAAATCCTAATGCTATAAAAATACCATATACAATACCATCAAAGGGTTCATTAAAGTTAGGATTTCTAAAAACCAAAAAATATAAAAATAAAAATTTAATTCCTTCTTCAATTCCCGCAGAACTAAAAAAGGCATTAAAAAATGGTGTTTCTACATGAGGAAAAATTTTTTCAAATGTGATACCTACTGCCCATATGACAAATGTACTATAAATACCATATAAAAGTCCTAAAAATAACATGGCATAGGGTTCTTTTTCGTATTTATCTCGTATAAAAATATAAACTGCACCAATAGCAACCGGTGCGGAAGCTGCTTGTAATAATCCAGTCACAATTTCTCACCGCCTTATGCTAATCAGTTTATCCAATTCTTTTTAAAATATCACTAGCATTTTTTATGGATAAATATTGTTTTATTTTTATAATGTACTTTTGAGTTTTTCTAAAAATATTTCTAGTGCTTTTGAAAAAAAATGATATTTTTTAAACACAATACTCATTCCTACCTCTAACTTTGGCTTCAATGGTTTAAAACAAAGGTTCGTATCTGTAACATTAATAATGCCATCCAAACAAAGTACATATCCCAGCCCTTCCTCTGCCATAAGAGAGGCATTATAAAGCAAATTATAAGAAGCAACAATATTTAATTGTGTAGCATCTTTTCCTAACCATGTTGTTAATTCTGTTCCTTTGATTGCCTGCCGAGAAACAATAAGCCGTTTATCCCATAAATCTTCTGGTGTAATTGATTCTTTATATGCAAGAGGCGCATCTTTCCGCATTAAAACACCCCAGTTATCTTTTAAAGGAAGTCGTATATAATGATATTTTGAAATATCAACTGGTGCAAACAAGATTGCAAAATCAATCAAACCAGTATCTAATTTTTCTATAATATCAACAGAATCACCACTGATAATGTGATAATGGATATTAGGATATTGGTCATTTAATTCTTTTGCTATTTTTGCAATAAAACGAATAGATTCTGTTTCTCCTGTTCCAATATAAATATCACCAGCGATGATATTATCAGAAAATATAATTTCATTTTCTGTTTTTTCAACTAAATTAAGAATTTCTTCTGCACGTTTTCTTAATATCATTCCTTCTTGTGTGAGTGTGATTTTTCTACTTCCCCTTACAAAAAGCTGTTTTCCAAATTTCTCCTCCATATCTTTTATTTGTCTGGAGAGTGTAGGTTGAGAAAGATGCAGTCTTTGCGCCGCTGCAGATATATTTTGTTCTCTTGCAATGGTAACAAAATACTTTAAAACTCTAAGTTCCATAAAATTCCCCCTTTTTATTAGTATAGTACATTTTATTATAGTTGTAAAGCATATAAAAATATATAATATAAGTATTTATTATTTTATAATTACTATGATAGAATGATTTCATAAAGATAAGAATAATACTATAAAATAAAATGAAAAAAACGAGCAATAAAAATATTGCTCGTTTTACTTCAAAATTAACAAAATATTCTGGTGTTTCTTCACCATTACTACACTTTGTTATGCAGCCAAAAACAATTATTATTGATAAATCTATTTCATGTTTTCAATTAGATTTTTAAAGTAAATTTCAAATAACAGTTTTATTTACTTTGCTTAAATACCTTTTTTAATTTATCAATAATCTCTTTCATTTACCTCATCAGAAACTTCTGATTCCAAATCATTTGATTCTTCTTCCACTTTATCATTTGATTCTTCTGATTCTGAAGTATCTGAAACTTCTGATTCTACATCATTTGGTTCATCAGTTTTATTATCTGATTCTCCTTCTACTTTATCATCTGATTCTTCTGGTTTTGGAGTATCTGAAACTTCTGATTCTACATCATTTGATTCTTCTGGTTTTTCATCTTCTGATTCCTCCACTTTATTATCTGGTTCTTCTGGTTTTGGAGTGTCTGAAACTTCTGATTTTTCATCTTCTGGTTCTTCCACTTTATTATCTGGTTCTTCTGGTTTTGGAGTATCTGAAACTTCTGATTTTTCATCTTCTGATTCCTCCACCTTATTATCTGGTTCTTCTGGTTTTGGAGTGTCTGAAACTTCTGATTTTTCATCTT
>CAJTZO010000009.1:70150-84532 GCA_910583755.1 uncultured Clostridia bacterium
CTGGTTCTTCCACTTTATTATCTGGTTCTTCTGGTTTTGGAGTGTCTGAAACTTCTGGTTTCACATCTTCTGGGGTTTCCACTCCTTCAAGTTGTGCATTATCAGCAACTTCTGTTTTTACTTCTTCACTTTCAATAGATTCTAAAATATTCTTAACTTCTTCTTCTGACATATCATCAGTGATATTGATAAATGAAATATTTGCTGTATTATCAACTTTTGCAGAAGATCTAAATAATACATTACTTGGTGTTTCTGGTTGATAAGTAATATCAAATTTATAAATTTTTGGAAGTTCTCCACCTTTTGCTACAACAATAGAGAAACGGCGGGATTCATTTTCAGTTAAAATTAAACCATTGTCAGAATCAATAAGAATACCATCTTCATCAAATATTGTAGTCTGTCCACCACTAGAGCTAATAAGAATTGCTGCTTCTGTATAAGGAACTTCAATATTTGTAACTTCTTCTGGATTTAGTTGTTCCAAAAGAGTTTCTTTTTCACTGTCATTTTTATCTTTAATGGTAAGTTTATTAAGTTTGCTACTATTTGTATAATAATAAGTATCTGTAGCTTTATCTTTTAATTTATATTCTACACCTTCATCTAATTTTGCGCTTAATGTTACTTGTTCAGCAATCGTATCTTGTGAAGGATTGAAATTAAATGCCGCAAATAGTTCTCTTACACTATCCAAATATAAATATCTTATGTCAGCATCCCCTGTATTATTTTCACCAAAATAGCCATCATCTAAGAGATTTTGCATTGTTTTGGAAGCAAGTGTTCCATCTTCTTTTGTTCCTATAGTGAAAGAAATATTTTCAGGTTGTAAGTGTTTTTCTTTTAACTCTTTTACGGTATAAAAATACTTACTTCCAACCTTAAAATCAGATCTAAAATAATATCCTAAATCACCATATGAACTTACATAAAGAAGATAATTTGTAATATAATTTAAACTCTCAACAACATCTCCTTCATAATCATATAGGAATATCTTTGGTATAGAGTTCATATTAGCAAACATATATCCAAGCTCTGGTCCATCACCTGCTGCCTTAATATATATACAATCACTATCTGTAGTTACTATTTGGCACCATGTTGCACTACTATAGAATTTTGCACCATTGTCACTAGATTTATCTTCCCATTTGAAGGAATGATAAATTGGTTTATTCTCCTTAGTTAAAGTTACAACAAACTCATTTGTTGTACCAGGTTTTGGATTAACTTCAATTGGAGCATTAGAAGCACAAGAAAATTCAACATTTCCTTTTACTTCTTCACCTATAGGTATATCACAAATTTGTGAAATATGATGTTCTGTGCTAATTTCACCTGTTTCAGAAATTTCATAATATCTTATATCTAGTTTATACTTATTAGGTGCATATTTTTTATTTGAATAAAGTCCTCCATATGGAAAGGATTGTTTTACAAGAACTCCTTTCTGCCCATTATATTCAACTGCACTTCCAGTATTATAAGCATTGCCTATATTTGTCGCGTCATTATATAATGCTATATATATAGAAGAATTAATACTATTGTTTATATCATCTAAACTTTCAAAAGCTTCTCCTGATTCCTTATCAATAGGAACAAATATATTTAGCCAACCTGCACTTGTTTGAGGGACTGCTTGTTTAGGGTCTATTAGTATAGGTTCGCCAAATTTTAAATTATACTTCAAAATATTTTGATATATTTTTACTTTGCAAACTTTTTCTACTGTATCTCCACCTGAGAATTTGAATTTAAATTCTAAGATATCATCTTTTACAAGATTTTCATAAAATTCTTTTGTCATTTTTACTTTGATAGCTTTATTTGTTTGTACTTCTTTTGTATAGTCTGTTCCTTCTATAAGTGTAATTTCTTCTGTTCCAGTTTGTGCACTAGTTTTTTTGCATGTAATACCATCAAAAGTTTCCGTAGATTTCATATACTTAATATAGTATTCTAATTCAGAAGGCTTTCTACTTACAATAGAATCATTCTCTACGTTACTTGATAAACTTGTTGTAACAATAATATTGGCTGCCCTAGAAACCTTTATTGTATAAACCATCGGTTTATCGCTGCCTTCTTCTGAGACATTAACACTAATTGTTATAGTATCAGATGTAAAGTTTAATGGAATATTACAATTAAAATAACCATCTTGTTTAGAACAACTAACTTCTTGTTTAGGGTCACTTCCAACACGATAAGCAACTGATACCTCAGCATCTTGCTTCATAGGTTTTAATTGCAATTTTAAAGTATTTCCTGAAAGAGGAACTTCTCCATCAATAGTTGGTGATACATACCCAAGAAAACTCAAGTTATTGGTAAGCCCAGAAATTTTCAAAGCTTCTAACAGTGGCATATTTTCTTTTGGAAGTACCTTCACAACTGTATAAAGTTCCTTGTTTGTAAGACCTGTAATAACAGTTGTTTCCAAAGGTTGTAATTTCTCATATGTCAGTTCAGTATTTTCTGAACCTAATGTACCATCTTTCATAACAGGATAAGATTTATTATCATTAACTACAGTAATGAAATAACGACTTCCTTCTTCAAGACCTGTAACAGATTCATCATCTGGCAAGCCTTCAGAATCTTCTGTAAGAAGAACTTCAGGAATTTCAACTGTTAATAAAGCTACATTACTCCTTACCAATTCTCTTAAATTATCAGAACTGGTTACCCAAACATTTACAGAATATTTACTTCCGTTGTCGGAAATGGCAGGAATAAAGGAATATATACTTTTTGTAGCACCCTCTATGATTTCGTCACCTTTGTACCATTGATAATTGAAATCATAAGAAGATTCGCCTTGTACTTTTACTTCAAATTTTGCTTCCTTACCAGCCCAAGCAGTGAGGTCTTCAGGACCACTTATGGTAATCTTAGAATTTATAAGTGTAAATTCTAAAAATATATCCATCATTTGTTTGTATTCGCTGTAATTTTCTATACTTTTTAATATCCATTGGTCTTTCTTTGCTTCATCACTTAAAAAAATCTCATAAGAAGAATCTACTTTAGGAACAACAAATAAAATAGATTTTTTATCCTCTGATAAAACTACATCCTCAACTTTACCACTTTGGGTTCCACTCCGATATACAAATGAATTTTTTAAGACATCATTTGAAACATTTTGTTTATTTACCAAAAATTCAACTGGTTCCTCAAAAAACATTTTTACAAATAATTCTTTATTTGATTGTTCAACTTCTTTATAAGAACATAAAAGAGATTCCATTGCTGGTTCCAAAACTTTTACGACTTTGTATTTTTCCTCATTTACAAGATTTGATATGGTATCTGTTTCCAAAGCTTCTAAATCACTATAAACAGGTTCTGTAATTTCTTCTCCAAGGGTACCATTTTTCATAACAGAATACATTTTATTATCTCTATAAGTAATAATATAATATTTCTGTCCTTTTTCTAATCCAAGAATACAAGCGTTTCCTGCTGTACCTTCAGAGCCATCTTCCAAAATAACTTTTGCCTCACCTTTTGATTTTACAGTAAGAAAAGCTGTTTTGCTTATGATAAATTCTCTTGTATCATCAGAAGTTTCTATCCATACTTTTACAGAATATTTGCTTGCATTATCGGTTAATCCTGTAGTAAAAGAATAGCTGTCTTCAGTTGCTCCAGAAATAACTTCTTCATTTCTGTACCATTCATAGTTAAGTTCAAAATCACTTTCGGCATTCGCTTGGAAAACAGCTTTTTCACCAGCAAAAACTGTAACATCCTCAGGACCCTTTACTTTAAGAGGGGAATTTTGAAAATCAATAATTTTGAAATCTAAAAAAATATCTTTTATTTGTTTATATTCACTATCTGTATTCATTCCTCTTAATTTCCAATCATCCTTCTTTGCTTCATCACTCAAAGAAATCTCATAAGAAAGTCCATTTTTAGGAACAGTGAATATAATAGATTTTTTATTTTTTGATAAAGCTATATTTTCAATTTTACCACTTTCGGTTTCACTGCGATATACAAATGAATTTTTCAAGGCGTTATTTGAAATATTTTGCTTATTTACCAAAAATTCAATCGGTTCCTCAAAAAATACCTCTACAAATAAAAATTTATCTCTTTGTTCAATTTCTTTATAAGAATATTGTAAATCTTCTTTTTCTGCTGGTAATTCTTCTTCTGGTGGTAAATTTTCTTCTGGTGGTAATTCTTCTTCTGGTGGTAAAACTTTAATAACCTTATACTTTTCATAGTTAGTTAAATTTTCTACTGCATCTGTTTCTAAAGGTTCAAGAGTATCATACGCTATTGAGCCTGCTATTCCTAATTTTCCATCTTTCGTAATAGGATAACTTTTTTTATCTTTATATACAATAATATAATATCTCTGTCCTTTTTCCAATCCAGTAATACAAGCATTGCCTGCTATACCTTCAGAACCACTTTCAAGAATAACCTTTCCACTATTTGAAACTTTTATTTTTTTATTTGAGGAACTACCTTTGTTTGAATGGTTACCATAAATTCCTGTACTTACAAATTCATTATTCACACTTGCATTAATATTATTTCCAACCTCTACTGTGTTTGGCTTTTGTGCTATTGTAACATTTTCAGAGGCAATAGAAACTGTATCAATTTTTCCTGTTCCGCCAACAGTTGATTTTGCATTTATTTCCATAGAACCTACAGATGCAGTTGATGCGATATTAATTTTAGCTTCTCCAGCATTTTCGGACACAATTATATTATCTGCCTTTCCTTCAACTAAATCAAGCTTAGCTTTTGGAGAATCAACTATAACAGAAGGGAAATTACCATCTAAAGAAACTCTTGCATCAGATGGAACTGCTATTACAATCCCCTTAAAACCATCTCCTGTCAAACCATCTGTTTGAAGTTTTCCTTCAGAATGCATTTGTGTCATATTAATGTTTGTATCACCAGAAGCTACAATTCTAACAGGAACATCATCAGGCGTTTCTACACGGAGAGTACCAAGTTTCGTATTAATAAATACAACACTATTCATTCCACCCCCTGAAACAATAGTTTCTCCTTTTACTGTAACATTTTCAAGATTTACATTGCCTGTACCTACAGCTTCGGAAATATATAAATCTCCTTCTACTATAGCATTTTTTATGATAATACCAGGTGCTACAACAGAAAGATTACTTTTTATTGTTTTATTTTTTAAGTCATATATGCCTTCTTCAGAATAGATTTCTCCTGAAGCCTTTTGTAAAAGCTTTTCAGCTTCTTCCTTTGAAAGAGAATTATTGGGCTTAAATGTTCCATCAGGATAACCTGTTAAATACCCTTTTTTTGTTAAAATATTTATGCTTTCTTTTGCGTAATCTGAAATTTGTTCCTTATCTGTAAACCCTAAATCTTCGGAACTGCCATTATACTTTAACATTTTTGCAAGTATAACAGCAGCATCTTGACGAGTAATTAATTGATTTGACGTTTTTTCCGTTCCAATATCTGTAATATTTTTAGCAAACCAATTTTTTAATGTAATTTTCTGTGTCTGCGCCACTTTATCATAGTGAAAAAGTTTTGCTGACATTTCTATAAATTCATCATAAGTAATTGCATGCTCAGAGTTATACGAATAAACAGAATTTTCAAAAGCTTCATTTTCTATTGAAGTTTTAGCATGTTGACCCGACTGCAAATTTTCTGCGGAAACATCCAATGTAAATGATGAAACAAGTAAAAGAAATGACATAACAAATGACAATAATTGAACACATTTTTTCTTTTGAATTTTTAAATGTTCCATAATTAAATCCCTCCATTCAAATTATAACAATGATTATAACATAACAAAATATTTCTTATCTTTTCCCCCCTTTTGAATAGTCATAATTAATGCATATATTTGTAAAATATTTTGTTTTACGACCCCATTATCATTAAACAAATCGTAACATTTCTTTCGACAAATGTCAAGAAAATAAGCAATAAAAACAGAAAAACCCCATTTTTTACAGCCAAACTTCCATTTTCATTTTGCAAATAAATAAACCTTTATAAAATATATTTTTGTGACACCATTATTTTCAAAAAATAAAATAGACCTTTTCGCTCGATAATTTAACGAAAAGGTCTATTGATATTTAACAGAAAAATAGAAAGCAATATTTTCTTAACATTCTTCTTTTTTTATATGCTTTATATAACTATAATATGCTTGTATAATCATATCACAATCATTATATTGTGGCTCCCAACCTAATTCTCTTTCTGTTTTTGATATATCTAAAATATAATTTTCATCAGCAATCATATATTGTTCTTTATACATCAATTCCAGTCCTAACATATTCATAAAACTTAGAATCCCTTTTACTAAAACACCTGGCGTAGGAATTACTATAGAACGAGAACCAACTAAATGTGTTAAGTTTTTTAGCAAATATCTCGTTGATGGAGAATTTTTAGAGCCTAAATTGTATTCTTCATTTGGTATACCACATTTTATTGCACACTGAATCGCGGAAACACAGTCATGTACAGATACCATTTGATAACAATTTCTTCCATTCCCTATTGTTGGTACAGGAAGATTCCAACGAATGAGCCAAAATAGTTTTTTTAAGATTCCAAGGCGTCCAGGACCATTTATCATACGTGGTCTAAAAATTGTAATATTCATCCCTAATGACCTATAATGTTCACAAACTTTTTCCGTTTCCACTTTACTTTTTCCATAATATCCAAATGGATTTTTGGGGTGATTTGTATCAATAGGAAGATATTGAGGTTTTCCATATACCATATCAGTAGTAAATTGTATAACATTTCGACATCCTTTTTGATATGCTATTTTTAATATATTTTTTGCTCCTATTGTATTCACATTAAAAAAATATTCTTTTCTATTTTTTCGTGGAACCTTTCCATGATATTGATTTGCAGCTAAATTAACCACAATATCTTCACTTGTTATCTGAATAGTATTTAATTGTTCCTGCTTGCAAATATCAACTTGTACATACGGAATTTCTTTCAAAATAGGAAATTTATCTATATCACAACATAATATTTCTGTTTTTTCTTTATGTAATGCTTTAATTAACCATTGTCCTACAAAACCATTCCCACCAAAAACAACAACTTTCATAAAATGCTCCTTTCACTATTATTCCTATAGTTGCGCTATAAAAATAATTTAACTTTTCTTCCTACTTTTAACTTCTCGAAATCAATATTACACCAACACAAATTACTATAATTCCAATAACTCGAATAAATGTAACAGACTCATGAAATGCAAAATATCCTACTACAGCAGAAAGTACATATCCTATACTCAAAAACGGATAAGCATAACTTACATCAACTTTAGAAAGTACCACTAACCATAATAATATACTAACTACATAGCAAATAGCACTTATCCACAAATAAAAATTTGTCATCATAACAGGAAGCACTGCAATAAATCCCTGCATACCTCCAGTAATTTCTCCAATTACCATCATGCCCTTTTTCATACAAAGCTGTGCTGAGCAATTCAAAAGAACACTCAACAAAATTATCATTATTGTCTGCATTTATATCCTCCATTCCCTTATTACATCTCCTCTAACCAAAAATGCTTGTTTTGCCTTTTTTGCCATAAATATATCTGACATACTATCTGAATAAAATTTTTCTATGGTTTCATTTGGGTATTGTTCTTGAAAGCGTTTTACTTTTTCCTCTCCACGACAGTTAGCACTTTCTAATACTCCTGTAGTGATATTTACTTTTGATGCAATATATTGAACACCTAATATTTTACATGCTCTAGCAATTAAAAATTCTGGCGAGGCAGATATAATCAAATCATTAGAGCATTTCTGTTCCTTATAAAAATTCTTAATTTTTTTTATATGACTATTCCAAAAAAGTTGTACTTCCTGCTGCACATCAGGTACATATTTCAAAAAAGCATAAAATTGTTGTTTAAACTGTTCTCTTTTACACAAATTTAGTTTAAATAGCATCCCTAATATTGCCGCTGAGGGAAAAGCAAAAAGTGTTTTAGGATATTTCTTAATACAATGTTTCCAAAAATCCACTGTACAATCACCTTTATATATTGTATTATCAAAATCATAAACATTCATATTTTCACCTAAATTCCAGGAATATAAATTAAAAGTAACATCATAACTGCATAAACAGCACCCATAACAATAAGTGGCTTATCATTTGTTATCACATCTACAGGGTCACCATGACTGTCTGATTCGACATCCGCACTATATTTCATCATAAGAACTATTACAAAAGGCACTGTCCAAATCAACTTGTTTGTACCATACCTTGCAATAACTTCTGTATCAGCACTCCACAATGAATAAAACACAATAGATAATGCAAGACATAAATACATAAACTTATCCAAAAAATTAAAAGAATAATACATTAATACTTTACGTGTTACAGCTTGTCCATTACTTTTTTTGAGCTCATTTCTTCTTTTTCCTAAGCCTAAATAAAAAGAAATCGAAATTATTGTCAATGAAACCCAATTTGATACCTCTCCATTAATAATAACTGCACCATATAATACTCGAATTAAAAATCCAGAGGCTAAAAGAGTAATATCAACAAAAGGAATATGCTTTAAACCTAAACTATATCCAACATTTATTAAAAAATATAACATCATAAATAAAAAGCTTTTCCAAGGAGAACTACTATATACATAATTTAAAAGAGTCGACAATAGTAGTAGACAAAACACAAGTATATATGCATTTATAACACTAACTTTTCCTGCTGCAATCGGGCGAAATTTTTTAACTTCATGTTGTCTGTCTGCCTCCACATCAAAAATATCATTTAAGGTATAAATTGATGAACTTAAAAGAGAAAATGCTGCAAATCCATAAACTACCTGTAAAAATGTATCAAATTCAAATAATCTGCCTGCAAATGTAATGGATACAAATAATAATACATTTTTTAAATAATGTTTTGGTCGCATTAATTTTCCTATGTTATATATTAAGGAAAAATATTTTTGATGTACCATAATATCCTCCTTTCATCTTCGAACAATATCATTTTCATACAAGTCAACATAAACACTATCTGTAACATGATGCAATTCTTTATTATAGATTACAATATTTAGTCCACGTTGATTTTTCGCATACTCTTTTCCATCCAACAAAATAGAAGCATTATTTCCTCCTTTATAGCTAGCACTTTGCATAGAAATTTTTACACCTTCAAATTCTGCATTACATTTTACAATACTATCATCTTTTTGTTCAAACATGGGTTTGTTGCCTATGATGGCAGCATAGGCATTTCTATACGCATCCTGCGTATAGAAATTTAATCCTAATTTATTCATACTTTTTATAACATCTTCTGTTAAAGCCTTACTTGCATCATCTTTTGCTACCATAAATATAAAATATTTGTCTGTATCAATGCTACTGATATATTCTGACAAATTCTTTGGTGTAGAAATAGTATAAAACAAAGGATGTGGAGAAAAAATAGTTTCTGCTTTTCCTAAATCAAGTTGTTCATAGGAAAAATTCGTTATACCTTCATCAATTAAATTAAAGCAAAGTCCTTCAAAGTGATATTGTGATATTGGTTCTCTATATCCAATTTTAATATCACCTAATTCATTTATATATTTCAGAGATTGTAATTTTGCTTTTATAGGTTTATACTCTTTTATTGTATCATAATTTTTTACAGCAGATGGAACACAATTTAAAAACAACAATGTTGAAAGGATACCAAAAATGATGTTATATTGATTAATATAAATATCTTCTTGATTAATATTTTTGCATAAAAGGGCTAAAGCTACTGCTGGAATAAAAGCAGGTGCAGCATAATATCTTGCCCAACATAATCCCGGAATTGCTATAATAGAAACAATTATAATTATACTTAACATTATTGTTATATAAAACAAGCGTTGTTCTTTCCTTCTATTTCTCCAAAAATAAAATACGATATAGGCAATACTAATTAAAAATATTGCACTAAAAAAAATCCCCCAACCACCAATTCGTATTGCATGAATTTCTCCTTCCGATAATGTAATTTCACTTTCATAAAAAGTAAGTGGTAATTTCCATTCAATCGTACTTGGCATATTCCTTGTTTTAGAAAACAAAGAACATATAAAACGATTTATATTAGATAATGGTTTATAAGGTCGTGGTAAATGGGATACTACAATATCTGCTGCACCTTCGCCAATCATTGTATAAAATGGGTTTTTATGCCGTATGATGTTAATAACATAAGAGGTAGACCCCATTAAAGCAAAACCGGAAATAACGCTTGATGCAAGAATAAAAAATTTTATAGAAACCAGAGAAACCGCTTTTTTTAATCCTTTTTTATAACATTTTTCTATTAACCAATATATAAAAAATGCAAAACCAAATATTCCAAAGAATATTACAGAAGAAAACTTTACATTAAAGCCTATATTAATACTTAAAAAAATAAAATAATAAGCAACTTTTTTACAATGTTCATTTTCATAAAAAGTCAAATAAAGTAATGATGCCAAAAACAAAAGTATCATTTCCCAAAGAAAACCATCAACAAAATATGTTAAACTCTGAATAAAACTAACTGTATTAATAGAAAATGCTACTCCACAAATCAAACTTTGCCAATTTTTTAATGTTTTTGTTTCCAATAAAAATGCCCAACAAACAAAAATTAACGAAGTTATTCCTAAAACATTAAATGCTTTTCCCATTTCAATATTTTCAAAAACAACATAAACAGTAGCTGCCCATAGCTCTGTCGCTTTGGGATAAGCATCATACCATGTCTCAGTTGCTACTTCCAAAAAAGAAAATCTTTCTGCATAGTTATAAAATGTTTCATAGAGTGGATTCCAGCCATATTTTAATAATCCTGTAAGGCTCCTATGGTATGTCGCTCCATCCCATGTACTATCATATGTTTTAGCACATAGCAGTAGTGCAAAAGCTAAGCAAAAGATACCACATAACAGAGAAATAACTGTTCTTTTATTATCCCTATCAAACATAAAATATGTTATTCCTCCTGATAACACTACAGAAAGTGGAAATACCCAATTTTGTACAGAAATATGTACGATAAAAAGTATTGTAGAAATCATTATTGGCAAAAAAATAACATTTAATAGAAAAAATCCAACCATCAATGGTAAGGGATATTTTAAATTTACTACTCCTTCTGTTGTCTCCTGTTCCTTCATTATTTTCTCTCCCCTAATTCTTTTATCATAGTAAATTTATATATTTTTATAATATATAATATTTTTCATCTTCGAACAATATCATTTTCATATAAATCAACATAAACACTATCTGTAACATGATGCAATTCTTTATTATAGACTACAATATTTAGTCCACGTTGATTTTTCGCATACTCTTTTCCATTCAACAAAATAGAAGCATTATCTCCTTCTGTATAGCCAGCACTTTGTATAGAAATTTCAACGCCCTCAAATTCTGTATCATAAGCTATAGCACTATCATTTTTTTGTTCAAAGATAGGTTTGTTGCCTATGATGGCAGCATAGGCATTTCTATACGCATCTTGTGTATAGAAATTTAATCCTAGTGCATTCATATCTTTTATAATATCTTCTGTCAGAGCATTGCTTGCATCATCTTTTACCGCCATAAGTATTAAATATTTACTTCTGTCAATACTACTAATGTAATCAGATAGATGATTTGGTGTAGAAACAGAATATGATATATAAGAATAAGGAAACTCATATTGTGGATGAAAAAGTAAATCTGCATTATTTGTATCAACCTGTCCATATTTAAAATTTGATATCTTTTCATCTATAATATTAAAAAATCGTCCCGAAAAATTATGTGTTGGATAGGTATAGTCCATATGAATCTCTCCTAACTCACTCACATATTTTAAAGTTTCTAATTTTGTTTTTATAGGTTTCGTTTCTTTCATTATATCAAAATCTCTTGTAATTGGAGGAATATTATTCAAAAGTAGTAATGTACAAAGTATTCCTAAAATTATACTATGCTGACTAATATGAGCTGTATCTCTATTTATATTTTTATATAAAAGCATGATTGCTATTGCAGGAATATAAAATAAACCAACAAAATATCTTGCCCAAACCAAACCTGGAATTGCAATAATACAAATCACTGTCACCAAGGTTAAGATTAATGTTATATAAAACAAACGCTTTTCTTCTTTTCTGTTTTTTAAAAAGTAAAATAAAATATAGGCAACACTTATTAAAAATATAGCACTAAAAAAAATCCCCCAACCGCCAATTCGTATATCAAATATCTGTGATTGCAAAACTTCAGCTTTATAAAATGTAAAAGGTAATTTCCATTCAATCGTGCTTGGCCAATTTCCCGTTTTAGAAAATAAAGAACATATAAAACGGCTTATATTGGAAAGTGGTTTATATACTGCTGATAAGTTTGCTGTAATCATTTCTGTTGAATCTTCACCAATCATTGTATAAAATGGATTTTTATGTCGTATTATATTAACAACATAAGAAGTAGATCCTATTAAAGCAAAACCAGAAATAACACTTGATGCAAGAATAAAAAACTTTTCAGAAACAAGAAAAATCGCTTTTTTCCATTCTTCTCTATGCCATTTTTCTATTAACCAAAAGAAAAAAAATGTAAATCCTAATATTCCAAAAAATATTACAGATGAAAACTTTACATTAAAACCTATATTAATACTTAAAAAAATAAAATAATAAACTATTTTTTTGCAGCGTCCACTCTCGCAAAATGTTAAATAAAGTAATGATATTAAAAATAAAAGTATCATTTCCCAAAGAAAACCATCATTGTAATAAGTAAAAATCTGAATTAAACTTACTACATTAATAGAAAATACTAAGGCACAAATAAAACTTTGCCAATACTTTAATACTTTCATTTCAAATAAAAATGCCCAACAAATAAAAATTAATGAAATCATCCCTAAAAGATTGAATGCTTTTCCTATCTCAATATTTTCAAAAACAGTATAAACAGTAGCTGCCCATATCTCCGTCGCTTTAGGATAAGCATCATGCCATGTCTCAGTTGCTACTTCCATAAAAGGAAACTCTTTTGCATAGTCATAAAATGTTTCATAAAGTGGATTCCAGCCATATTTCAATAGCCCAATCATATTCTTATGATATGTATTTCCATCCCAACTAAAATCATATGTTTTAGCACATATCAACAATGCAAAAGCCAAACAAAGGATACCACATAACACCGAAATAATTGTTCTTTTATTATCCCTATCAAACATAAAATATGTTATTCCTCCTGATAACACTACAGAAAGTGGAAATACCCAATTTTGCACAGAAACATGCATGATAAAAAATATTGTAGAAATCATTATTGGCAAAAAAATAATATTTAATAGAAAAAATCCAATCATAAGTGGTAATGGATATTTTAAATTTATTGTTTCTTCTATTAGATTCTGTTCTTCCATTAACATTTTCTCCTCCCATTTTACTTTTATTTGTTCACTACAAATGAATTATTCTATCTTGATGAATAGTCAAAAATGTAGCTATAATCACATACGACAATACATTATCACAAAATATTTAAAGTTACAAGTCTAAATTTGCTATTTTTTGTATAATGAACTTCATTGAAATATTAGAACTTTCATCTGAAATTATAGAAATTTTTTCATTTCAAATCACAAACTTTAGACATAAAAATTTATTGTGTTAATATAGGACAATTTGTTGATTAAGAATGCAACAATCGTAATACCAATATTCTTAAAAAATTATTTCAAAGTTTAATTGTAGTGTGTTTGGTCAAGACCTGAAAGAAGTTACTCAGTCTTTTAAGAAGCACTTTATATATAATGATATAGAGAGTGAACAAAAACGATATATGCAGAATGGGAAGGGTACTATAAAGGGGAAAGATAATATCCTACAAAAAGATTTGACTGATTCAAAAATGCGGAATGCCAACAAAAAATGATTGCCACATTTTGTAATGTCAATAGAAGCAATCATAAAAATATGAACACTTTTTTAAAGATATTGGCAGACCAAAAAACAGTGTATTTAATAAGCCAAAAACCCGCAATTACAGTAATAAATATCGAAAAAATATTGAAAAAAGTTTTATGAAACTATGCTATCTAATTTTGCAAATGAAACATTTCATGAAATTTTACAGGACTTAGTAATCTACTGCCATAATCTCGACAAATTATAATTTAAAAGAAATAATGTTATTTTTTCCGCTATTAAAGATATGTCACTAATCTGAATTTCTTTATAGATAAAATGGTTATGTATTCAAATAAGTGAATAAGAGAATACTACAGATATAAAAATGAAGA
>CAJTZO010000010.1:0-67535 GCA_910583755.1 uncultured Clostridia bacterium
CTTGTTTCTTAATACGGGGAAGTTTGGGAAATGCCAAATATTTTTAAATTTCTTGTATTTATTCGGCTAACCGTATATAATTATAGTGATAGAACTTACAGAAAGGGGAATAAAGATGTTAGAGTATATTTCTGCCCCGGAAGCGGCGAAGAAATGGGGCATTTCAGAAAGGCGGGTGCAAAAGTTATGTGAGGAAAACCGTATACCGGGTGTGGCAAAATTCAGTCGCTTGTGGCTGATACCAAAGGACGCTGAAAAGCCAACGGATAAAAGGCACAAAAAGGTAGGAGGTAATACTTTTAATGAGTGAAAAAATACTGCTTGTTGATGATGAAGTTGGAATTATAGACCTCATATCATTATATTTAGTAAATGAAAGATATGAAATTTTTTCTTTCACATCAGCACATGAGGCTATGCAATGTATTAAAACAGAAAAAATAGATTTAGCAATTTTAGATATAATGCTTCCAGATATGAGTGGATTAGATATGTGCAAAGAAATCCGTCAACAATTCAATTTTCCTATCATTATGTTGACAGCCAGAAATCAAGAAATAGATAAAATAAAGGGGCTGACGTTGGGAGCTGATGATTATATAACAAAGCCATTTTTACCATTGGAATTAGTGGCAAGAGTAAAGGCTCAATTAAGAAGATATAAACGATATGGAAATGAGCAAGAAGAAAAGGATATTTTTGTTCATAATGGACTTGTATTAAATGTTAAAACGCATGAATGTATACTCAATGAAAAACCTGTTATTTTAACGCCAACAGAATTTTCAATTTTGCATATACTATGTAAAAACATTGGAAATGTTGTTAGCTCCGAAGAATTATTTCATCAAATTTGGGGAGATGAATGTTACAGTAAAAGTAACAACACTATCACTGTTCATATTCGGCATTTACGCGAAAAAATGGGGGACTCCTTTGAAGAACCCCAATATATAAAAACGATATGGGGGTGTGGATATAAAATTGAAAAATAATTTTTTTGAACAAGAAAAAGATTTGCGAACTATATATAAAAAGCTATTTTTTCAAATGGCTATTACAGCTATTCTATATGCTGTATTTGGAATAACCGTATATCTTATGATTATTAACCTACTTAGGCATTTTAATATTTGGGGTGGTTTAGTAAATTGGATAGAACGAAATAGGATAATTGGATTTTTCACATATGTCGGAGTAGGATATACAGCTATTCTTTTTTACTATTGGGAAAAACCTTTTCATTACCTTAATAGTATATTGGTTACCACTTCAAATATATATCAACAAGAAGAAAAGATGATAATTTTACCAACTCCATTAAAAACTATTGAAAAATATTTAAATGAGTTACGATTAAATGTTCAAGAAAGTAAAATTGCCGTGCAAAATGCCGAGCAACGCAAAAATGATATGATTGCATATTTAGCGCATGACTTGAAAACGCCATTGACTTTTATTATAGGGTATTTAAGTTTATTGAATGATACACCAAATATGCCTATGAAACAACAAGAAAAATACGTTAATATAAGTATTGAAAAAGCAAAGCGATTAGAAAAAATGATTAACGAATTTTTTGATATTACCTGTTATAATCTCCAACAAATTGAACTTGAGAAAGAAACGATTGATTTGTATTATATGCTTGTACAGTTATCAGATGAGTTTTATCCTCTTTTATCAGCACATGGTAATACGATAAAACTATTAGCAGATGAAGAATTAAATGTGTATGCTGACCCGGTAAGGCTTGCAAGAGTATTTAATAATATTCTTAAAAATGCAATCTCTTATAGCTATCCCAATACAGAAATTAAGGTTAATAGTAAAAAAGAACAAGGACATATTATCATAAGATTTCAAAATCAAGGAAAAACTATTCCACCTCAAAAGCTGGAGGCTTTATTTGATAAATTTTTCCGGCTTGATGAATCCCGTGCTTCAAATACAGGAGGGACAGGATTAGGTCTGGCAATCGCAAAAAATATTGTTGAGCTACATGGTGGTAAAATTTCTGCGGAAAGCCAAAATGAAACTACAACATTTATTGTTTCACTTCCTATAATAGGAATATAAAATTTCAATATTCTCTTAGGATTTTCTTAGGAAATAGTCAAGTAATACCTAAATTCCGAAAAGCTCTTATCGGCTATAATATTGTTGATAGGAGCTTTTTACTTTGTTTTATCGGTGGAATATCTATGAAAAAAACAATCAAACATAATAGGAGGATATGAATATGTCAATCACAGATATTTTAATCCGTTCACTAAGCGGATATATTTTTGTAGTTCTGGGAATTGTATTGTATTTTTGGTGTTTGAAGAAATCTGAAAAAAAGCAAACACCAATCCATATCGCAACCGTATTTGTGTTTTGCTATTATTTGATTGGAATTTTGACAATGACTGGTATTGGAAAATTAAAATCTTTTTCGCCGGAAATCGTGCTAATCCCATTTCTGGATATGATAAGCGGACCGATAGATACCGTCTTAAATATTGTCTTGTTTGTTCCATTAGGCTTTTTTCTTCCTTTGTTGTATAAGAAATATAGCCGTATTAGCAACATTGCATTAACAGGTTTTCTTTTTTCATTATCTATTGAAATTGTTCAAATGTTTGGCAGAGGTTCAACGGATATAAATGATTTGATTACAAATACGGTTGGAGCGAGTTTGGGATATTTTACTTATAAATGGTTCGTTAGAATAGCACGAAAAGAAGTTCTTGCAAAGTTTCAAAATAATAAAATCAATGATGAAATTGAAGTATTGCTTTTTATAGCTTACTCATTTGTGATTATGGTTACAATTCAGCCTTTGGTTATTAGCAACCTATTCGGGCTTGGATAAGTTATCATCTGTTTAATCATTACAATAAACTTACCATCACGAAATTATTTAAGTTCCAATAGCATAGAATAACAATCTGCCGCACGACGGCAAAAGAAAAAAAGCCGTCGTACAGCAGAGGTATTTACACATGCTTATTCTTACGCGGCGGCTTTTGAGAAATCAAAGCCGCCGTTTTTTTCTATTGGCAATATGCAAACGCTCTTAATAAAAGGTACGGCGGCTAAAGGAGGTAGCCGCCATGAAGCACAAACAGTATCGACAAAATCCGTCGGTCATTGATTTGTTAAAAAAATCATGTCTTTTAAAACGGGATATTTTGCCTATGAGTATGAATACACATATCATTTAGTATGTCTTGATAACTCGTATTACTCAAATACCTATGCGGATATATTCTGCATGGGTTTTTGTTGTAATAGCCCCCTACTGGGAAGAAAGGGGGTGAGAGAAAATGAGATATTCTGAACAGTTCATGGAGCATATCGAATATGCGTTCAATGCGTTCTGCAAGATTGTCCTGCGCCATGAAGCCATTAACGCATGGCGGGATTTGAAGCGGAAAATGGAACGGGAAATATCCCTTGACTATCTGATGTCAGAACGATATTTTGAACCGTCTGCTATGGACAGCTACTTTGAAAAGCAGGACAAGCCGACCGTATTTCTTGTGTTGGGAAAGGAAGTTATCGTTGATGATGAACGGTTAGCAACGGCATTATCAAGATTACCGGAATTAAGACGGGAAGTTCTGTTGCTTTATTACTTCGTTGGCTATCGTGATGAAGCAATCGGCAGACTGTACGGACGTTGCAGGAGTACGATAAACCGCAGGAGAAATGTTGCACTGAAACAGTTACGGAAAGAATGGGAGAGATTGGAAGATGAGGAACAGAAAACTGATACCTTTTGAGGTAATTGAACGAGCCGTAGCCGGAGAGCCAGAAGCGATAGACGCAGTATTGCGGCACTACACTGCACACATCAAATACCTGTCTATGTATAAGGGGCATATCAATGATGATACACAGGACAGATTAAAAACAAAACTAGTTGAAGCTATATTGAAATTCCGCTTCGACTGATAGGAAGTAGCAAAGACAAGAAAAGCTGTCAAGGATAAACTTCGCACTTCGCGCCCTTGACAGCTTTTCCCGCCTTTGCTTGTGAGTAGTCAAGAGGGCGAAATCAGCAGACTGCTTTCGCCCTCAATCCAGTATGGAATATTTGTTACACGATAGAGGGCGTTTCTCACTTGATTTAAGCGCATTACAGCGGAGATAAGGACAAGGGTAAGGTTTTATACTCCTACCCTCAAAAACGGTGTTCTATTGCGTAACATGGTAAACAATATTTCTTTGTACTGCCGTTTCCATTCCATTCTTTTCCATTCCTGCGGCTCTGCCGCTATATCGTGCTTCAAAGGAGAGGGGTTAGGGGAAAGGATAGGAAAGGAATAGATATTTGATTAAGTCTGTATTTGGTTTTTCTTTAGTTAGTTATATCTTTATTTAATTGCGTTGGATTTTCCGATGTCGGATAACCCGGTGTCGGAAAATCCAATATCGGATAATCCAACACCGGGAGTTGTTACGGTGTTCAAAATCCGTCTCATCCAATCGCTTTATAAAACTAATGCTTTCTTGGGTAGGTATGTTACGCAGTAGAGGTTAAAAAGTCCTTGATTTATGCGACTTTCAGAGCATGGAAAACACTTAGACGATATTTTATATTCCAACCCTCAAAAACAGCGTTCTATTGCGTAACAGAAAAGCAGAGAACCGACCACTAATGAAAGTGATGTGTTCTCTGCTCTTGTTTGCACCCTGTTTGTCAGCGTTGATGATAAGTTGTTGTAAATACTTCCTTATCACCGTAAAACTAATAATTCTAGGGCTTTTATTTTTATCTTTTTAATATGTAATTCTAATTACTACACTTTTTAAAGGGTCTTAAAAAATATCGAATGCTACTTCATCAATTCATTCTACTGGTATATTGGTATATAGCATCAAAACATCCATTAAGTCTCCACCGATAATTTTTGCCTCTTTCAAATCAGGCCAAGCATAGTTTCCAAGAAGTAAATTAGCAAAATCATTCAAGGTTGGAATATTGTCATAATCTTCTGTCTCAATATATTTTACAATTTCTGTAATTGCAATGGAAATACCACCTGCAGCTGCAATAAAACCACATACTTGCTGTGTTACCTTACAGAAATTAGAAGCAAAAAAGCCGCCTGTTGTTTCTGCAGTAGCAGAAGCTATTTCACTAGCAGCAGTATTAATTACAGTGGAAGCTGCTTGTATTTCTTCCTGTGCAGTTTCTGCGATAGCTTGTTCTGCAATTTCAACTTCTGCCACTGTTTCTTCTACTACAATTGTTGCAGCTTTTGCTGCAATTTTACCTTTGATTGCTAAGGCACCACAAGCAAGTGATGCAACAGCAGAAACTACTTCTATTACAATCTCTGTAATTTTAAGCCACTCTGCAACTTCTACAGAAGCAGTAACTTTATTATATTGAAATGCACTTTTGTTATCTGTAACTAATACATAATTTCCATCACTATCTCTTTTTTCAATTTTTATTTCAACTTTCTGCGTTAAATTCATATTCACAGTGATGCCAGGAGAAGGGGAATAATGCATTCCTACAATTTCTATTTCAATAAAATTAGAATTTATTTTTATTTCTAATGCACCTTTGGGAATGGTTGGCTGTATTACAGAATCATTTTCTAATTTAAACTTATCCCAGTTCATTTTTTTATTGTTGGTAATAGAAATTTTATCTTTTCCAATGTCAAAATCTTCTTTTTTGGAACCTGTGATAATAGCAACAGCAGAAGGTAAAAGGATGTGTTTACAGAATTTTTCGCCGCTTATAAATAATACAGAGTTTGCATTTTTTGGCATATTTTCAAATATACGAGTGTCAATTTGTTGAGATTGTGTTGTGATTTTATCATTATCTAGCATGGTCAATATGCCAAAATAGCAATGATTATCATGTGTTCTTTCAAAAGCATAGCTGACATCCGTAGGTATCAACCATTGAAAATCTTCTTTTCCTTCGGCAATTTTTCCACTTAGCATTACCACACCAAAAGCAGCAGAAAATTCTTTTAAATGTTCCTTGAAGTAGTCTGCAAAACCCTCTTTTATCAAATCAATAAGTAGTCTATCTTTTTTTTCATCTAGTCCATTGATAATTGTACTATCTAATATTTGTATCTCTTTTTCGTCTTCTGCTGTAATTTTACTTGCTATACCAGTTTTTCCTTTTATATTGTAACTTTCATCTGATACTGCCTTTAAATTTAGTGATAGTCTAATATCACTTTTTGAAATATCATATATAGAAATTTCATTACTTTCTTTTGTTTCAATGTTTGCATAAGCATTTCCTAAAATACAAGACATGTATATAATTTCTCCTGAACCTCCTGGAGTAATTTCCCATTTTTCCCATTTACACAATTTTGTTTTGTCATTTTTATCTCCTGATATGGTACAAAAAATATCTATACCCAATAAACTACCTTGTTTTGTAATAGAAAAATCTTGAGGTAATTTTTTTTGTTTGGCGATAGACTTATTTACTACCTCAATAGAAGCAGCGTTTACTGCTCCCCATCCATTTGTAGTAATCATAATATGTTTCCTCCTTTGTTATTTTTTTGTTGTATAAGACAAATAAATAAAATCTGATTTTTAATTGCATTGAATATATAAATTATCACAAAATCCACCAATACTTTGTGGCAAATCAACACCCCAATTTACAGCATGAAATCCAAATTCCTTTGCATTTAGACTATACTTTGAAAGGCCTGATTTCATGGATTCCTCTAATGACATGCTAATGCATCCTATTACAATATTTAATATTCCTAAGGAAAGGATACCAATCCACTCTTCCCAGGAAGGAATAGATTTGTTTACACTTACTGTAAATTTTGGGTCAGATTCAAACATTATAATATCTTCCGTTTCTTTTCTACAATACAAGATTCGATTTTTAGAGGAAAGGGAAAAATCAATATATGCATCTGTTAATCCTTTTATAGGGCATCTTCCACTTAAAATGGTAACTGCTTTTTCATCGCTAATATGAAAATCAAAAGAAGAAATATAAGGATTATAATGAATTGCTCCTGCTTTGACGGACCTTAGAGGAATATTACCATTGTTTAAAATTTTACTTCCTTCTATACGATAATTATTTTCCTGAGAGCCTTTGAAAAAATCGGGCATCTTTTTTTTCATAAATATTTCATTAAATTTTTTTACAGAAAGCATAAAAACAGCATGATATGCTTTATTATTTTTATCATATAAAAGGTCGTTGTCTACAATAGAAGGTAGTTTGGAAATATCCCGATTGTCTAGCACACCTAATATGATAAGAAAACCTGTAAGAGCTGAGTTTGATGGCTGATACCAAATATATCGAATTTGTTTTAATATGATGCCAGATGCATTAATTTGTGTGATTTCAGCTAATGCTAAACTTAATTTCTGTGCATTTTCTTCTATGGTTTGTATGTAGGCATCCTTTATGATGTCAAGCAAAAGCTTATTATCTGGATAATCTTTAAAAGTGCCTTCTTCATCTATATTTAACATTACTACATTATCTTTTTGGCAGTTTAAAATAATATGTCCTAAAGAATCATTTTTTTGAATATAAGATAAAGTAATTCTTAGTTTTGATTTCATATTTTTAAAACAAATCGTATTTCCCACTTTTCCAGAGGAGGTAACTTGAATTACAATAAAATTTGAAGAACCACCATTTACAATTTTCCATTCTGTAAAGGTTGAGTTTATCTGTATTCCAGAAAATTCTTTCTTGACTTTTAAATGAAAATTACTTTTTTCTGCTTCCAGTCTTTTGTTTAATAATTTAGCAGAACAACCATATATAACATCCCATTCGCTAATATTCAAAAAATCACCATACTTTCTAAATTTTATATAAAGTTTAGCTTTTTATTTAAAACTCTTTGCATTGTAACTTCTGATATTATATCATAAATTGTATTATTTTTTATACAAAAATATTGTACAAAGAACTATTTCAGCAATATTACTTTATGTGAAGCAAACAATGGAATGTTTTTTTATTTTATTTGTGTAATATCACCTTTTGAAAGGCAATACAAAAAAATAATAGAGATACAGGGAGATTCTTTTAAAAATATAAACAATAGATGTTTCTTTCTTTGATATTTATCTAAAGCGAAATGCAATAAAATTATCCTCAAAATAAATTGCAGGTATTGTAATTCCCATAATATTTCCATTATCATTTAGAAACCAATTATCTTCCTTTAAAAATTCTGTATCAAAATTGGATTCGTCGAAAAAAGAATCTTCTTCAACAAGTGCTTGGAAAAGTTTAAAAAACTTTTTGGCATTTTTATATAATACATAACTACCATATACCCAAGCATGTTCTGTACTGTCTATCGTTATATTACCAATAATTTCATCTTTAAACATTAAATAAATCATTTTATTCTCTCTCCTTTTTATTTTTATAGGATTATTAACATAAATTTTAACATTCTTTTATGATAAATACGAATATAATTTAGAGAAAATAACAAATCCTTATTTTCTGCAATTTTAGAACTTGAATTTTGATACCACTTTTTTGAATATGATATTTTTTAATGAAATCATAAAATTGTGAAAAAAATGTTTCTAATTTTTAAAAAAATATTGACAAAATAAAAAATAAGTGTTACTATAATGATATACAAAAGTTATGATATATTCATAATAGATAAAGGCCTTATATTATGAGTTGTAACTTTGTTAATCCTTTTTTTTAAGGCAATACCCTTTTTGGATAAGGATACCCCAGTTCTTATTCAAACAAAAAGAAACTCATTGGATTTTCCCTTTTCCAGTGGGTTTCTTTTTCTTATTTAGAAAATAAAAAAGTAATAAAATTATTTATTTTCTAAATAATATTTTATATTTTTTATACAAAACATTTTTTTTAAGAAAGGATATTTTTATGTATACTTCTATTGTAAAAAATTTTGTAAAAAAATTAATAGAGAATGAATTTCAACTTTCTACAACATTTCATATAGAAACAGAAAAAGAAAAGGAGGTTGTTGTGTTATTAAAAGGCGAAAGTCCTATACTGTATGTTGTATCATTAGTCAATGGCTCAAAAATAAATTTACAAAATTATGAAATATTTATGAATGAATATTTACAATATTTACAAAAATCTTTGAAAGTATATTATTGTACTAATATCATTGCTTTAACTATTGTAGTTGGAGAATTTTTGGAAGAAATGGAATATGACAAACAACAAACAAAGGATTTTGTCATGAAACAAGAATTTATCTTAGAAGAACATTATTCTCATACTTGGTGGTATCTTTCTGAAGCGAGAAAAACAATTGAAATGAATAAAAGTCAAGCCAAAGATATATTACATATAAAACAAATAGCATTGAAATCATTAGAAGAAAAAGAGAGTTGTTCTTTAGAGGAAATTGTTACACAAGCAAAACAGAAAACGATGATAAAGAATGATAAAATAGTAGTAACATGGGTATTATTATTTATAAATTGTTTTTTATTTTTTATGATGGTTTTATGTGGAGAAAAAGAAAATTATATTTTGTCATATGGTACAGAATATCACGCAATTTTTAATTTGCATCAGTATTATCGCATTTTTACATATTGTTTTATTCATGCAGATATTATGCATTTAATACAAAATAGTGTTTATCTTTATTTTTTTGGAATGCGTGCAGAGTTGTTGTATGGAAAAATACAAATGCTCTTACTTTATTTTTTTGCGGCAACAGGTAGTAGCATTTTAAGTGCTTATTGTAATGATGTACTTGCTGTTGGGGCATCTGGTGCAATTTTTGGTTTGATTGGTGCTGTATTTGTATATAGTTATAGAAATGGAAAAAGAAATGTAGGAATGAATTATAGCACCTTATTATTATTAGTAATTGTTGCATTGTTAGCAGGTGTTTTGCAGAAAAATGTAGATTATTTTGGTCATTTGGGTGGATTTCTTGCAGGAAGTTTGCTATCATTTATGATATTACAAGGAGAGAAACCAGATAGAAGGAGAGAAAAATAATATGGAAGAAATGGAGCTGCTCAAAGAAAAAATTAATTTAGAACCTACAAAGTCGGAAATGGAATTACTGAAAGAAAGAATTAAGTTAGAATCTGTAGAATCAAAGATGGAACTACTGAAAGAAAAAATCAAATTAGAATCTATGGAATCAAAAATGGAATTATTCAAAGAAAAAATTAGGACAGCAGTTATGGATTCAGATTATGCCGAAAACATCATTGTTTTTGGAGAAGGAAAAGAAAATGCAAAGATTTGTATGATAGGAGAAGCACCTGGTGGAGAGGAAGAAAAACAAAGAAAGCCTTTTGTAGGGAGAGCAGGGAAAATTTTATGGGATTTTTTAGAAATTACAGGGTTAAAAAGAGAACAAATTTATATTACAAATGTAGTAAAATTTCGTCCAGCAGATAGAAGCAAAACAGGAAGGACAATTAACCGGACACCTAAAAAAACGGAAATTGATTTCTTTTTACCTTATTTAATAGAAGAATTGATGATTGTACAACCAGATATCATTGTGACATTGGGCAATGTGCCTTTAAAGGCAGTAACAGGAGAAGAAAGTGCTACCATTGGAGCAATGCATGGTGTTATGACAACAACAAAACATAGTTATCAATTATTTCCTTTGTATCATCCAGCTTCCATTATCTATAATAGTGGACTTGCTCAAACGTATCAAAATGATTTGCAAATATTAAAACAGTATTTGTAACTTTCGTTTTTTAATTTGTTTCTACTGGGATACTATAGATTTAATGAAAATAAAAAGATGTCTGGAGGAACTTTTTTCTTGTGAAAAGTTTCCCTAGACATCTAAATGTACTTACGATGTAAAAAGATGAAGACCTTGAAATACTGTCTCAAATCCTGCAAGCTGACCAAAACCTTTATGCGTTATAAATGGGATTCTCAATTTTAACAAATGATATTGTGT
Organism: uncultured Clostridia bacterium; assembly: GCA_910583755.1. Lineage (GTDB taxonomy): Bacteria > Bacillota > Clostridia > Lachnospirales > Anaerotignaceae > Coprocola. Next base: position 10,935 of record CAJTZO010000010.1, read on the forward strand.
TGTTATTTAACTAATATATCCATTCAACTTCATTGTGTAGCAGTGAAACGAAAGCTTTGCACAAAAGTTCTTTGCTTATTGTCTTTCCCTAATTTTTAAAACTTGACTAAAAACTTTATGTTTTATAAATGGGATAGACTCACAATTTTAACAAATGGTATTGTGTTGTTGTTCAACTGATATAGCCATTCAACTTCATTGTGCAGCAGCGAAACGGAAGTTTCGCATAAAAGTTCTTTGCTTACTTTCTTTCAAGAAAGTAAGTTTTGTGGTGTGCCAGCTTCCCATTTTATAATGTTGTCAAATACAATCAATGCTCTTGTATAAAGTGCTTCATGAGAAGCAAAAGCAACATGAGGAGTCAATACAGTGTGTTTTGCAGAAACAAGTGGGTGTGTTTTTGGAATGGGTGGCTCCATTTCATATACATCAATGCCAGCACCTGCAATGTTTCCTGCATTTAAAGCATCTGCTAACGCTTGGTTATCAACAACGCCACCTCTTGCTGTGTTTAAAAGAATAGCATTTGATTTCATCAATGCAAGTTGTTCTTTTCCAATCAAGCCCTTTGTTGCATCATTAAAAGGAACATGAAGGGATACAATATCACTTTGTTGAAGTAATTCTTCTAAAGATACATAAGTAATACCAGCTTGGACTACAGATTCTTTTTTTGTTCTGCTGTATGCTATGACATTACAGCCAAATGTTTTTGCAATCAAAGCAACCTTTGTACCGATGGCACCAGTGCCAACAACACCAAATGTCTTGTCATAAAGTTCAGAGCCAACAAGACCAGCTTTTGTCCCTTCTATTCTTGTCACATCATTACAAGCTGGAATATTTCTTAATACGGAAATAGCTAAACCGAATGTTAATTCTGCAACTGCATTTGTAGAATATCCTGCTGCATTACATACAGTAATTCCTTTTTGTTTGCAGTAGTCAATATCTATATGGTCCACACCAGTAAAGGCTACAGAAAGCAGTTTTAAGTTTTGACAATGTTCGATTACTTCTTTGCGGAAAGGTAAATTTGCAATAATAATAATATCAGCATCTTTTCCTCTTTCGATTAACTCTGCTGTATTTTCTGTTCTTGTTTCATAATAAATTACTTGATGCCCTTTTTGTTTCACTGCTTTTGCAGCTTCCTCTACTTTTTCTGTTGTAATGCCTAAAGGCTCCATTATGACGATTTTCATAGTATCCCTCCTGTATGTTTTTGTGAAAATAGAATAAAACTAATTTTATTGTAAGGCATAGAATTATAAAAATCAATAAACTTTTTTTCATTCTGTTAAATAATCTAAATTTTTTTATTTTTTACAGTAGAAATATAAGGTATAATAAAAGAAAAATAAAAATTAAAGGAGAGAAAATAATGTTATATTTAGAATATCCAAAATGCAGCACTTGCAAAAAAGCAAAAAAATGGTTAGAATCAAATGGTATTTCTTTTGAACAAAGGGATATTACCAAACAAAATCCCAATAAAGAAGAATTAAAGACATGGCATCAAAAAAGCGGTTTACCCTTAAAAAGATTTTTTAATACTAGTGGTAATGTTTATAAAGAGCTTGGGTTAAAAGACAAATTAAAAGATATGACAGAACAACAACAATATGAGATATTAGCAACCAATGGTATGCTTGTAAAACGTCCGATTGTTGTAACAGATGATATGATTTTGTTAGGATTTAAAGAAGAAGAATGGAAAAATCTTTTATAAGGAAAGGACATTTTTATGGAATTAAAACAAAATGTCATTATTAAAATAGAAAAGGATAGCATTGCGCAAGAAATAGGCTTAGAGCCAGGAGATATCCTATTAGCGGTCAATGGACAAATGGTACAAGATGTTTTTGACTATCGTTATTTGATACAAGATGAATATGTAGAGCTCACAATACGTACTATAAATGGAGAAGAATATATTGCAGAAATCGAAAAAGAAGAAAATGAGGATATTGGTATTATTTTTGAAAGTGGCTTGATGGACCACGCAAAAAGCTGTAAAAATAAATGTATTTTTTGTTTTATAGACCAATTACCAAAAGGAATGAGAGAAAGCCTTTATTTTAAAGATGATGATTCTCGTTTATCTTTTTTACAAGGAAATTATGTGACATTAACAAATATGTCAGAAGAAGATATTAACCATATTATATTTTACCATCTTTCCCCGATTAATGTTTCGATTCATACAACAGATTTAGAACTGCGTAAAAAAATGCTGAAAAATCCTCATGCGGATAAAGTTTTAAAGGTTATGGAAAGATTAGCGAATGCAGGAATTGAAATGAATTTGCAGGTTGTTCTTTGCAGAGGAATCAATGATGGAACAATTTTAGATAAAACCATTGCAGATTGTGCTGCTTTTTTTCCTCATGCAAAAAGTATGTCTGTGGTGCCAATTGGTTTAACAAAGTATAGAGAAAATTTGTATCCTATGATACCCTTTGATAAACAAGAAAGTCAAAAAGTTATCTTACAAGTGGAGGAATGGCAAAAAAAGTTAAAGCGAACCATTGGAACTTCTTTTGTCTTTTTATCAGATGAATTTTATTTAAAAGCAGAATATGACTTACCTTCTTGTGAGACTTATGAAGATTTTACACAATATGAAAATGGGGTAGGTATGCTTGCTCTTTTAGAAGCAGAGTTTGCACAAGCATTAAAAGAACACCCTTTCCCAAAACAAAAGCAAAATATTGTTTCTGTTGCAACAGGAGAAGCAGCTTATCCTTTGATAAAAAAGTTATGTGATAAGGTAATGATGAAGTATCCAGAATGGAAGATTAATGTTTATGCTATCCATAATGATTTTTTTGGAGATGAAATTACTGTTTCTGGGCTTTTGACAGGACAAGATATTATCAAGCAGTTGACAGGAAAAGAATTAGGTAGTTATCTGCTTTTACCAGAAAATCTTTTAAGAAATGATACAACCATGCTTTTAGATAATGTTGAAATAGAAGATATAGAGAAAGTATTGCATATTCCAATTAAGATAACAAAAAATACAGGAAAAGCATTACTTTATAATCTATTAGATTTGGAGGAAAAAGAATGAAGCCAATTGTAGCAGTAGTGGGGAGACCCAATGTAGGAAAGTCTACCCTTTTTAATCGCTTGGCAGGAGAAAGAATTTCTATTGTACAAGATACGCCGGGTGTTACACGAGATAGAATTTATGCAGATGTAGAATGGACAGGACGAAAATTTACCTTGATTGATACAGGTGGCATGGAAATTGGTGCAGAAGATATTATTTTGAAACAAATTTTGCAGCAAGCAGAAATTGCTATTGAAACAGCAGATGTAATTTTATTTGTAACAGATGTAAAAGCAGGTATGACAGATGATGATAAACAGGTAGCAAATATGCTTAGAAAAACCAAAAAGCCTGTTGTACTTGCTGTCAACAAGGTAGACCGTATTGACCGTGATAGTATGGATATTTATGAGTTTTATGAATTAGGAATTGGAGACCCGATTGCGATTTCAGCAGGGCAAGCTTTAGGACTTGGAGACATGTTAGATGAAGTCATTTCTTATTTTCCAGAAGAAATAGAGGAGGATGAGGAAGATGAAGTCATTAAGGTTGCAATTATTGGTAAGCCAAATGTTGGAAAATCTTCTTTGATTAACAAAATATTAGGAGAGGATAGATTAATTGTAAGTAATATTCCAGGTACAACAAGAGATGCTATTGATAGTCCTATCGAAATTGATGGACAAAAATATATTTTTATTGATACAGCGGGTATGAGAAGAAAAAGTAAAATAAAAGAGGAAATTGAACGCTTCAGTATTATTCGTGCGGTGGCTGCGGTAGAAAGATGTGATGTTGCTATCTTATTGATTGATGCAAATGAGGGAATTACAGACCAAGATACCAAAATTGCAGGCATTGCACATGAAAGAGGTCGTGCTGCGATTGTTGCTGTCAATAAATGGGATTCTATTGAAAAAAATGATAAAACAATGAATCAGTATTTAAAAGACATTGGAAATGAGTTAGCATATATGCCTTATGCACCAAGAGTATTTATTTCTGCTTTAACAGGACAAAGGATTAACAGAATGTTAGAGTTGATACAAACAGTGCATCAAAATCATGCTTTACGTATTAGCACAGGGGTTTTAAATGATGTTTTGATAGAAGCAACCGCAATGCAACAACCTCCAGCAGACAAGGGACGTCAACTAAAATTATACTATATGACACAAGTTTCGATTAAACCACCTACTTTTGTTATTTTTGTGAATGATAGGGAGCTATTTCATTTTTCCTATCGAAGATATATTGAAAATCAATTAAGGGAAGCATTTGGATTTGTAGGAACACCTATACATTTTATTGTGAGAGAAAAAGGAAAAGGGGATTAAAAAAGGATGTTTCGGGTTATTTGTATTTTGTTAGGCTATGGTATTGGCTGTTTACAGTCTGCTTATTTAGTGGGGAGAATTTCAAACGTTGATTTAAGACAACATGGTAGTGGTAATTTAGGAACAACAAATGCTTTACGTGTTTTAGGAAAAAAAGCAGGTGCAATTACCTTTGTATGTGATATCTTAAAGTCAGTAGCAGGTTTTTTATTGTGTAAAATACTTTTTAAAAACATAGAATTAGCAGGGTTATATGGTTGTGTTGGTGTGATATTAGGACATGATTTTCCTTTTTATTTGAATTTTAAAGGAGGAAAAGGAATTGCTTGTATGATAGGGCTTGTCTTATGCTTGAGTATGACAACATGGTATTTACCAACGTTTGCATTTGGCATTGGAATCATTTGTATTGCTGCAACAAGATATGTTTCACTTGGCTCTATGTCCTTTGCGGTTATGATACCGATTGTACTATTTAAGGTAGGATTTCCTTTGGAGGGTACCTTGATAGCAATTAGTTTAGCAGCATTGGCATTGTATCAGCATAGAGCAAATATTGCTAGACTTTTGGCAGGAAATGAAAATAAATTAGGAGCAAAAAAAGTAGAAAGAAATATTTGAAACAGGTGGTTAAGGTTTTAAGAAAGGAGGCATTTTATGAAAAAAATTGCAGTGATTGGTGCCGGAAGTTGGGGAACTGCTTTAGCAGTAATGTTAGAACAAGATGGTCATGATGTGACAATGTGGGCAAGAAATACAGAAGCAGTAGAAACCATGAAAAAAACAAAAGAAAATAAACAATATTTGCCGGGGGTATTGTTAGGAGAAAATATTGATGTTACAACAGATGCACAAAAAGCAATATCGGGCAAAGAAATTGTAATTTCTGCAGTTCCTTCTCGTGCAGTAAGAGAAACCATGACAAGATTTGCAGATTTATTTCAAAAAGATACTATTGTTGTCAATGTTGCAAAAGGTTTGGAACAAGGTAGTTTGTTAAGACTATCAGAAGTTATTAAGGAATGTTTGCCAAATTGTCATCCTTGTGTATTATCGGGTCCAAGCCATGCGGAAGAAGTTGGCAGACAAATTCCGACTGCTTGTGTCATTGCAACAGAAGAAACGGATATTGCAAAAATGATACAAAAAGAGTTTATGAATCCGAATTTTAGAGTATATACCAATCATGACATGATTGGGGTAGAAATTGGTGCAGCTCTTAAAAATATTATGGCTTTGGCAGCAGGCATGTCAGATGGTCTAGGCTTTGGAGATAATACAAAAGCGGCATTGATGACAAGAGGTATGACAGAAATGACTCGTTTAGGGATTGCTATGGGAGGAAAAGCAGAAACTTTTGCTGGACTTTCTGGTATTGGAGATTTAATTGTAACTTGTACCAGTATGCACTCCAGAAATAGACGAGCAGGTATTTTACTTGGTCAAGGGAAATCCCTTGCAGAAACATTGGCGGAGGTAAAAATGGTAGTGGAAGGAATTAATACGGTACAAGCAGCTTGTGAATTAGCGAAAAAATATCATGTATCTATGCCAATTACAGAAGAAATTAATCAGGTGCTTTTTTATGGGAAAAATGTAAGGGAAGCAGTATTACAACTTATGACAAGAGATAGAAAAGCAGAATGATATAATAAAAAAGAAAGGAGGAACTTTTTACTTAATAGGAAAGTTCCTTCTCAATATTATTTTGTGCTACTTTTATATTTTTCTGTAACATAGTATCCTTAAACTTTCAGGAATAGATATTATAAATTTTAGTCATACTTCTGACTCTGTTGTGATAATCACAACTTTTATTATTTTATATCCATATAAGAAAGTCATTTAAAATAACAAAAATAGTTTTTTGATTACATTAGTATTTTGTTTAAAATTTTTATCTTTGAAATAAGATATATGATAATATAACCAACAACAAAAGTAATCAAACTATAACAAATAATTTGTGTATGTATTTCTGAAAGTGGTAGTAATATACTTAATTTTTCAATAATTAATACATGGCATAAATATAAACCAAAAGATAAATTACCTAAGGTAGTAATACTATGGATAAGCAATTTATTTTTAATATTTATCTGCTTGAAACACACAAAAATAGCCGCAGAGATAATAAAAGCATGATATTGATACCCACCTGTATAAAAGGTATCGATTTGAGATGAAGATGATGTTCTATGTGTTCCCAATATGGCAGCAAATACACAAAGTAAGGCAATAAAATATAAAAGATATCGCTGTTTTTTTGTAATAGAAAAAGTACCTAATAAATAGCCCAATAAAAAATATCCCCAATATCCATCTATGACCATGGGAAAGAAAAAACACCATCTTTGCATCAATCTATTAAAAAAAGGAGAAATGGTAGTAGGTAATAGAATAAGAAACAAAAAAAAGTATAATTCTTTTTTATTACACTGATTAATAATTTTTTTAATAAAGGGTGTCAATAAATAAAAAAATAGTATCGTGTATAAATACCAAAAATGGTAAACAATATTTTGTGTTCCAAAGTTAAGAAACAAATGTTGTATCCGAAAAGGAATATGATAAGTAATACAGTTATCACAATAATAGATAAAACTCCATACTAAAAAAGGTGGCAGTATTTTAAGAAGTCTCTTGTTATAAAATAAAGAAAGATTATCTGCTGTTGTGGAGGTAAGCAACAGATAACCACTTATCATAAAAAACAAAGGAACACCAAAACGAGAAACTGCATTGATGACATTGGTAAACCACCATATATTTGTTCCAAATATGTTTGAATTTGTAAAAAATTGTGAATTGCAGTGTAGTAAAATAACAGAAAAAATTGCTACAATTCGAATCATTTCTAAATATAATATTTTTTCTTTTTGCTTGTTCATGTTTTTCCCTCCCCTAAAAGTTGCCCTTTTATTCCATTGCCATTTCAGATACCTGTAATTTTATAAATTGTCTTGCTGTTCTGGGAGAGCGACCTCCTCTTGTTAAAGCAAACCGTTCTGCAAGCATATGTAGTTCTTTTTGTTCTAAATCAATGCCATATTCTTCTGCAAGGCTATCTACAATGTCAAGGTATTCTTCTTTATCTGGTACAGAGAATGTAATTTCTAACCCAAACCTGTCAGAAAGAGAAGCAGCAGTTTCCATAGTATCCCTTAAATGGATTTCATTATCTGTCATGCGTTCTGATATGGTTTCTCTGACTAAATGGCGACGGTTTGAAGTGGCATAAATTAAAATATTTTCTGGTTTCCCAGCAACACCACCTTCAATAAATGCCTTTAGTGCTGTAAAGGTTTCATCTTCTTGCTGGAATGTTAAATCATCTAAAAAAAGAATAAACTTGAAAGGACTTGCCCCAGCAGCTTCACAGATTTTGGGAAAATATTTTAATTGTGCCATAGAAAGGTCTATAATTTTTAATCCTTCTTTTGTATATTCGTTGACCACTGCTTTTACAGTGGAAGATTTTCCAGTACCCTTATCTCCATATAGTAAAATATGATTTGCTAATTTTCCTTGTAAAAAAGAAAGCGTATTTGATAATATGGCTCTTTTTTGTCTTTCATATCCTTTTAAGTCAGAAAGGCGAATACTGTCTGCTTGAGGTAAAAGGATAATTTCACCCTTTTCTACAGTAAAGGCGGTTCCTCTTGCAAAATAGCCATACCCTTTTTGTTGATAAAGTTCATAAAGGGAATAAGCATCTTTTACAGGAAGTTGTGCAGAGTTTGGGAAACGTGGTAATGTATGTAAAAATGCACTTTCTTTTGGAAATGTTTTGACAGCTTCTTCAATTAAAATGTCACCAGTGATAGAAGAAACGGTTTCCAACACTTGTATATCAAAAGATACAGAGGATTTAATGTGTTCTGGTATTTCTTCAAAAGTTTTTTTGCAGCTTAAATACGCAAAAATGTTGTTATCATATACTAATTCTTCATAAAACAAATGAGATAAATCCTTATGTTCAAAAATATAGCCACAAAGTTCCCCATAAGCACGGCAAAAATCTTGTGCTGTTTTAGAATAACTTTCCATAACATTATGTGTTAATTGAAATATTGGTGCTTCTGCAATATGTCGCAATGTTGTAAGTGAACAAGAAGCAAGTAAAAAATGTTTGATTTCCATAATATCCCTCTTTCTTTTAAATACTGTTTTCTTGATTTTTTTGGCGAATATCATTTCCAAAAAATTTTAATATAATATAGCTTCCTACAATACGAGAAACAAGTCTGTCAGAATATTGGTCAATTAACTTATTTGGTGAAAGGTTAGTTGAAATTACAATTTGTTTTTTGGTTAACATTCTGGTATTAATAATATGGAATAGTTTTGCACTGGAAAGTATGGTACTAAATTCTGTTCCCAAGTCATCTATGATTAATAAATCTACTGTAAGCAAATCCTCCATAATATCTTCTTTTTCTTCTAAATCTTCATTGTTAAATTGTTGCTTTTCAATGGCATCAAAAAGTTGTCCCGCTGTCATATATAATACGGTTTTTCCTTTATCTAACAATTCTTTTGCAATACAGTTACATAAAAATGTTTTTCCAAGCCCTGTCCCACCATATAAAAATAGATTTTTAAATGTTATATCAAAATCATCACAAAATGTTTGACAGGTATTAAAAATTTTTTGCATGTTTTCATAGGGAGACCAACCTTCTTGTTTGTTTTCTTCTCTGTCATATTTTTTTAAATTAAAGGTATCAAAATTTTCATATGCTACAATTTCTTTAATATTAGATTGGTCATATGCAAGGTCAATTAATTTTTGCTTCATGCAATAACAGAGGACATTATCAATATAACCTGTATCTTTGCAATTTTTGCAATGATAGTTGATTTGAAGGGCATTTTCAGAAAAACCTAAATCATCAAGAAGATTGTTTTTTTCTTGTTTTAGTTTTAAAATAGCCTTTTGCAATTTTTTTAAAAGAAGTTGACTATCTTCTGGTTTTTGTAGTACCATACAAGCAATTCGAATACTGGTTAAAGAAATCTCTTTTTCTATTTCTTCAATACGAGGACAAATATGATAAATTTCATTCCTTCTTTTTGTTAGTTCATGTTCGTTTTGAGTACGAGTTTCTTCATATTCCCGTAAAACGGTTTTATATAATTTAGCTTTTTTAGACATATCCTTTTCCCTCCCTTGTTAACTTTTTTTGAGACGTTCTCTGGCTAGTCTTTCTAGTTCTTCAAAATCCCATTGTCTTTGTTCGTAATTTACAAAACGATTTTGCTTAACAGTGGTATTTTTGTAGATTTTTTTCTGTTCTGTTTTTGGTTCTACTTTTTTATTTTCCTTTGAAGCTTGGAAATTTTTATCTGCAATTTCTACTTCTTCTGGTGTATGAATTTTTTTTTCATACCAATTTTTTAATATACTATGAACATATTTGAATGTTTTTCCACTTCCACCAGTTTGTAAAATTGCTTTTTCACAAGCAATTAGTATCATTTCTATACTAAAATGGTATTCTGAAGTCCATACTCTTACATATTCTTCTTCTACAGGAGTAATCATACGTCCACTTTGCCCAAGTGCCCGCATAATTTGTTTATAGCCACTTTGATGTAGTTTGATATATTCTGAAGCGCGTTCTGGTGTAGTAATTCCATCATTTGCCCAGCTAATTGCTACCTTTTCAATATAATTTAAGTGATAATGTTTGGTTTCTGTGCAATAGGAAAAAAGAAGTTTGATTACTTCCAAAGATAATTGTAACCACTCATTAAATCCTAATATGGTTGTCATATCCTCATATTGCAATGTTCTTCCTAAATAATATTCTGCTAAAGAAAACAATTTTTTTGCAGTAGGACTATTTTTGCTAATAGTTAGTATTTCTTCTGGTGTATATTGAGGAGAAGTACTATCTGTTTTATGATACATGCTTTGTTGTTCTTGTTGCTTTATGGGGTTCTTTTTTGATTGAACTGTTAAAAAATGGATATTTCCATCTTCAGATAATTTTATTAAACCCTGTTTTTTCCAATATTTCCAACTTTTTATGACATCACTTTCTAAAAGGTCAAGTGCTTCTGCAATAGACCGATTGGTTAAAGAAGTGTCACCGTTTGAAATGTGACAATAAGCATATAAATAGACCAAAACATAAGGTGGATGTGCTTTGGGCATATACTCATCTATAAAAATATTTGAAATTTGTGTTGTTTGAGATTCTACAGATTCTATTGAAAAAGCCATTATTCTATGCTCCATTTCTATTCTGACAATTATTGATATGGTAGTATATCACATTTTTTTTAAAATTGAAAGATGTTTTGAAAAGGTCAAGCACATACTACAACATTCTATCGTATATTGAAAACAGCAGGAAGTAGAAAGAGGGAAATTATGAAAACATTACAGAATAGTATCAATACAATACCATATTGTATTGTGGAAATTAAAGCAGAAGAAAAACAAAAATTACGGCTTTATGATATGGGATTTTACGCAGGGAGTATTGTAACACCACTTTATGAATGTTGGGGAGGAGGTACCAAAGTTTATGAAGTAAAACAAACTCTAATTGCGTTAAGACAGCAAGATGCACAAAATATATGGGTAAGGGAGATGAGAGAATATGTCCCCAAAAAATAAAGAAGTCATTATTGGCTTAGCTGGAAATCCTAACACAGGAAAAAGTACAGTATTTAACCATTTAACAGGCTTAAAACAGCATACAGGTAATTGGTCTGGTAAAACAGTAACAAATACAAAAGGTAGTTTTTTTTTAGAGGGAATGCATTGTATTGTTTATGATTTACCAGGTATTTATTCTCTTTTTTCAGATAGTGCAGAAGAATGCTGTGCAAAGGAATTTATTTGTTCTGCAAAAACAGATATTATGCTTGTTGTGTTAGATGCTACTTCATTAGAAAGAAATTTAACTTTAGTGTTGCACATATTAGAATTAACAGAGCGCGTAATACTTTGTATTAATCTAATGGATGAAGCAGAAAAAAAAGGAATTATTGTAGACAGTAAAAAATTATCAGAAAAACTGGGGATTCCCGTGATTTGTACAAGTGCAAGAGCTGGAAAAGGAATAGAAGAACTTAAAAAAACAATTATAGATGCTGCAAATGGAAAAATTATTTTTTCTCCAAACAAAACGATTTTTTCTGAAAAAATGGAAAAGATATGGAACGATTTTTTAAAACAAATAAAACATATTATACCAGAAGGAATTGTACCAAAATATTTTGCTATGGAAGTATTAGAAGGAGATAATTGGTTTTTAACAATGCTTTGCAGTAAATTAGATTTGATACAAATGCAGGAATTATTAGCTAGGCAAGAAGCAGAGGAAGTATTTTTAACAAAAAAAGGAGATACAAAAGAAAAATTAAAAGAAGAAAAAAGTATTACTTTTTTAAAAAGAAGCCAAGAGATTGCAAAAGAAGTAGTTACAGAAAAGACAGAAGAAGCAAAAAAAAGAGAGCGCTTTTTAGATAATATTTTTCTTTCTAAAAAAACTGGAATCCCTGTTATGCTGGCTTTATTGGGACTTATTTTTTGGATTACGATTGTAGGAGCAAATGTGCCTTCTAATGTATTGATGGAATTATTTTGGAATGTAGGAGAAAAGTTGGGAGTATTTTTAAAATGGTGTGCTGTTCCAGATTGGTTTTATGGAATTGTAAAAGATGGTATTTTTTTAACAGTAAGCTGGGTAGTTGCAGTGATGTTGCCACCTATGGCAATTTTTTTTCCTTTCTTTACAATATTGGAAGATTTTGGGCTTTTACCTAGAATTGCCTTCCATATGGATGGATTATTTCAAAAAGCCCATACACATGGGAAACAAGCTTTGACCATGTGTATGGGCTTTGGATGTAATTCTGCTGGTGTGACAGCCTGCCGTATTATCAATTCGCCTAGAGAACGATTGATTGCCATATTAACCAATAATTTTGTGCCATGCAATGGCAGATTAGCACCACCATTGTTATGGCAATTTTTTGTGGCTTTTTTGAAGCATAAAATGATATAGTTTGTCACAACGTTGTAAAAACTCCGCTTGTTGTTTTGGAGTGAAAGAAGAAATTTTAATTTTTTGAGCTTTGTTTTTAGAAGACATAAAAACTCCTTTTTTTGTTATTTTATGATGCCATATTTGCAAATAGACTGTCTGCTTTTTCTGGAAGTTCTTCTATGCAGTTAATAAATGGGACTTCTGTATCTACACTACCGAATCCATATTTTGCATATAAAAAAGGAATTCCTGCAACTTTTGTTGCGTTATAATCTCCTTGTGTATCTCCAATATAAAAAGAGTTTTGAATGGCATTTCTTTCAATAATCATTTTAATGTTTTCACCTTTGGGTTTTCCTGTTCTGCCAGAATTTTCATAGTCTTTAAAATATTTTCCTAATTTATGATAAGCAAAAAATGCTTCTATATAGCCTGCTTGGCAGTTACTTACAATATACAAATCATATTTTTGGGATAAAATTTGTAATGTTTTTTCTAGGTTGTCAAAAAGTTTTCCACCATTTTTTGCAATTTCCACTTCTTCTTCTTTTCCACATTCTTCCATAATAGAAAGCATTTTTTGTGTTTCTAAATCAGGAAGGAGAGTGCTAAAAATCTCCTCTGATGTTTTGCCCATAAAACTTTTGGCAACTTCTGCTGTTACGGTTTTACCATTTAATTCTTTGTATCTGTTAAAAACAGTGTTCCAAGCATTTGCAACAGCTTGGCAGGAATCCCAAAGAGTACCATCTACATCAAAAATAATTGCGTTCATAATTATACCTCCTCATTGTTTGTAACTATTTTTTATTGATAAACAAAAAAGTTAATTTTTGTTTTAGCCTGTTGATAAATACAAAACTTTGGACTTTGTTCAGTCTACGCGTTACTCCGGTCGGCTAGTTTCCGCTAAACATTTTTTGCTTTTTTCTTTCAAGAAAGAAGGGAGAGTTGGAGTGTAACACGCTCAAGATTTTAAGGTTTTTTATCGTGAAACAAGTAATTTTTTAAGAGCTTCCTCCAAGCCGTCTACAGAAAGGGGATACATTGGAAAAAGGTCTGCAAGAACATCATACGTATGGGACCAATAACTACTCCACTGGGGACGTTTTGCAGGATTAAGCCATATAATATGAGGGTATTTTTGCTTAAAACGTTGGAACCATTCAATACCCGGCACACTGTCTCGTACACCATAACTATAATAACTACCAGACAGCAATTCAGAAGGTTCCATCATGGCATCTCCAACAAGAATGACTTTATATTCGCTACCAATGTTTTGTAATATCCAATTGGTATCCACAGCAAGTTTTGGACGTAAACTGGGTTCTGTATAAACTTTGGAATAAATGCTATTATGGAAATAATATACTTTTAAATCTTTAAAATGTTTTGACTTACTAACAGACTGAAACAATGCACTGCAAAGACGACTGTAGTATTCTACAGAACCACCAGAATCCATTAATAAAAGCACTTTTACGGTGTTTCGTCTTGGTTTTTGATAAACAATTTTTAATTTGCCAGCATTGTTGCAGGTTTCTTGTATAGTATTGTCAATGTCAAATTCCGTTTTTGGTGCATCAATACGTGTAGAAAATTGGCGAAGTTGACGAAATGCTATTTGAAATTGCCTTGTATCTAAAGTATTGTCATTACGGAAGTCTCTAAAGTTTCGTTCTCCAGCTACTTGAAAAGCTGTTTTATAGCGGGAAACACCACCAACACGAATCCCTTTGGGACTATATCCGCTATTGCCAAATACAGAAACACCACCTGTTCCGACCCAATAACTACCACCATTATGTTCTTCTTTCTGTTCTTCCAAACGTTCTAAAAACATTTTCTGGATTTCTTCTGTAGAAAGATATTCATTTTCCATTGCTCTGTCCATATCAAAGGTATCTTTTGGCTTTTCTTTAGGATTAGCTAACCAATCCAATAGTTCTTTTGGTAATTCTTGTGTTAATTCTACATCTTTGAAATACTCTAAAAACGCACCATCAAAACGGTCAAAATCTGTTTCGCTTTTGATAAGAATTGCACGGCAAAGATAATAAAAGCCAGTAAAACTGGAATGATGGAGACCTTTTTGTAATGCTTCCATTAATGTCATCCATTCATTCAGAGAAACAGAAAGTCCTCGTTTTCTTAGAAGGTAAAAAAAGGAGCCAAACATATTTGCCACACTCCTTATCCTTTATATTTTTCCAGTGTGTCTAAATCTTCATTTTTTTTGAGCAAAACGCCAGCAAAAGGAATTTCACTTCTTATTTTTTGTTCCGATATACCACCTAGTTGAAGCGCTTGTATCCAGTCTAATACTTCTGAAGTGCTTGGCTTTTTTTGAATAGCAGAAAGCCCTCTAATCCAGTAAAAAGCTTCCATAACTTGTTTTAACATATGAGTATCTAAATTTGGAAAATGAACATTTACAATTTCTTCCATTAAATCTTGTGATGGAAAAGCAATATAATGGAAAATGCATCTCCTTAAAAAAGCATCTGGCAATTCTTTTTCTGCATTAGAAGTAATAATAACAATAGGGCGATGTTTTGCGCAAATGGTTTCTTTTGTTTCTGGAATATAAAATTCCATTTTGTCTAGTTCCCAAAGCAAGTCATTAGGAAATTCTAAGTCAGCTTTATCAATTTCGTCAATCAATAAAATAACCTGTTCTTCAGAAGAAAAAGCTTCTCCCAATTTGCCCAATTTTACATATTTTGCAATATCATCAACACCTTGATTTCCAAATTGACTGTCATATAATCTTTGCACGACATCATACACATAAAGACCATCTTGTGCTTTTGTAGTAGATTTGATATTCCATATAATTAATTTTTTACCCAATGCTTGAGAAATTGCTTCTGCTAACATTGTTTTACCTGTACCTGGTTCTCCCTTAATTAATAATGGTTTTTGTAATGCCATAGCAATATTTACAGCTCCCATAAGTTCTTGAGAAGCTACATAGTTTTGACTGCCATGAAATGTATTTTCAGAATACATAAGTGTTCTCCTTTCAAAAATAGATATAATTGTTACCATTGTATTAGCAAGTCCTTTCTTTTGTCAACTAAAATTTATTCAGATTTTTATATTTTAGACATATATTGAAAAAAACAAGAAAAAAGAGGAATAATATGGAATTTGCTATTTACAGTCGGAAATCAAAGCAAACAGGAAAGGGGGAATCTATACAAAATCAAATAGACCATTGTAGAAAATATATTGTAAATCGTTTTGGAGAAAATCATGGGGTACATATTTTTGCAGAAGAAGGGTATTCTGCAAAAAATAGATGCCGTCCACAGTTTCAATCTATGCTTGCAACAGCAGAGCAAAAGAAATTAGATTATATTGTCTGTTATCGTTTGGATAGAATCAGCAGAAATGTGGGAGATTTTGCTTTATTGATAGAGCAACTTGCAAAATGGAATATTGCTTTTATTTGTGTGCAAGAGCAATTTGATACCTCAACACCAACTGGAAGAGCCATGATGTATATGGCTTCTGTCTTTGCACAACTGGAAAGGGAAACCATAGGGGAACGTGTCAAAGATAATATGTTTTATTTGGCAAAAAAAGGATACTGGTTAGGTGGAACTTTTCCTTTAGGCTTTGTATCTGTAAGGGTATCAGAAAATGGACATTCTTATTGTCATTTAGTACAGCAGAGGCAAGAAATGAAAATTGTTCAAAAAATATATGTTCTATTTTTAGAATATTATAGTCTTTCTGCTATCAAAAGAAAATTAGAAGAAGAAAAAATTTACTCTCGGCAAGGAAATTGTTTTTCATTAATGGCATTAAAAGAGATATTAACAAATCCTGTTTATTGTAAAGCAGACCAAAAAGCTAGGGAGTATTTTTGTAAAAAAGGTGCAGAAGTTACTTTTTCTGAAAAAGAATGCTCTGATAAATATGGTTTGATGGTATATAACAAAAGAAACTATAGTAAAAAATCAGCACCAAGACAAGGTGTAGAACATTGGATTGTAGCATTAGGAAAACAAGAAGGAATTTTATCAGGAGAATTATGGGTCAGTATACAAAATTACTTTGAAAGACACAAAAAAAAACAAAAGACAGAAAATGATTATGCTCTTTTGTCTGGAATATTGTATTGTGGAAACTGTGGCGAGAAAATGCAGCCCAAAAAAAGAAATAGTTATATGTTTGATTATATTTGCAAAAATAAATTAAAAGGGAAAAGTTGTACTATGCAGAATTTAGCAGGAAAAGAAACAGATTTTCAGACAGAGAAATACTTATTAGAGTATATAGAGAATCTGGTAAAACTACAGAAAGAAAGGATGAATATTCAATTTTTTGTGAAATTATGGAATCTTATGGAAATCAAACAAAAACAGGAAGCGATTCGTTTTTTAATCAAAAAGGGAGTCTGGAATGGAATAGAACTACAATATTTTTTATGATGATAAAAGTACCATAATGACACTTGATATGTTATAATAAAAAAAAGAGAGGAGGAATAGAAAATGAATAAATGTTTCCTATTTTTTTTAAGTATGATTATGGTATTTATGGTAGGATGTCAAAAAGATACAGCAGAAGTAGAGTATAGCAATACAAATGAAAGTTATAGTATTACCTTACCAGCAACATGGATACAAGATACAGGTGTAAGTAATGGAGATATGCTTGTATTATATTCTAATGAAGAAAGAGACATTATTATTTCCATACAGCGATATGATAGAGAGGTAGCACAGGACACCATGGGATTGGATTCCTTGGAACGTTTTCAGCAATTTTATCAAACAAATTCTATTGTAGCCGGATTGTATACTTTAGGAGAAACCGAAAAAGTAGAGTATAGTATGGAAAATATGAAAAATGTAGTGGCAGAGGAATTGGTTTCCGATTCTACAGATAATACTACTGCAAAAGCATTTTGTGTGATAGCAGAGACAGATAAGGCTTATTATACTTGTGCAATTACAGGAGAGCAAAAGGATTATAATAGAAACATAGACCATTTAAAAACAGTGTTGTCTGCTTTAGTAGAAAAATAAAGTTTCCATAAGAATGGTTGTGCTTTCCCAACAATTATTATGCTTGCCAGTATCTTTTTTGCAGGTGGAAATCCTTTTCTAGCAGGAATTTTTGTTATATTGGTGTTGTTATTATCAGTTGCTATTACTTTATTTGTATCTAGTATACTAGGAACAACTGTATTAAAAGGTGTAGATTCTTCTTTTACCTTAGAGTTGCCTCCTTATCGAAAACCACAATTTGCAAAAGTAATTATCAGAAGTATTATGGATAGAACAATTTTTGTGTTAGGGAGAGCGATTTGTGTTTCTGTACCAGCAGGTGCGTTAATATGGTTATTGCAAAATATTATGGTAGGAGATATGACATTATTAGGACTGTTTTCCTATTGGTTAGAACCTTTGGGAAGTGTAATGGGGTTAAGTGGTGCAATATTAGCAGCATTTATCTTAGGAATCCCTGCAAATGAAATTGTTATACCCATCTTATTAATGTGCTATAGTCAAAGTGGTATGTTGGTAGAAACTTCTGGAATCGTGGAACTGGGGGAAATATTAAGAAGTAATGGTTGGACAATGGTAACAGCAATTTGTGCCATTTTGTTTTCGTTAAATCATTTTCCTTGTGCCACAACCCTTTGGACAGTTGCCAAAGAAACAAAAAGCCTAAAATGGACAGCAGTTTCTTTTTTGCTTCCAACAATGATAGGAGTTATTCTTTGTGTTTTTGTTAATTTTTTGGGAAAAGTGTTATTAGGAATGTAGTTTCTACTAAAAACAAAAGAGTTTTTGAATAAGTAAAGCCCTTAGTATCTTTATGCTAAGGACTTTTTTTATGTATTACTTTTGAATTGGTATAAAATGAAATAATGTTTTGATGATGCCAGGACTAAATTTGTTAACCCCCATTTTTTGAGATGCCTGTAACACGGTAGAAATATCTAAATTATAGATATAAGAGATATTTTCAGCAGTATAATATTGTGGAATACCACAATACAACTCTCTAGCAAAAATATGACACAAGGTACTAGAACCATGTTTCATAATCTCAAAAAAAGTCGTTTGGTCAATCTTTTTTATCCTTTGTTTTTGCATAATGTGTTCGATTTCCGACTGAGGAATATGCAGCAATTCAGCAGTTTTTGAAATAGAGTAAGGTGGTTTTTTTGTTTTTAAAAAAATATCAATTTGTTTTAGATATGGTTCAATTTCTGTTTCGTACTCCTCTTTAAATGTCTTCATAAAAATATCCCCCCTGCAATGATATCTTTAGTATACTATAATAAAAAGGACTTTTCATTATGAAATGACTGGAAAGAAAAAGGGAAAAAAGAAAGGCAAAGGTTTTTTCTACCTTTGCCTCAGCCGATGAGTAACAAACATTCATCAATAATTTCTTGTGGTATTGTATACATAGTACAACCTCCTTTTATTCATAAAATCATATTTGATAGTATTATTATATCAAAAAAACATCATTATTTCAATAAAATTAGATTAATTTTTTATTAAAATTAAAACAAAAAAGTGCCAAAATAAATTGACACTTTTTCTATTTTGCAACATTTTAAAACATGCCTCCGCCTAAACCGCCAAGACCACCTGTTACTTTGCTCATTTCTGTGGTATACATTTCATCTGCCTGACGAATTGCTTCATTTACAGCAGATAAAATTAAATCTTCTAACATTTCCATATCATCGGGGTCAACCACTTCAGGGTCAATTTTAATAGATTGTATTTCTTTTTTACCAGAAATCACAATTTTTACAGCACCACCACCACTTGTCATTTCTAATGTTTTTTCATTTAATGATTCCTGCATTTCTACCATTTGTTTTTGCATCTTTTGGGCTTGCTTCATAAGATTGTTCATATTCATGCCACCCATACCATTAAATCCTCTTGCCATATTGATTTCCTCCTAGTAAATAATATGATACCTATTTTACAGGAAAGAGCATAATAATACAACTGCTTTTATTCCTGAATTTCTGCTTCTGGAAAATAAGTGCCTACTAAACTTTCAAATTCTGCATCTTCTTCTGTTTTTTGCTCTGTTACACCATATACACATCTATACCATTCGTTGTATTCTTGCTGTGTTATAACAAAAAGAGAAACACTTTTATGAAAATGTTCTTCTATTTTTTGCTGTAAAAAATCCATATTTTTTTTGACAAGGTCTTGTAAAGCTGGAAAAGGGCAAACAACATAAATATTTTGGTCTGTTTCTTCTTTAAATTCCAGTGAAACTTGTGAAAAAACACTTTTGACAGAAGGAGTTTCTATTTCTTGTATGATATCCTTCCAACCTTCCTTGATGATTTTTCTGTCTTGAGAAAGGATGAGAGGATGTTTAATCTTAGGAACTGTTTCTATATGTTGGACTGGTATAGGTTCTGAAGATGGTAAAAATGGAATTCCGCTTTCTATTTTTCTTTCAATTGCTGCTAATTTTGCAGAAATGCCATCTATATTTTTTTCTTCTGTAATACTACAAAGTTTTAACATTGCCACTTCTAATAAAATTCTTTCATTGGAGGCATATTTTAAGTCATTTTGTAATGTAGAAAATATTTTAATCAAATACATACATTCTTCTTTTGAAATTTTTTGTGCTTGTGTTTGTAATTGTTGGTATTCCTCTGAAGAAACATCTAGCATGATAGAAGCATTCTCTATTGTGTTGCAAATAAGGAGATTTCTAAAATGAACTATTAATTCTATTACAAACTGACTAATATCTCGTCCCTGTATCATAATCTGTTCTATTAAATCCATGATTTGAACAGCATTTTTTTGTAAAATAGCTTCTGTCATCTCATATAATACACTATTATCAACAGCACCCACTACATCTAATACTTTGTCTAATGTTAACACTTCATCGCTATAAAAAGCAATACATTGGTCTAATATACTTAGGGAATCCCTCATAGAGCCATCACCCAAACGTGCCACATAATAAAGCGCTTCTTTTTCTGCCTCAATGTTTTCGATTTCCATATAATGAGAAAGTGTTTGTGCAATTTCTTCTGTTGTAATGCGATGAAAGTCGAAACGTTGACAACGGGATAATATAGTAGCAGGTACTTTTTGAGGGTCTGTTGTAGCCAATATAAAGACAATGTGTTCTGGTGGTTCTTCCAAAGTTTTTAATAAAGCATTAAAAGCACCTGTAGAAAGCATATGCACTTCATCAATAATATAAATTTTATAACGCCCTTCTGTAGGAGGATATTTCACTTCTTCTCTAATTTCTCTAATGTTATCAACACCATTATTAGAAGCTGCGTCAATTTCAATTACATTCATGCTTCTATTTTCTAATGCAGCACGGCAAAGTTCACATTTGTTACAAGGATTTCCTTCTTTTGGAGAAAGACAGTTGATTGCTCTTGCTACTATTTTTGCAGTAGAAGTTTTCCCAGTTCCTCTTGTACCACAAAAAAGATATGCATGAGAAACACGATTTGTTAAAATTTGATTTTTTATAGTTTTGACAATATGTTTTTGTCCTACAATTCCGTTAAAATTGTCCGGACGAAACTTTCTGTAAAGTGCTGTATAAGACATAAAACTGCTCTCCCTATATGATTGATTTTTCCATTTGTTTTTTATTTTATCATAATAAAAATTAAAAAAAAAGGCTTTTATCGTGTAAAACAACACCTGCATAAAAATTAGTTTAAAAATAAATAATATATAAAATCTCAAACAAAAATAAATAAATTAAAATAGCCTTATAATGATAGTATCATTTCTCAGTCTGTCAATAAAGTCTTTTTTTGCGGATTTCACTCATACCCCCACTTTTTTAAAAAAAAGTGGGACAAAAAACTTTTATGGAAAAACTGGCGTTTTTTCTGATAAAATCAATCTTTTTAGCGAAACATTAGTTTCGTATAGTTCTTTGCTTAATTCTTTCAAGAAAGAATTAAGAGTTTGAGGGCTAGCCCTCAAAGTTTTTTGACAAGCTGTGCTTTCTTTCAAGAAAGTAGTGTTTTTATTTTACATTTTTATTTGTTTTTAGTATAATATAATAAAATCAGTTTGTTTTTTAGAACAAATTAGGAGGTGCAACTTTGCAAAAGAAAGTATTGATTGTAGATGATGAAAAAAATATTGTAGATATTATTGCCTTTAATTTAAAAAAAGAAGGCTTTTTAGTAATCAAAGCGGGGGACGGCGAAGAAGGGCTTAGAAAAACCTTTGAACAAAAACCAGATATTATTTTATTAGATATTATGATGCCCAAAATGGATGGGTACGAAACTTGCAAAAAAATCAGGGAAAAACTTCAAACACCTATCATTATGCTAACAGCAAGAGCCGAAGAAGTGGATAAAGTATTAGGATTGGAGTTAGGCGCGGACGATTATGTAACAAAACCCTTTGGTATTCGGGAACTTGTCGCAAGAGTCAAGGCAAATCTCAGGCGTTTAGAAGTATTAGAAAAACAGTCCTCTGTTGTTACAGGAAATCAGCAGGAATACGGCAGAATTGTCATTAATTTAGATAGATATGAAGTACAAAAAGATGGAAAAGTAGTTGATTTAACTTATCGGGAATTTGAACTACTTAAATTTTTAGCACAGCAAAAGGGACAGGTTTTTTCAAGAGAAGCATTGTTGGAAAAAGTGTGGGGATATGAATATTTTGGAGATGTTCGTACTGTTGATGTAACGGTGCGACGTCTAAGAGAGAAAATTGAAGATGACCCAGGAAAACCAGCAACCATATTAACAAAAAGAGGCGTGGGCTATTATTTTGATTGTTAAGGGATTGAATAAAAATGAAAAGTTTAAAATGGAAGCTGATTACCATGTATTTGGGTTTAGTGCTTTTGGTAATGATTGTAAGTGGCACCTATATTTTGTTAAGTTTAAGAAACATTGAAATCAGCAAGTCAAGACAAGAATTAGTATCATATGCCGAAAAAATAAATGACCAAGTGATTGCAGGTGGAGAAGAAGAATATTTTCAATCAGAATTGTTTAAAACGGTTTCTAATTCCATTGGTATACAAGGCAATATATTAGATGCAAAAGGAAAAACGATTGCCTCCACAACCGATTTACAACCTCCCTATGAAGATTACAAAAGTTCTGTTATTATTGCAGCAATGGCAGGTGTTTCTTCTTTTTCTACTGGTAAGAAAAATACAGATTCCTTTTGGCTAGCAAAAGAATGGATGAGTTATGCGACTCCAGTAAAAAATGCAAATGATGAGATTGTTTATATCATATTTACAAGATTAGATGCAACTGATATGAAAAACAGCCTAAGGCAAACAACACAAACAATTATTATTGCTGTTATGTTAGCCCTGTTGTTAGCGGCAATTATGGGGTTTATTTTTTCTCAGACGTTGACAGGTCCTATTTTAGAATTGACAAAAGGTGCTAAAAATTTAGCAGAAGGTAGTTTAAATCAAAAAATAAAAGTACGAAGTGATGATGAAATTGGGCAGTTAACGGCAAGTTTTAATAACATGGCAACAAAATTGGAAAAAAATATGGCTGATATGTCAAAAGAAAAAAACAAATTGGAAATTATATTACATAATATGACAGATGGTGTTCTTTCTTTTGATAAAGAAGGTGAGTTGATTCATGTCAACACTGCCAGCATGGAAATGCTAGAAGTTGATGAACTTCATTTAACATTTTCTCAGTTTATTAAAAAATTTGACATTAATTCTGGCGTTTATTTGGATATGGGACCAGAAGTCTCTCAAAAAGTAAATTTTCCAGTTGGAACTCGTTTTATTAATGCGAGTTTCTCCCCTTATTCCAGTGAAACAGAAAAAATAGCAGGTGTGGTTGTGGTGTTACAGGACATTACAGAGCAGAAAAAGCTGGATGATATGAGAAAAGAATTTGTTGCAAATGTATCTCATGAATTAAGGACACCTTTAACTACCATTAAAAGTTATACAGAAACACTTTTAGATGGTGCCTTAGATGACAGGGAAGTTGCGACAGAATTTTTAGATATTGTCAATAGTGAAGCAGATAGAATGGCATTTTTAGTAAGGGATTTGTTACAACTTTCCCGTTTTGACAGTAAACAAGTACAACTGGATATTACGGAAATTCCGTTAAACGCCTTTTTAGAAGAAACAGTACGTCAAAATAAAATCCATGCAGAAGCAAAAGACCAAAGTTTATATTATGTGCCTGCAAAAAAAGATGTTATATTATATGGTGATAGGGACAGAATCAGCCAAGTTATCAATAATATTGTTACTAATGCTATTAAATATAGTTTATCTAAAGCAGAAATTCGTATTTCTACAGGAGAAGATGCATATTATTATAAAATTATGGTAAAAGATACAGGTATGGGAATCCAAAGAGAAGACCTTCCAAGAATTTTTGAACGTTTTTATAGAGTAGACAAAGCACGAAGCAGAGCTATGGGTGGAACTGGTTTAGGACTTGCTATTGCAAAAGAAATTATGGAAAGTCATGGAGGACGACTAACAGCAGAAAGTGAATATGGAAAGGGTACTACTATGACAATGTGGTTTCCAAAAGCACAACAAGAACCTTGGGAAGGCGAAATATTTTAACTTGCTTTTTTATAAAGAAGAAATTTACTTTTGGTTGAAGACAAAACCTTAAGGTTTTTATGAATTAATGTTTGTTTTCAATCCTTTGAATAGATGCCAGATTAATGTAATTCAAACGTAAGCACGTTGTAACATAATTGTAACATTGCTAGGTTATAATAGGGGCGTGTAGAGTACGTGGTACAAAAATTTTAGTTAAGGAGGCCAATTAGAAATGAAAAAACTTTCTATCGCGTTTATTGTTGTAATGCTTTTTTGCTTTGCACCAGTGCTTGTTTACGCAAGGCCTCTTGATGCTGAAACGGCGGAGCAGGAACTTGGTCTTTCCGTAACAAGTGGCATTGATATGTCAAAGGAAACACAGTCCACCTTTGATGATTCTAAAATTATCGCAGGTGTCGCAAATCAAGGAACTGCCATTGAAATCAGTGTTTGTACAAAAGACGCCAATGGGGAGTTGACAGAGAATGCGTGCTTTGAAATTGAAGTCGGCGCTTCTGGTATTTTTAGCCAGACTGTTGAATTAAGCCTTGGAGAGAATGTTGTAGCTATTACAGCATCAAAAGAGGGATGCGAAACAGTCAGTGGAGAAACCATTGTCAAAAGGCGTAATATTACGATTAAAAATGAATTGGAGAATACAGTTTCGATTCCCGGCAGCACAAGAAACCTATCGCTAACAATGTAATTGGGCAAAAATGAAATATAGAAGCGGTGAAAATCAATGAATATCAACAAAATGAAAAGTTTTGTCATTATTATTTTGGTTATAGCTGCTGTTTATCAAACGGGATTGTTATGGCTTGAGGATACTGCAAGCCATAACTTTTTTTATACTGTTTTTGGTCTAGGTGGACAAAAACAAGTGACGGCAGAAGAAAAGACATTGCTTTTGCCTAGTAAATTTGTGATAGGCAGTGGAAATAGAAAATATACGGTGGCATATGCAAGCGATATTGAAAAAGAAGCAATTTTATCAGAAAGTGATAATTTATTACAGGAAATATTAACACAAGGAACAGCAGATACCTTAAAACAAGAAATTGATTGGGAAACAATTTTAGAAGAAAGGTGTTTATTACTAGAATATCATTCTTTTATCCCTGTTACAGAATATTTTCAAAATTATAGTAAAAAATTTTTGGTACCTTCTATTAAAAATTTTAACTATATTGCACTTATACCAAGTAAAACAAGCAATGGAACAACAAATATTTACTTTATCAATACAAATTTGGAACAAAGTTGCCGTGTTACAATGGAGAAATCTCGTTTTGCTACAACACTATATTCTATGTTGGAATCGAAAGAGAATTATTTAACTTATGTTTCTACAAAACAAAGTGGCTTTAATCTATTTCAAGACAGTGTATTTGTGCCACAGTGGAAGGAAAAAACCTTACCTTATAGAAGTGTTATGGAAATGAATCCCTTTATGCAAGATGGCAGTATTAACCGTTATTATTTAGAAAATTCTGTAGATAGTTTTTTCAAAAATTTAGAATCGGATTGGAATAGAGTGGATGAAACAGGTACTTTTGTATTTAGCGATGAAACTGTAGTGGTAAGATATTATCCAAAGGGAATCTTAGAATATTATAGTTATGAAAGATATGATACAGAAGCAACAACAGATATTGCTACTGGTTATCAAATTTGTAAAAATTTTATGAATAATGATATTTCCTTAGAAACAGATGTTTATTTATCTGGGGTAGAAATTAATCGAAATGAAATGATATATTATTTTGATTATACCATAGATAATTATCCTATTTTATTTTCTGAAGCAATTCAAAAAGAATTTGAAATGCCTCATGCGATTGAATTTTCTATCCGAGGAAATTCTGTCAGAAAGTACAAAAGATATGCTCATAATTTTAAGGCAGTTGATAGTAAAGATAAAGAAATATCTGTAGAATTTTTAGAAGCACTCGACCAAGCGATTGAACAATATCAAATCAACCATGAAAATGCAGAAGTGAAAGAAGTAGAAGACATGTATTTAGCTTATTTTGTAGAACCTAATTTTTCTGTTACCATGAAATGGATAACAGAATTATATGATGAATTATATATTGGAAAAACAGTAAGTGATAAAAAAACATAAAGAGAAAAGGAGGGAGAACTTTGGAATGGAAATCTGTTAAAAATTTATTACTTGTTATGCTTTTACTTATGAATGTGGTATTAGGATTTTTTAATTATCGACAATATCAGGAAAATGTATTAACTTCTAGCCAAGAAAAAGCAATTTATCAAGTTCTCTCTCAAAATCGTATTATATTATATACTGATATTTTGACAAAATTTCCTCCTATGAGAAAGCTTTCTTTAAGTGCACCCATTTATAGTAGGGATGAAATGAAACATCAGTTTTTTCAGCAAGAGGAGGCAAGTATTACTGTAGAATTTAATAAAACGATTATTACAAGTGAGACCAAAACCTTGACAATGGAAGGAAATAAAGGGCAATTATCTTTTTTAAATGGAACACGAGAAGCTAAAAAAGTTACGCTAACAGAAGCAAGAAAAGAAGCAGAGGAATTTATGAATTCTTTAAGTGGAAAAAATGTAGAAAATTTTGAAGTAGGGAATGTGCAAGAAATAAGAAGTGGCTATAAAGTAACTTTTTTTCAAAAATATAAAGGGGAATATGTTTTTGCAAATTGTTTTGAGGTGTATGTAGGAGAAAGAGGGATTTCCTATGTTACTTTAAATTATTATAATACGGAAGGATTTACAGGGGATAAAAAAGATATTTGTTTTTCTGATGAAGCATTGCTTACTTTTTTAGTGGAGATGGAAAAAGAAAGAGAAGAAACTGGAATTTATGAAACTGTAACCATACAAAAAATGGAACTAGGGTATGATTTTCAAGAAATGGAAGATTTAAAAGTAGATAATGTTGCAAAACTTGTTCCTTGTTATAGAATTTATGTTTTAGGAAAAGAAAAACCCTATACTATCAATGCTTATACCAATGAAATAATACGAGAAGTAAAAGAAGGATAAAGAAAACTATTTCACTTCAATGTGCAGTAGCGAAACACTAGTTTCACATGAAAGTTCTTTGCTAAACTTTCTTTCCAGAAAGCATAGAAAAACTTGACCAAAAGCTTTAAGGAAAAATTTTGTTTTTCGAGTGGCAAACAAAAATTTATTGACAGACTGAAGCGTACTGCTTGAAAGTAGACGCTTTTTTTATGAAAAAATGCCAATTTTAATTTATACTATAAAAAATGTTTGAGATTTTAGTATTTAGTGGTATAATTGCTATAATAAAAATGAAACAACTGCAAATAGATATTATTTATGGTATAATATATTGTTAATAGATTTGTTTTTTAAAAATAGAAGCGGAGTTTCTATTTTTTATCATGTAATCCTACTAAGATAAATATGAAATAAAAAACAAGAGTTTCTTTGGGAGGAATTGAAGTTTTTATGGACAAATTAATTGTAATGGGGCAAAAACAGTTAAAAGGAGAAGTTTGCATTAGTGGTGCAAAAAATGCAGCAGTTGCGATTATTCCAGCTGCTATTATGGCAGACGATGTTAGTATCATTGAAAACTTACCTTGCATTGAAGATGTAAGTAGTTTATGTAATACAATAAATAAAATTGGAGCAAAAAGCTCTTTTTTAAATAAACATACACTGCAAATTGATGGCAGAAATATTCATAATATTTGTGCGACCTATGAAGAAGTGCAAAAGATTCGTGCTTCTTATTATCTTTTAGGTGCACTTTTGGCACGTTTTAAAAAAGCTGAAGTTGCTATGCCGGGAGGTTGCAACTTTGGTACAAGACCCATTGACTTGCATTTAAAGGGTTTTCGAGCATTAGGAGCAAATGTCATTGTAGAAAATGGAATTGTAAAAGCGTATGCAGATAAGTTAGTAGGTACTTCTATTTATATGGACCAGGTAAGTGTTGGTGCAACCATTAATATTATGTTAGCAGCAACAATGGCAGAAGGAAAAACAATTATCGAAAATGCTGCAAAAGAACCACATATTGTAGATACTGCAAACTTTTTAAATTTTATGGGTGCTAATATTAAAGGTGCTGGTACAGATGTTATCCGTATTACTGGTGTAAAAAGATTACATGGTGCACAATATACCATTATACCAGACCAGATAGAAGCAGGTACTTATATGATTGCTTCTGCGATTACAGGAGGAGACATTCTTGTAAAAAATATTATACCAAAACATATGGACTCTCTTTCTGCAAAGTTAGTAGAGATGAATGTAAAAGTAGAAGAATTTGACGATGCGATTCGTGTTATATCAGACAAACCTTTAAAAAATGTAAATGTAAAAACAATGAGTTATCCCGGTTTTCCAACAGACTTACAGCCACAGATGGCAGCATTATTAAGTGTCTGTCAAGGAACAAACATTATTACAGAAAATGTTTGGGAAAATCGTTTTCAATATATTGATGAATTACGTCGTATGGGAGCAAATATTACAGTGGATGGCAGAATTGCTGTCATAGAAGGTGTACCTTATCTGACAGGCTCTCAGGTTTCTGCTACTGATTTAAGAGCAGGAGCAGCCATGATATTAGCTGGATTGGCAGCAAAAGGAGAAACACATATTGAAAACACAAAGTATATTGACAGAGGTTATGAGGATGTAGAACATAAACTTTCCACTTTGGGTGCTGATATCAAAAGAGTACAAATATAAAGAAAAGGAGAGATTGTATGTCTGTAAAGTTTTGTACCATTGCCAGCGGAAGTAGTGGAAATAGTATATTTATTGGTACAGAACATACCAAATTATTAATAGATGCAGGGTTAAGTGGAAAGCGTATTGTAGAAGGTTTATCTTCTTTAAAT
The DNA here is from genome assembly GCA_910583755.1 of uncultured Clostridia bacterium. Lineage (GTDB taxonomy): Bacteria > Bacillota > Clostridia > Lachnospirales > Anaerotignaceae > Coprocola. The sequence goes on from CAJTZO010000010.1 coordinate 39,802, forward strand.
ACTGTAGGAAGCAATATAGATGCTCTTTTTGTTACACATGAACATGCAGACCATATCAGAGGAGTTGGTATCCTTTCCAGAAAATTTGATATTCCCATTTATGCTACACCTGGAACATGGGAAGCTATGGAACATCAAATTGGTAAAATTACACCCAAAAATAAACAATATGTGTATCCAGAAGAACGTTGTATTATTAATGATATTTGTATCAACCCTTTTTCTATTCCACATGATGCAAATGAACCAGTAGGATATAACATTGAAACAGAAAATCATAAAATAACCATTGCTACAGACTTGGGGCATATTACAAAAAACATAAAACAACAACTATTTGATAGTGAATTATTGCTTTTAGAAGCGAATCATGATGAAGAAATGGTAAAAAATAGTTTTTATTCTTACCAGTTACAGGATAGGATATTAGGGCAACAGGGACATCTTTCTAACAAAACAGCAGGAGAATTATTATGTGAAATTATGTCTGAAAAATTAAATTATGTTTTTTTGGGGCATTTAAGTGAAGAAAATAATTATCCTAATTTAGCCTATGATACTGTAAAAAATATACTACAAAAAAATAAAATAAATATAGGAAAACAATTCCAATTAGAAGTAGCACCAAGAAATGGAAATAGTTCTGTTATTACATTGTAAGGAGAAATGATGCACATTACAATTATAGCTGTGGGAAAATTAAAAGAAAAATATTGGAAAGATGCCATAGAAGAATATAGAAAACGTTTGTCAAAATATTGTAAATTAGAAGTGATTGAGTTGGCAGATGAAAAAACACCAGAAAATAGTAGTCCGGCAGAAGAAGAACAGATTCTGAAAAAAGAAGGACAAAGAATTATAAAAGCAATCAAACAAGATGCACTTATTATTGCCCTTGCGATAGAAGGGAAGATGTTTTCTTCAGAGCAATTTGCAGCACAAATAGAAAAAGATATGATTCAAGGTTTGAGTCACCTTATCTTTATCATTGGTGGTTCTCTAGGCTTATCAAAAGAAGTTATAAGTAGGTCAGATAGAATGCTTAGTTTTTCTGCCATGACATTTCCACATCAGATGATGAGAGTGATATTGTTAGAACAAATCTACAGAGCAATGCGCATTATAAAAAAAGAACCTTATCATAAGTAAAGGAGGGATAGTATGAAAAAAGTAATAAAAAATAATGTTGAAATTGTAATAATAGAACAAAATGAATTATGGATAGAACAAGCTTCTTCCGCTGTTAGTGCGATAATGGACATAAAGTATCAAAATGCTTGTAGTAATATAGTAATAGATAAAAAATGTATTGCAGAAGGTTTTTTTCAGTTAAGCACAGGACTTGCAGGGGAAATATTCCAAAAATTAATAAACTATCATATAAAATTAGCCATTTTTGGAGATTTTTCTATTTATACCAGTCAAGCTTTAAAAGATTTTATCTATGAAAGTAATCAAGGAAAAGATTTCTTTTTTGTAACAACAGAAGAAGAAGCTATTGAAAAATTTAGTGCTATTTGTAAATAGAAAAGGAGCTATCTATGAATTATTATGGAAATCCTATTACAAGATTAATTGAAGAATTTTCTGGATTACCGGGAATTGGTGGAAAATCTGCCCAAAGATTAGCATTTTACATTATTAATATGCCAAGAGAAAAGGCATTGTCCCTTGCTTCTGCTATTACAGAAGCAAGGGACAATGTACGCTATTGTTCTGTTTGTTGGAATTTAACAGATGAAGACCCTTGTCCGATTTGTAGCAATTTAAAAAGAGACCACAAAACCATTATGGTAGTGGAAGACCCTAGAGATATGGCAGCATATGAAAAAACAAAACAATATCATGGATTATACCATGTACTACATGGAGCTATTTCTCCTATGCTAGGAATTGGTCCGCAAGAAATTAAAATAAAGGAGTTGCTCCATCGCCTTCAAAATGAAGAAGTAGAGGAAGTCATTCTTGCGACCAATCCTAATGTGGAAGGAGAAGCAACCGCAATGTATATTAGCCGCATTTTAAAGCCCTTACAAATTAAAGTAACACGTATTGCAAATGGTGTACCAGTAGGGGGAGATTTAGAATATGTGGATGAGATTACATTATCCAGAGCATTAGAAGGCAGACGAGAACTATAAAATTTAATATATCAATAAAGTCAAAATCTTGGGTTTTGTACTCACCATAATGGAATGTAGACAAGGCTCTTAAGATTTATAAAACAGATTGAGATTGAATTAAAAATTCAATCTCAGTCTGTCAATAAAATCTTTTTTTGTAGGTTTCACCCACATTCACCAACTTTTTTTAAAAAAGTTAGACAAAAAACTTTTATGGAAAAACTAATATTTTTAGCGAAACGTTAGTTTCGCACTAAGGTTCTTTGATTCTTTCTTTTAAGAAAGAATTAGGAGTTTGAGGACTAGCCCTCAAGGTTTTTGACAAGCTGAGATTGAATCAAAAATTCAATCTTTTTTTATTTCCAAAAAATATGTTTTAAAAAAGGCAGTGCAAAAAACTGCCAAATAAATACAAATATCGCTGTAAAAAAACACCAATTTGATTGTTTCATTAACATCGCCAACCTCTAAAAAAATTTATCATATTTTTATTATAAAGGAATTGAAACAAAAATACAACTTATTAAGTTATATTTTATATAACCTATTGCATTGTTATTTTGCTTTTTGGCTTGGGCTATACTTTAATCAAAAAGTGAAAAGGCGGTGAAAAGGTTGGATTACAAAAAAGAAATGGGTTTACGTCTAAAAGAAACAAGAAAAGAATTGTGTATGACACAAGAACAACTTTCTGACCAATTAAATATTTCTCTTAAACATTATAGTGAGGTAGAAAGAGGAATTACAGGACTTTCTGTAGAAAATATCATTAAAATTAGTAATATCCTTCATGTAAGTATTGACTATCTTTTAAAAGGTGAAATGAAAAAAGAAGAATTTCCTTATGAAATGGTATTATTTTATCAAAATTGTTCTGTAGAACAAAAAAAAGGAGTATTACAGATATTTCGTGGCATGGAAAAATTAGCAAAAGAATAAAAAAATGTGTTTCAAAAGAAAATAACTTTTGAAACACTTTTTTCATCATCAGTACCATCTTGTCATAGGTAAATGGTTATTCACCCCTTTTGTTAGTAATATTTGGAGTAAATCTACTACACCATTGTGAAATGCTGCGGCACACGAACAAAGGTATAAATCCCACATTCTAATAAATTCTTCGTCAAACATTGTACGGATGACAGGAAGTTGTGCTCTAAAATTTTTGTCCCAACAAAGTAGTGTTTTGTGATAATGTAATCTTAAATTTTCAATATCCAAAATATCAAAATTAAATTCAGAACATTCCTTAATGATTTCTCTTAAGGAAGGAATGACTCCACCCGGAAAAATATATTTTTTAATCCAAGCATCGCCAGGATATTCTTTTTTTGCACTAATATAATGCAGCAAAAATAATCCTTGTGGTTTTAACACTTCATTTACACAAGAAATAAAGTGATGATATTGTTCTCGTCCCACATGCTCTAACATACCTACACTTACAATTCTATCAAATGTTTTGTTTAAATATTTTAAGTCCCTATAATCCAATAACTCTATAGTAATATCATTTTCCAATCCTTCTTGTATAATACGTTCCTTACATTTTTCATACTGTTCTGTACTTAAGGTGATACCTGTTCCTTTAATATGATATTTTTTTGCTGCTTCGATTAAAAGAAATCCCCAGCCACAACCAATATCTAATAATGTCATATTTTCTTTAAGATATAATTTTTGTAAAATATAATCAATTTTGTTAATTTGTGCTTGGTAAAGGGAATTATCATTATCTTTGAAGTATCCACAAGAATAACTCATTGTTTTATCTAGCCAAAGTTGATAAAAATCATTTCCAATATCATAATGAGAACAAACTTCTTTTTTTTGTGTTCTTTTAGAATGAGAGGGAAACAGTAATTTTTTTAATAAGGATTGGTCTGTAGAAAACTTATCCATTTGACATAAAAAGTGGTCTAATGCTTCATATAAATCCCCTTCTATTTCAAAATCTCTACGCATATATGCCTCCCCTAAAGCAAGAGAAGTGCTTTTCAATAATTCTTTTATATCAAGTTCTTTTTTAAAATTTACTGTAAAAGTAGGTTCTCCTTCCCCCACCTTGTAACAGTTTCCTTGATATTTAATAAGAAATGGAGAGGCATCAAATTTTTGTAAAAATTTTACCATCATATTTTCTTCTAAATGTGTCTGCATTTTATAACCTTCTTTCTGATAGAATATGATTAAAGTATAAACAATATTTTAAAAATCAAACAAAGAGTTATTTTTCTGCATAAAAACATAGAATAAAAGAGAAAATAAGAAGGTAACAAAAAATTCACAGATTATTTACATTTTGTTAGCACTCATCTATTGACAGTGCTAACAAAATGGTGTATCCTATTTACAGAACAAAAGAAATGAACAAAATAGTCCATTTTAAGTAGTCCATCTAATAAAACAAAATAAATTTTTTAATTGGAGGAATGACTTATGATGTTACCTAGTATTTTTGGAGAAAATTTGTTTGATGAATTTATGAGTTCCCCTTGGGAAAGAGAGTTTTTTGGAAGAAAAAATCCTTTATTGGCTTATGAAAAAAATATGATGAAAACAGATATCAAAGAAAAAGAAACACATTATGAAATTGATATTGATTTACCCGGATTTCAAAAAGATGAAATTGTAGCAAACTTGGAAAATGGTTATTTGACTGTTAATGCATCAAAATCTAAAGAAACAGAAAAAAAGGAAGAAGGAATTTATATTCGTAGAGAACGCTATGCGGGTCAATGTTCCAGAAGCTTTTATGTTGGTGATGTAGAACAACATGAAATTAAAGCAAAATTTGAAAATGGTATTTTGCATTTAACAATACCAAAAAAAGAACAACGAAAAGTAGAGCAAAAAAAATATATTTCTATAGAAGGTTAACAAAAATAAAGGAATACGGTACTATCGTATTCCTTTTTATGTTATAATAGGGCTTAGAAAAAAATATGGGAAAGAAAGGAAAATATATGACAGATAGAGAATTGATTGATTTTTTAGCTATTGCAGAAAAAATGAAATGCAATACCAGACATTCTTGGACATCTACCAACAGAAAAGAAAGTGTTGCAGAACATAGTTGGCGATTGTCCTTAATGGCATTACTATTGGAAAAAGAAATAGAAGGAGTAGACTTTCAAAAAATAATAAAAATGTGTATTATCCATGATTTAGGAGAGGCAGTCACAGGGGATATACCTTCTTTTTTAAAGACAAAAGAAGATTCTAAAATAGAAGAAAAAGCAATTATGGAATTAATTCAAACTTTACCAGAACCACAAAAAACAGATATACTAGCACTTTTTGAAGAAATGGAACAAAGGCAAACAATGGAAGCAAAGATATACAAAGCACTGGACAGACTAGAAGCAGTGATACAACATAATGAAGCACCTATTTCTTCTTGGCTTCCTTTAGAATATGACTTACAGCAAACATACGGATGGGAAGAAGCACAAGTGCATGAAAGATTAAAAACATTGCGCCAAACAGCAAAAGAAGATACTCTTAAAAAGATTAAAAAAGAAAAAATTTCTGAACAATAGTAGAATAGTAGGAGTGTTATGTATGTATAAAATTGTTACAAAACAAGGCATACTAGAACCATATAAATATCATACAGAACAAGAATTTGAACATGAAATTATTAAAAATAAAGATGCTATTTTTGGAAAAAATTCTATCTACTTTAATGTAAAAAAGAAAGTAGGAAATATAATTCCTGATGGTTATTGGTTAGATTTCACTTTTCATACAGAACCTAAATTATATTTTATTGAAATAGAAATGGAAAATCATGATTTATATGGACATGTTGCAAAACAATTTCTTGAATTTTCTATTGCTTTTGATGACAATAAATATAAACTAAAAAATATATTGATGGAAGAAATTTTAAAAGATAGCAATAAGCAAAGACTTTTAAAAGAATACATCCAAAATCCAAAAACAAAATTTAATGATGAAACCGAACTTCTATACTATGTAATTTATGAAATGCCAATTTCAATTATTATTATAATTAATGAATATACAAAACAATTAGAAAGAGTACAATCTAAATTAAGTAATAAGATTACGATTTTAGAATTTGAATCCTACAAAAAAAATGATGAAGTTGTTCATAGATTTACTCCTTTTTACAATGAGCAAGAAATTAATAGTAATTATAAAGAAAGAGAGGAATTGGATACTATCATTGTGCCTGCATGGGAAGATGGATTTAATGAAGTCTTTATAGGAGAAAATTGCTGGTATGCTGTTAGAATCTCTGTACCTATGATAAATAGAATAAAGTATATCGCCGTATATCAAGTAGCACCTATTTCTGCTGTTACATATTATGCGGTTATAGATAAAATAGAAAAATATAAAGACACAGGAAAATATATTTTTTATTTTAAGGGAAAGCCGAAAAAAATTGAAAAAATCCCACTTGGAAAAAATAAAATGGCAGTACGTTCTTGCAGATACACTAATTTACAAAAAATGTTAAGTATAAATACAATATCTGATTTATGGTAACAAAAAATTGAAAAAGTAAACAAGGCAGTCTGTCAATAAAGTCTTTTTTTGTGGGTTTCATCCACACTCACCAACTTTTTTTAAAAAAGTTGGACAAAAAACATTATTGGAAAAACTAACGTTTTTCCTTATAAAATCAATCTTTTTAGTGAAACGCTAGTTTCGCATTAAGGTTCTTTGCTTTTTTCTTTCAAGAAAGAATGAGGGATTTGAGGACTAGCCTTCAAGGTTTTTTGACAAGCTGATAAGGATTTTTTGCTTTTAAATAAGTATTGCATAGAGAAATGCTTTTTGATAAACTATAAAAAGTGTAAAATTAAAGAATAATGAGGTGAACCATACATGGGTCTTTTAGAAAAAATATTTGGTAATTATAGTGAAAAAGAAATCAAGCGTATTACACCTATTGTAGATAAAATTGAGGCTTTAGCACCGGAATTTGAAAAATTATCTGACGAAGAATTAAAACATAAAACTACAGAATTTAAAGAAAGACTTTCAAAAGGAGAAACACTTGACCAAATTTTACCAGAGGCTTATGCAGCAGTAAAGGAAGCAGCAAGTAGAGCCTTAGGTATGCGTCATTTTAGAGTACAACTCTTAGGTGGTATTGTTATGCATCAAGGACGTATTGCGGAAATGAGAACAGGAGAAGGTAAAACATTGGTAGCAACCTTATCCTCTTATTTAAATGCTTTGGAAGGAAAAGGAGTACATGTTGTCACAGTCAACGACTATCTTGCAAAACGTGACTCTGAATGGGTCACACCTTTGTTTGAAAAATTGGGTATGACCGTTGGGGTTATCTTAAATGATATGGAAAATGATGAACGTCGTGCAGCTTATGCCTGTGATATTACCTATGCTACCAATAGTGAGTTAGGGTTTGACTATTTACGTGATAATATGGTGGTTAGAGAAGAAAATATGGTGCAAAGAGATTTGAATTTTGCCATCGTTGATGAGGTTGATTCTGTTTTAATTGACGAAGCAAGAACACCTTTAATTATATCTGGTTCTGGAGCAAAATCGACAGAACTTTATAAAATTGCAGATACCTTTGTAAAGACATTAAAAAAAGGTAAAATTTTAAATGAAGAAGAAGCATTAAATCCTTTGACAAAAGAAGAAATACAAGAAGAAGGAGATTATATCTTAGATGAAAAAGCCAAGAGTGTTACTTTGACACAAGAAGGTGTAAAAAAAGCAGAAAAATTTTTCCATATTGAAAATCTTTCTGATGCAGAGAACTTGGAAATACAACATCATATTAACAATGCATTAAAAGCAAACTATAATATGCATCTTGACCAAAATTATGTTGTACAAGATGATGAAGTTTTAATTGTAGATGAATTTACGGGACGTATTATGCCTGGTAGAAGATATTCTGATGGTCTGCACCAAGCTATTGAAGCAAAAGAAAATGTAAAAGTCAAAAAAGAAAGTAAAACATTGGCAACGGTTACCTACCAAAACTTTTTTAATAAATATAAAAAGAAATGTGGTATGACAGGTACAGCGAAAACAGAAGAAATTGAATTCCGAAATATTTATGGTATGGATGTTGTAGAAATTCCTACGAACCGCCCTGTCATTAGAATTGACCATCATGATGTTGTGTATCGTACAGAAGCTGCAAAGTTTAGAGCTGTTGTAAAAGATATTATTGCTTGTCATGAAAAACACCAGCCTGTATTAGTTGGTACAATTACCATTGATAAATCAGAAGAATTGAGCAGAATGCTAAAAAAAGAAGGAATTAAACATCAAGTATTAAATGCAAAATATCATGAACAAGAAGCGGAAATTGTTTCCCATGCAGGTGAATTGGATGCTGTTACTATTGCGACCAATATGGCTGGACGTGGTACAGACATCAAATTAGAGGAAGGTGTTCCAGAAATTGGTGGCTTAAAAATCATTGGTACAGAACGCCATGAGTCCAGACGAATTGACAATCAGTTGCGTGGACGTTCTGGACGTCAAGGTGACCCTGGAGAATCTAAATTTTATATCTCTATGGAAGATGAATTAATGCGTTTGTTTGGTTCTGAAAAAACAATGAAATTAGTTGATGCTATGGGTTTGCAGGAAGATGACCCTATTGAAGCAGGTATGCTAACAAGAGCCATTGAAAATGCGCAGAAAAAAGTAGAAGGAAATAACTTTGCAATTCGTAAACATTTGTTGGAATATGACCAGGTTATGAATGAACAAAGAGAAATTATCTATGGTGAAAGACATAGAGTTTTAGTAGGAGAAAATTTAAGAGAAAGTATTATTTCTATGATAGGTGATGTAGTAAATAGATATGTAGATGCTTATACTGGAGAAAGTGAATTTCCGGAACAGTGGGATATGGCTGGATTAAGTGAAAGTTTAGGTTCTATTATTCCAATTGGTTCCATCAAAATAAAAGAAGATAGTAAAGAATCTTTGACAAGAGATAATTTAAAAGATACTTTGAAAAAACTGGGAGAAAAATTATATGAAATGAAGGAACAAGAAATTGATGACCCAGAAAGAATGAGAGAATTAGAAAGAGTCATATTATTAAGAGTCATCGACCAGAAATGGATGGACCACATTGATGATATGGACCAGATGCGTCAAGGAATTGGTTTACATGCTTATGCGCAAAGAGACCCCCTAATTGAGTATAAATTTGCAGGGTATGATATGTTTGAAGAACTCAGTAATAATATACAGGAAGATACCTTACGTATGTTGTACAGAGTAAAATTTGAAACAGAAACAACAAGGGTACAAACTATACAACCTATGTTTACAAACAAGGATGATACAATACAGAAAAAGCCAAAAGAAAGAAAAGAAGCAAAAGTAGGTAGAAATGACCTTTGTCCTTGTGGCAGTGGTAAAAAATATAAGAATTGTTGTGGAAAACTTTCTTAAGAATCCCAATTCGGTCTTGTGTGTTTGGAAAGTAAAGGAAGGTGGTTCCAATAGTACAATTTTATCAAGGGACGCCAGAGTCTGTTATGGAACGGCTATACAGGACAATATCAAATTTTGACAAGTCATGGAGCAGTAAATGTGTACCTGCGTCAGACGAACAAATTCAACAATTAGAAAATATCTGTGTTGAATATGGTTACCATGTTCCAAGCGTATACCTTGACTACTTAAAGGCAATGGGAGAAAGTGATGGAGGTTTACTTGAAAGAGAATGGGATGGTTATATGGAGCCGAACATCCATACCATTCTTGAGCTATTTTGTGATGAAGATTTTGAGGCGAAAGAATATTTGCAACAGGGGCTTCTTTTGTTTTCTTACCATTGGACAGAAGCACATTGTTATTTGAGGATAAGAGAGCAGGAAGATAATCCTGTAGTTACAGACTGGAAGAATCATTACTTCGCTGGGAGTTTTGAAAAATATTTATTTCAGAAAGCATTTAACATTTATCAAGAAAAATTTAAGTATAAGTTGTCAGTTGGAACGTCTATCAATTCGTGTGATGCATTATTGAAAAAATATTCATTTCCATGTTCAATTTGTGGTGGAACGGCAGAAGAAAAGATGGAATTTGTGAAGTGGCTTATAGTAAGGTTACTTAATCTTCACAAAAAGGAAGCATGGTTTGGTGATAAGCTTAATTATTTTAGCTATAACGAACATTATGCATTGAGCGTTAACATATATCACAGCCTGTTGCTTATATTTTCATGTGATGATATCATACTGAAGAAAAAGATAGATGCTCAATTAAATAGCATATTTTTGAAATAATTGTTATCTTCTGTCTGTACGCTTCGGAGACATGAATGGGAAATGGGAATCTTAAAATAGAGAGAAATTCCAGCCTGTCAAAAAATTTAAAACCTTAGGTGTTGCCCAAACTTACTCATTTTTTTAAAGAAAGAAATAGGAGTTTGAGGGCAATATCCTCAAGGTTTATTGACAAATTAGGTATATTTTCTATCTAAATTTTAACTCCCAATTCGGCTTCATGTTCCCAGATGAATGTAATGAATAAATATTACTGCTAGATTATGCAAATTCTTGTTTAGTATGGTGGAGGTAAATTATGGTATGGCTGAATCCAGATGATTACAAAAGTCAAGAATATGTGGAATTAAGGTTAAATGCGCCAAAAAGCGAAAAAATATGTCTGGAATTTAATCCTCTAAAAATGTCTTGTGAGCCTGACTGGAATCCAATGTGGGAAGAGTGGCACTGCTATATTTCTCCGTTAAGAATTTATAAACAGGACTATGAACTTTTGCTTGACTACTTCAACAAAGTATATCCTATCAAAGATGCCTTTGATGGAACATTAGAATCGGTTTTTGATGTGTGTTTTGGTAATTGGATTGGAAAAAGTGATTGGCATAGGATTATTGATGAAATAGAGCAGGATTTGAACCACATTAGTAACAGTAAAAAAGGATTACTCACGGATTTTCTTGTATGGGTAAAAAAGGCGCTTAAGCATACATCTGTTATTATAGTTGAAGGTAATTTATAAATACTCATTTGTTTTAAGCCTGGGGACTTTGGGAACACAAAGTCAAATTGGGATAATTTTAAAAGGGGAAATAGAAATGAATCAAAAACTATTTGAATTATTAGAAAAAGCAAAACAAGATAAAACATTAAAACAAAAGCTTTTAGAGACTAAAAAAGAAAAAGACCCTACTCTGGCATTTTGTGAATTAGCAACCAAAGAAGGCTTTCCTATTACCGTGGGAGAATTATTTGCAGAGGGAGAAGAATATATTTCTAATTTATTAAAAAGTGTAAATGGGGGTGCAACCTATCCGAGAGAAGGTTGGGATGATCCTTACGAAATGTTTTTTGCAAGTTTAGAAAGAATGTAAAATTATTTGAAGGAAGGAATTAGGATGGAACTTGTAAAATTAACACAGGATAATATAGAGCAAGAACATATCTGTTGTGCTATAGCAAATAATAAAGATATTCAAGTGATGTCTAAAAAGAATTGGCTCAAGGAAAGATTAGATGAAGGACTTGTATTTTTAAAATGTAATGTTCGAGGAAAATGTTTTATTGAATATATTCCAGCTGAATATGCGTGGGTACCTATAGAAGCAAAAGATTATATGTATATTAATTGCTTGTGGGTATCTGGACAGTTTAAGGGACATAGATACTCTAACCTATTGTTAAATGAGTGCATAGAGGATAGCAAGAAAAAAGGAAAAAAAGGACTTGTTATTCTGTCTTCTAAAAAGAAAATGGGCTATCTTTCTGACCCGAAATATATGAAATACAAAGGGTTTCGAACAGTGGACACAGCAAATCCTTATTTTGAATTAATGTATTTCCCTTTTACAGAAAATGCAGCAAAACCTTGTTTTAAAAATAGTGTGCATCAACAGGAAATTATAGCAAAAGGTTTTGAATTATATTATACAAACCAATGTCCTTTTACAGCAAAATATGTGCCATTAATTGAAAATATGGCGCAAACACGAGGCATTGACTTTCATGTAATACATATTCAATCCAAAGAGGATGCACAAAATGCCCCTACTCCATTTACCACCTTTTCTCTTTTCTATAATGGAGAGTTTGTAACACATGAAACATTGTCAGAGAAAAAATTTGAAAAAATTCTTGTAGAAAAAGGGTTATAACTTCATCAGGCAGTTATCTCTCACTGACAACTGCCTATTGATACAAAAGATTATTTAATTTTCAGTCCATGTAAATGTATCTACTATATTTTTTGCAACTGTGTCAACGGTTTCTGTATTTCCGTCATAAACACTTTCATAAACCATAACATATTTATGGTCACCTACAATATAATATTGAGTAGCTACAAGAGTAGTATCTCCTTCTGTAATTGTAAAAGTGAAAGTATATAAAACGTAATCATTTGCTGTATAGCTGCCGTTGCCATTTAAAATAGTGTCTTTGGGAAGTTGCATTACTAACTGTTGCATAATTGCTTCTCTAAATTTAATATGGTCATCTGCACTATATTTATTACTTCCCATATTAATAGAAATATTGTTTGGCAGCGCGTCCTGCTCGGTGCCATCTGCTACATAAAAAAATTTATCTTTTGTGGAATAAGTATCACTTTCTATCCAGCCACTAGGAACAGTATAGGTTCCAAATGACTTTGTATATGTTGTTCCATTTTCATCTATTATTTCCCCAATAGATTCTTCATCTGTTATGTTTTCTATCTCTTTTGTTTCCTTTATAGTTTCACTTTCTTGTACTTTTTGTTGTGCACAAGAAGTAAAACAGAATAAGGAAAGTAAAAGGAATATCATATACTTTTTCATAACACTTTCCCCCTCAATCATTCATAATATTTTATGAGTGCTTGTGTCCCCCAATTACCTTCTCCTGCATTTTCCATTGTTTGGTACATATTTTTTACTGTTTGTAGTACATTTAAAACAAAATCTCTGTCTTCAACTTCTTCTAATGCAATGTTTAAATCTTTTACATAATGTTTGATAAAAAATCCTGGTGCAAAATCTTCTTTTAAAATGCGTGGTGCCATGTTATCCATTTGCCAGCTTCCCGCTGCACCTTTACTAATACTATCTAACATTGTTTGTAAATCTAATCCTACTGATTTTCCATATGTTAGAGCTTCACAAACACCTGAAATTGCACCAGCCAAAGCAATTTGATTTGCCATTTTGGTATGTTGTCCATAACCGGCTTTCCCTTGATATATGATGTTTTTTCCCAATGCTTCCAAAACAGGTTTACAATATGCAAAGGCTTCTTTATCACCTCCTACCATGATGGATAAAGTGCCTTGTGCTGCTCCAATGTCACTACCAGAAACAGGTGCATCTAATGTTGAAATCCCTCGTTTTGCCCCTTCTAAATATATTTTTTGCGATAATTTGGGGCTTGTTGTTGTCATATCAATTACATAGGTTCCTTTTTCGGCATTTTCTAAAATTCCCTTATTTCCAAAATAAACTTCTTCCACATCTTTAGGATATCCTACCATTGTAATTACAAGTTCTTTTTGTTTTACACATTCTGCTATACTGTCACACCAAAAAGCTCCTTCCTTTATGACGTCAAGGGCTTTTTGTTTTGTTCTTGTATAAATAGAAACAGAAAAACCCTTTTTTAACAAATTTTTGACCATAGATTTTCCCATAACACCAATACCAATAAAACCAATGTTTTTTATCATATTGCCACTCCTTTTTTGGTTGCTTCCTTTTTCTTTTTAGTATAGCACAAAAAAGTAGAAAGTGTTATTTCCTTAATTCTTTTATCCATGTTTTAATTTGTTTCTCTTTGTGAGATAAGAATGTATCATATGATACACTTTTTTTGTATTTTTTCTTTGGGTTTCTGCATCATTTTCCATGATTTCAAGAAGAATTGTGTAATAGTCTTTAAAAAAATTCTTACATTTCTTTTGTTTTATTTAATTCTATATAACATTTTTCTTGAAGAGATTGTATAAATTCTTTTTGATTTGAATATATAAGAGAACCTGTTTTTAATATTTGTAAGTCTAATTTACCTTTTTCGTATTTATCTATTAATTGAAGATATCTATTCATTATTTTTGCTGCCGAATCATATTGTTTTTGCTGAAATAAACAATTTGCTTGTATATAACGAATATCTATTTGCAAAACCTCGTACTTCCCTTCACCAAAAAAATGTAAAAAGTCTTTGCAAATTTTTAAAGCTTTTTCTAATTCTTTTTTTTCTTGATAGTGGGAAGCAACTTGTCTTAAAGCAGCAGGTGCATAATTGTTCTTTAAATTTTTATATGCAACATTTTCTTCTAATAAAATAAGCTTTTCATAAATATCTTTTTTAATTACTTCACGTTCTCTCATCATATGAACAATAACTCTCAAGTCATGGAGATTTGTTTTTAATTGTTTTTGTAATAAGGAAGCATTTCTCATTCTTTTTTGCTTTCGTTTTGCTGCATTTTCATAAGCATAACCATCATGATATAATGTTAAACCAAAGGTATATAATGGCTCTCTATAAGGTACATATTCATGAATAATTCCTAAATATCTTGGTTTTAAATTTGCACGAAATAGTCTATAACACAAAAAGGTAGAAGTTCTACCTGTGTAGTCTTTTAAACTTTTACATTGATTACACATTTCTGCATCAAAACAATTCAGTTCTAGCAAAAATGCTCCTGTATATTGATGTCTTTCTTCACTTTTAAGAAATTTTACTAGATGAGAAACATCTTCTACTAATTCTTCATCTGCATCTAGTGATAATATCCATTCCCCTTTTGCTTCTTCCAGTCCTACATTTCTAGCAGCAGAAAAATCATCACACCATTTAAAATGTAATATTTTATCTGCATATTTTTCAGCAATCTCAACTGTGTTATCTGTAGAACCAGTATCTGTTACAATAACTTCACATGAAATTTGTTCTCTTAAAGGGGTTAAAGATTTTAAACATCTTTCTAAACATCTCTGTTCATTTTTTACAATCATACAAATAGACAATGTAATATTTTCCATAAAATACCTCCTAAATATTATACTAAAGTTAATCTCTCTCTTTTTTAGTAATCAAATAATGAGGTTGGGAGTAGCTTTGCTACTCCCTCTTTTTGGTACCAAAAAGAGGATGATATGTAATATTTATTATTTTACATTATTTTTTCATTGTACGCAAATTTTTATACAACAAAAAAGCTATCCATTTTGGATAGCTTTATCTATGAATAAGGATAAAACCTTATTTCTTTTCTGTTAAACACATCAGAATTTTGATGCTTTCTCTCAAAAAAAATTTATTTTATTTTATCTATCATATCAATCAATTCATCTATTTTTTTGTCTTCCTGTCCTGTTTCCAGTGCTTCTTTGACACAACATTTCATATGTGCCCTTAATATTTCCTTATTTGCTTTTCGCAATATGGCATCAGTTGCCATAATCTGGTTAGAAATATCCACACAATAGCGGTCATCTTCTACCATTTTTAAAATACCATCTATTTGTCCTCTTGCTGTTTTTAACAAACGTACAATTTGTTTTTGGTCTGCCTTCATTTTTCCCCCTTATTGTATATCCACAACAGTATATCCTGCATCTGTGACAGCTTTTACAAGCATTTCTTCTGACACATTTTCTGCTGCTGTTACAGTTGCTGTTTTATCATCAAGACTAACTTCTGCTTTGACACCTTCTAAGGCATTTAATGCCTGCTCTACTCGACCTGTACAATGTCCACACATCATACCTTCAATAGTTAATACTTTTTTCATTTTTAATTCCTCCTTATTTTCTTGTACTTTTTCTACTATAATATTATTTTCGATTGTTTTTGCCTTTTTAAAATCAGGTTGAAACAATTTTAAACGTAATGCATTTGTAACAACAAATACAGAGCTACAACTCATTGCTGCCGCTGCAAACATAGGATTTAATTTCCATCCGAATGTTGTATAAAATATTCCTGCTGCTAAAGGAATGCCTATGACATTATAGAAAAATGCCCAGAATAAATTTTGTTTGATATTACGTATGACAGCTCGGCTTAATTGTATTGCAGAAACACCATCTAACAAATCACTTTTCATTAATACAATATCTGCAGATTCTATAGCAACATCTGTACCTGCGCCAATTGCAACACCTACATCAGCCCTTGCTAATGCTGGTGCATCGTTGATGCCATCCCCAATCATTGCTACTTTTTTTCCCTGTTCTTGTATTTTTCTGACTTCTTTTTCTTTATCTTGAGGCAGAACTTCTGCCACCACTTTTGACAAATTTATTTGTTTTGCTATAGCTTCTGCAGTGTGTTTATTATCACCTGTTAGCATTATAACATCAATACCCATATTACGAAATGATGTAATCGCTTTTTTACTTGTTGGTTTTACAACATCTGCTACCGCAATGACACCAAGCAATTTTTTATCTTCTGCAAAATATAAAGGTGTTTTTCCTTCTGCTGCTAAATTTTCACCTTTTTCAAAAAGAACATTGTCAATGCCTTCTTCTTTCATCATTTTTAAGTTTCCTGCTATGATTTCTTTTCCAGAAACGTCTGCTTTCACACCTTGCCCTGCAATCGTTTTAAAGTTTTCTCCTTTTGGTGCTGTAATATTTTTTTGTTTTACATAATTTACAATTGCTTCTGAAAGAGGGTGTTCTGAAAGTTGTTCTATAGAAAAAGCATTTCGCAACAATTTATTTTCGAAAATACCTTCTGCTAAAAGTACATCTGTAACTTTTGGTTTTCCTTCTGTCACAGTTCCTGTTTTGTCTAATATAATAGTATCCACTTCATGGGCAATTTCTAAACTTTCCGCCGATTTAATTAAGATACCATTTTCTGCACCTTTTCCTGTTCCTACCATGATTGCTGTTGGTGTTGCTAATCCTAAGGCACAAGGACAAGAAATTACAAGGACTGCAATTCCGATGGAAAGCGCAAAACTAAAAGAATATCCTAAAAATAACCAGATTACTGTTGCTACAATGGCAATCGAAATAACAACTGGTACAAAAATACCACTCACTTTATCAGCTAGTTTTGCAATTGGTGCCTTAGAAGCACTTGCTTCTTCTACTAATTGTATAATTTGAGAAAGAGTAGTATCATTTCCTACTTTTTCTGCTTTAAACTGAAAATATCCTGTTTTATTTACTGTTGCGCCAATGACGGTATCTCCTACTTTTTTTTCAACAGGAATGCTTTCTCCTGTTAGAGCAGATTCATCTACCGCTGAAAAACCTTCTATAATTATTCCATCTACAGGAATACTTTGTCCTGGACGTACTACAATAATGTCACCTTTTTGTACTTCTTCTATAGCAATCTCTCTTTCTTGTCCATCTTTTATGATGGTTGCTTTTTTGGGTGCCAAATCTAACAACTTTGTAATTGCTTCTGAAGTTTTTCCTTTGGAACGAGTTTCCATATATTTTCCTACTGTAATCAAGGTCAATATCATGCCAGAGGATTCAAAGTAAAACTCCATTCCATATTGATGTGCCATTGTCATGTCACCATGCCCCATATAGTAACCCATAGCATAAATGGCAATTACACTGTATACAAAAGCTGCAGAAGAACCCAATGCAATTAAAGAGTCCATATTTGGTGAATGATTCCATAAAGCTTTAAAACCAACAGAAAAATATTTTCGATTCAAATATAAAATTGGCAAGGTTAAAAATAATTGTGTTAATGCAAACGACATCATATTTTCCTGACCTAAAAGAATATGAGGTAATGGCATACCCATCATATGCCCCATAGAGATATAAAATAATGGTATTAAAAACACAAATGACCAGATAAGTCTTTTTTTCATGGAATCCATTTCTGCTTGCGCGATATTTTCGCCAGATATGGCTGCCTTTTCACTACCATGCACTTTTGCACCATATCCACCTTGTTCTACAGCTTTTATGATTTCCTCATCTGTCAACTTTTGTTCTTCATATTCTACCATCATAGAATTTTGTAGTAGATTGACATTTACAGAAAGAATACCTGCTAGTTTATTTACACTTTTTTCTACATGTGCGCTGCAAGCACTGCAAGTCATACCACTTACATCAAATTTTTGTTTCATGTGTCATCACCTCTTTAAATACCCCTCACGGGTGTAGTGTTATTGTAATAAAATATTTTCTTTTTGTCAATAGTATTTCATTTTGTTTTTATTTTATACAAAAAAAGAGTTTAGAAATTTTCTTTCTAAACTCAATCCTTTTTAAGAAACTGTAGTTTCCATAAATGCTTAAGGTTTTTTAACAAGCTGACTGATTAATAGGATGTTTTCGATTATTTTTTTAAGAGACTTATAAAAACATAAGAGTAAAACTTTCCATGTCCTTATTCTTGATAAACAAGTGCTTTTTTAACTTCGTTTGCTTTTTCTATACCAGCAAATACTTCTATTAACTTTAATCCAAATGCCATAGCAGTTCCAGGTGCTCTTGATGTCATAACAGTGCCATCATAACAAACCATATCGGTACTACATTCTGCACCTTTTAAGTTTTCTTCCATTCCTGGATAGATGGTGGCTTTTTTACCTTGTACAAATCCTAATTTACCAAATATCATAGGAGCAGCACAAATTGCTCCAATAAATTTTTTTTGTCTATAGAATTCTTCTAATATTTTTGTTAATCCCACATGATTTTGTAAATTAATGGTGCCCGGCATACCCCCAGGTAAAACAAGTCCAGCAGCTTCCAGACATATTTTTTCATCAAAAAGCATATCTGCTATAAAAGGCACTCCATGTGCACCCATTACTTCTCTTTTTCCGGTGATTGAAATAGTTTTACAATTTACATCTGCCCTGCGTAATAAATCTATAATGGTAACTGCTTCGATTTCTTCAAATCCTTCTGCTAAAAAAACTAAAACTTTTTTCATATGATAATCGCCTCTTTCCGTATCTACTTTTTTTATTATATCATAACGGGATTGTACTTTGCAACCACTAGCAAGCAATGATATACTATGATAAAAATAAATTGGAGGTATAAAAAATGGAAATTGAAAGAAAATTTTTAACAAAGGAGGTTCCTTTTTCATTAGAACCCTATCATTGTGCTATGATTTCACAATCTTATATTTCTTTTTCTCCTACCATACGAATCAGGCAAAGTGATACAATGTATTTTTTAACAGTAAAAGGAAAAGGACATTTAGCAAGAGAGGAATTTGAAATGAATCTTACAAAAGAACAATATCAAGCATTGCAAAAAAAATGTGATGCTTCTCCTGTAATAAAAAAAAGGTATTATGTTCCTTTAGAAAATAATTTAATGGCGGAAATTGATTATTATGAAGGAAAGTTGAAGGGGTTAATTACAACAGAAGTAGAGTTTTCTTCTGAAAAAGCAGCAAATTCTTTTGTAGCACCAGATTGGTTTGGAAAAGAAGTTACTTTTGATTCTCGCTATAAAAATACAAATCTTTCCTTATATGGTATTCCGCAGACAACATAAAGGTACTTTTTAATATAAAAAAATTTCTACAAAATAGTAGTAAATTCTCCATATTCCGTGCTATTGTGTGATAATTCTTCATAAAAAAATGCATTATTGTGTCTTATCTTGTAGAAATGTAATATATTGTAAAAATTTGCGATGGCTAAAAATATTGCAATTACGAATATTATGCACTATAATCAAGTGACAGGTAAATATTTCCACTTTTATAGAGTATTTTAATATTTACAATTAAATTAGTCATTGGAGGGATAAAATTGAGCCAGACAAAAATAAAAGTGCTGCTTGCAGATGATAATAAGGATTTTTGTGATGTAGTAGTGAGTTATTTAAATAAACAAGAGGATATCACAGTGGTAGCAGTTGCTTATGATGGAGTAGATGCCTGTAATAAAATACAAGAATATCGTCCTGATATTGCAATCATTGATGGTATTATGCCTCGTTTGGATGGACTTGGTGTACTAGAACGTTTACAAAAGAATAAAGATGGCTTTCACCCTGTTTGCATTATGCTTTCCGCCATTACGCAGGAAAAAGTCATACAAAAAGCGATGGATTTGGATGCGGCTTATTACATTGTAAAGCCTTTTGATATGGAATCTTTAGCAAGTCGTATTCATCAATTGATTTATGAAAAATCTACAACAAAATCCACAATTCCGCAAGGATTTGCTGTACAATCCAATGCTTCCCTTTCTGCTGCCTATGACTTAGAAACAAAAGTAACAAATATCCTTCACGAAATTGGTGTACCTGCAAATATCAGGGGATACCACTATATGAGAGAAGCAATTATTATGTCTGTCAATGATATGGATGTATTAAATTATATTACAAAAGAACTTTATCCATCTATTGCAAAAAAGTGTAATACAACACCTTCAAGGGTGGAAAGAGCAATTCGTCATGCGATAGAAGTAGCATGGAATAGAGGAAAAGTAGATGCAATTAATTCTTTATTTGGTTATACAGTGAATAATCATAAAGGAAAACCAACGAATTCCGAATTTATTGCACTAATTGCTGACAAATTACGTTTAGAACAAAAAGCAAGCTGATTTTTTTCTGGAAAGAAACAAAAAACTTTTGATGATATGAATGAGAATAGAAATTTTAGAATAATAAAAAATGAATTTTTTCAAAAGTTTACATTAACATAGACTAACTTCCCTAAGATTTTTTGAAAAATTATCCCTTATGCTAAAAAGTATAAGGGATTTTTTTGCTTTTCAAATAGCTTTAAATAGGGTATGATAAGCTAAGAAAACAAAATAGACATTTGTGAGATACTATTTTTGTATCCCACTATTTTTTTGTAACTGTAAAAAATTAAAGGAGGTTTTTTTATGCAAAAGCAAACAAAAAATATGCTAATGATTGGTTTTATGATGTTTTCTACTTTTTTTGGAGCAGGAAATTTAATTTTTCCTCCCTATTTAGGGATGGAGTCAGGGGCACAATGGCATACAGGATTTTTTGGCTTTTTAATTGGAGATGTTACTTTAGCTATCTTAGCCATTATTGCAACTTGTAAATTTGAAGATGCAAACAGAGGTGTATTAACAAGGGGAGGAAATCTTTTTGCAGTTATTATTAGTAGTGTAATGATACTTTGTGTAGGTCCCTTTGTTTGTATTCCTAGAACGGCATCTACAGTATATGAGATTTCAATACAACCCAATTTTCCACAATTTCATTCTATATTGTTTTCTGTTTTATTTTTTATTGTTGTCTTTATATTGGCAGTACGCCCCACAAAAGTAGTAGATTATGTTGGTAAGTTTTTAACACCAGCACTTTTGTTTGTATTAGCTTGTATGATTATAAAAGGATTCATTTCTCCAATTGGTGGGTTTGCACCTGTTCCAAAAATAGAAACTGTTTTTGCAGAAGGATTGATGCAAGGGTATCAGACCTTAGATGCTATGGGAGGCACTGTTGTTGCAATATTGGTTATGGCAACGATTGTAGAAAAAGGATATGGAGAAAAAAATGCTCGTGTGAAAGTGGCAACACAAGCAGGAATTGTGGCAGGACTTGCTTTAATGATTGTTTATGGTGGACTTTGCTTTTTGGGTGGTACTGCCTCAGAACAGTATGACGTTTCTGTTGCACCAACAACCTTACTTGTTGGCATTACAAAATCTTTATTCGGAAAAACAGGACAAGTAATATTAGCAATTATTGTAACATTAGCTTGTTTAACAACTGCAATTGGCTTGACTTCTTCTACAGCACAATATTTTTCATCTATGACAAATAATAAAATAAAATATAGCTGGATAGTTGTTATTGTTTGTGTGTTTAGTACAGTAATTTCTAATTTTGGTGTTACAACAATTGTGAATTTATCTGTTCCTATTTTGAATTTGCTTTATCCTACCGTTGTTACTATGATTGTACTTTCTACATTTACAGATTATATTAAAAATGATAATGTATTTAAAGCAGCAGCCTATATGGCGATTTTAATGGGAGTTTTGGATATGCTTCATGTTGGTATTATGCAGCACTTACCATTGGCGAAATTTGGCTTTGCATGGGTTGTTCCTGTTGTCATAGCTGGTATCATTGGTATTTTTATTCCTAATAAAGTTTTAAAAAAGTAATAATATTTGAAAGAAAAGATGATTTAAAGATTTTGCTTGTATGCAATATATTTCAAGTTTTATGTAATAGAAACACTTCCCACAAATAGAGTCACACATTTAGGAGGAGCAATATGAATTTACAAGAACAATATCATCAAAAATTAATAAGTTTAGATTCTCTACTGGAAAAGGTAAAAAGAAATGATATTATAGTGCCAGCATTAGCAGGTTGTGAGCCTTCTGGTTTTTTGGGAAGGTTACATGAAATAGATGACCGTGTAGAGAATGTTCGTGTATTGAATGCATTAGAATTTAGTAGCTTTCCTTTTCAAGACCCAGAAAGAGAGATAAAAAATATTCATTCTATGTGTTATTTTTTTGGTGAAAGTAGCCGAAGACTGCATCCTACGAAAAGGACTTCTTTGTTACCAAGCCATTTCCGAAATTTTTCAAAATGGGTACTGGAAGATAAAAAACCTAATATATTTGTTGCCAGTGTTACACCTATGGATAAATTTGGTTATTTCACAATGTCTCTTTCTATGTGCTATGAAAGACCATTTTTGGAAGCGGCGGATATGGTGGTATTAGAGGTGAATGATAAAATGCCTCGTGTATTAGGTGATACCATTGTACATATTAGCCAAGTGGATTATATATATGAATATAGTCATAAAATTGTGACAGCTTCTTTCCAAGAACCTGGAGAAAAAGAAAAGAAAATCGGCAGTTACATTGCAGATTTTGTACAAGATGGAAGTGTTTTTCAGTTAGGTATTGGTGGGATTCCAAATGCAGTTGCAAACTGCCTGAAAGATAAAAAACACTTGGGGATTCATAGCGAAATGCTAACAGAAGGTATGATGGAGTTAATTAAAGTAGGTGCTGTTACTAATTTGAAAAAGAAAATACAAAAAGGGAAAACAGTTGCTGCTTTTGCTTTTGGAAGCCAAAAATTGTATGACTTTTTGCATGATAATCCTTCTATTGCAATATTAGATGGAGATTATGTTAATAATCCTTATGTGATTGCCCAAAATGATAATATGGTTTCTATTAATACCACAATGCAGGTAGATTTAACAGGACAATGTTGTTCTGAAAGTATAGGAAACAAACAGTATAGTGGAATTGGTGGACAAACAGATACTGTGCTGGGCGCTTTAATGAGTAAAGGTGGTCGTTCTATTATTGCGTTGCCTTCTACTACAAAGGATGAAAAAATATCAAAAATAACACCATTTTTAACAGCAGGCGCAGCTGTAACTTTATCCAGAAATGATGTGGATTATGTAGTAACAGAGTATGGTGTTGCAAAAATGCGTGGGCAAACTGTTGCAGAAAGAGCAGAAAATTTGATTGCGATTGCCCATCCCAAATTTAGAAAAGAATTAAAAGAACAAGCTGAAATGTTACAAATTTGGTAATCTATAGCGATTTTTTTATTGCTCATTAAAGAAAATAATTTTATATCATATGCCAAAATATTTTATAATATGCATAATTGCTTTGACACTGTGTTTAAAATGGTATATAATCCAATCACATAAAAGTGATAAAAAGGGGAGAAAACCTGAATGGATGCAGTCAGCAGAATTACGATAAAAGAACAAGTTTATAATGTCATCAAACAAAAAATACTTCACCAGCAATATCAACTGGGAGAGAAAATTAATATTGATGCACTGGCGGCAGAATTACAAGTCAGTAATTCTCCCATAAGAGAAGCACTGATGCTTTTAGCAAGAGATGGGCTTATTGTGACTATACCTAATAATGGTGCAAGGGTAGTTTCTTTTACAGAAGAAAGTTTTGTGGAAATAGCACAAACAATTTGTGCTATGTTGCGTGGTGGTTATTTGCTGTGTGTGGAATTGGGAAAGACAGATGAAATTGTACAGCATATGGAACGACATATTACTTTGCAGTAC
This sequence comes from uncultured Clostridia bacterium, assembly GCA_910583755.1. Classification (GTDB taxonomy): domain Bacteria; phylum Bacillota; class Clostridia; order Lachnospirales; family Anaerotignaceae; genus Coprocola. The sequence goes on from CAJTZO010000010.1 coordinate 63,938, forward strand.
AATGCTTTGGAATCTCATAATTTTCATGAATTAGTACAACAGTCTATTCTGTTTGATAAAAGTATCATATCTGTTTCTCAGAATAAATATTTTCTTTCTATTTATGAAAGAATAGAAGATGTATTTTATTTGATGATACTGCATAATAATCAGCATGGAATCAGAGATTGTCAAAAAAGCATAGAAGAACATCAAATGATACTTTCTAATATGAAGCAAAACAATATTAAGGAAGTATTACGTTGGCTTTCTGTGCATTATGATAAACATTTTAGTAAAAGATAAAAAAAAGAGATATTTTTCTGTATGGAAAAAAGGAAAATATCTCTTTTTTGTTGCTTTTATATTTATAATATTGTATCATTTTGTTGAGCCAAAAGAAAATAAAAAAACGGAATGGTGTTTCACTAAATCAAAATTATAATGATAAATTTTAAGGAGATGATTTTTTATGTTCGAATTAGAACAAATTCGTTTATCGCTTTCTGCGTACGACGAAAAATTAGAGGAAATGGGGGCTTCACTTTGACGTCGCTGGCGCAAAGGAAAAGATAACAGAATTAGAAGAAATATCTGCTGACCCCGATTTTTGGACAGATATGGAAAAAAGTCAAAAAGTGTTAAGACAACTCAAAGCATTAAAAAATAAAGTAAGCAGATATGAAACACTTGTCACACAATATGAGGATATTTTGACACTAATTGAAATGGGCACAGAAGAGGAAGATGCAAGTATTCTTGGAGAAGTGCAAGAATTGACAGATAATTTTATAACAGAATATGACAATTTAAAAATTTCTACTCTGCTAGATGGAGAGTATGACAGAAATAATGCGATTGTTACCTTGCATTCTGGTGCAGGTGGTACAGAAGCCTGTGACTGGACAAATATGCTTTTCCGTATGTATACAAAATGGGCAGATAAAAATGATTTTCAAGTGGAAATATTAGATATACTAGATGGTGATGAAGCAGGGCTAAAATCTGTTACCATACAGGTCAATGGTGAAAATGCCTATGGCTATTTAAAATCAGAAAAAGGAATCCATCGACTTGTCAGAGTATCTCCTTTTGATAGTTCTGGTAGACGTCATACTTCTTTTGCATCTTGTGATGTTATGCCAGAAATTGAAAATGATACAGAAATTGAAATTAATCCAGAAGATATTCGTGTGGATACCTACCGCGCAAGTGGTGCAGGTGGTCAGCATGTCAATAAAACATCTTCTGCTATCCGTATTACACATAATCCAACAGGAATTGTGGTACAGTGTCAAGATGAAAGAAGCCAATTTAGTAATAAAGATAGAGCCATGAAAATGTTAAAAAGTAAATTACTTTCTCTCAAAATTGAGGAACAAATGAAAAAATTAGCAGAAATTCGTGGTGATGTGAAAGAAATTGGCTGGGGTAGTCAAATTCGCTCTTATGTTTTTATGCCTTATACTATGGTAAAAGACCATAGAACATCAGAAGAAACAGGCAATGTGCAAGCTGTTATGGATGGTGGTATTGACAATTTTATTAGTGCATATTTAGCATGGATTCATAGCTGATAAGGGAGGCACTTTTTGAAGGAAATTAAAATTACAGAACAAGAACAAAACCAAAGATTAGATAAATTTTTGATGAAATATTTTCATAAAGCACCAAAGAGTTTCCTTTATAAAATGTTGAGAAAAAAACGAATCAAATATAATGGTAAAAAAGGAGAAGGAAATGAAATCCTTCAACAAGGAGACACTTTACAACTTTATCTCTCAGAAGAAACAATGCAAAATTTTATGGAACAAAGAACGATTGTTCAAGCAGAGAGACATTTTAATGTGATATATGAAGATGATAACCTGCTGGTGGTTTCTAAACCAGCAGGGCTTCTGGTACATCCACAAAAAAGAGAAGATAAAGAAACATTGATTGACCAGATATTATATTATCTGTATCAAAAAGGACAATTTACAGAAAATAGTATATTTTCACCAGCTATTTGTAATCGTTTGGATAGGAATACAAGTGGTATTATCATTGCAGGTAAAAATTTAAAAGCAGTACAAGCTGTTAATGAGGCGATTGCAAAAAGAAAAGTAAAAAAATATTATATGGCATTGGTAAAAGGAAAGATTGAAAAACCTGGTGAATTGATTAGCTATTTAAAAAAGGATAATGAAAAAAATCAAGTAACATTGTATGATAAAGAAAGAGAAGGAACAAAAAAAATTATAACAAAATATCAACCAATTGCTGATGCGGAAAATATGACATTGCTAGAAATTGATTTAGTAACAGGACGTTCGCACCAAATTAGAGCACAAATGCAAAAAGTAGGACATTGTATTGCGGGTGACAGAAAATATGGTGATGAACAATGGAATATGCAGTTTGCAAAAGAATTGTCAAATCAATTTTTACATGCATATCGTATGGTATGGCAGCAAAAGGAAGGTGCATTAGCCTATTTAGCAGGAAAAGAATGGGTAGCACCATTACCAAAAAATTTACAGAATATTTATGATTTTTACTTTAAAAAATAATTTTAGTGAATAAAATCCATAGATAAAAGAGGAGGCTTTTCATGAAAGCAATTATATTAGCGGCTGGTTATGCAACTAGGTTATATCCTCTGACAAAAAATAGACCAAAAGCATTATTACCAATCAATAATAAACCCATTATTAATTATATTACAGAGCAAATTAATACCATTCATGAAGTAGATGAAATTTATGTTGTAACCAACCATAAATTTATGGATACTTTTGCTGGTTGGAAAAATGAAACCATGAGCAGAGCAAAAATTACTGTTTTAGATGATGGTACAACAAGTGAAGAAAATCGAAGGGGTGCCATTGGAGATATTTTATTTGTCATTGAGACAATGAAAATTGATGATGAACTACTTGTTGTTGCAGGGGATAACTTTTTTACGTATCCTTTAGAAAAATACTATGATTTTTATAGACAAAAAAATAGTGATTGTGTTTGTGTAAAGATATGGGAAGATAAAGCAACATTAAAAAACTTTGGAATTGCTTTATTGGACAAGGAAAGCAAAGTATTAGAAATTGAAGAAAAACCAGAACAGCCAAAGTCAAATACGGTTGTTTTTGCTAGTTATTTTTATAAAAAAGATACAGTACCACTTTTTAAGCAGTATTTATCAGAAGGAAATAATCCAGATGCACCGGGCAATTTTCCAGCATGGTTATACAAGCAAAAGGAAGTATATGCTTATACTTTTCCGGGAGAATGTTATGATATAGGAACACTGGAAAGTTATGAGGAAGTGCAAAATTTATTTCAAAAATAACAATCAGGCTGTCGTTTTCGGCGGCCTTTTCTTCCTTTCTTGAAAGAAAGGAAGCGAAAGAACTTTTGTGCGAAACTAGCGTTTCGCTGATGTACAAAGAGGTTGAATGTGTACTATAGTTGAATAACAACAGAAGGCAATTGGAAAAAAGAAAAAAATTTGAAAATAGGGAAGTGAAAGAACTTTTGTGCGAAATTAGCGTTTCGTTGATGTACAAAGAGGTTGAATATGTGCTGTAGTTGAATAACAACAGAAGGCAATTGGAAAAAAGAAAAAAATTTGAAAATAGGG
>CAJTZO010000010.1:67635-81957 GCA_910583755.1 uncultured Clostridia bacterium
AAGTGAAAGAACTTTTGTGCGAAATTAGCGTTTCGTTGATGTACAGAGAGGTTGAATGTGTGCTGTAGTTGAATAACAATAGAAAGTAATCAGGAAGAAGAAACTTGAAGAAAAACAAAGAATTTTGATAATGCTTGATAGAATAAGCAAAATTTGAGATAAAATTTCAAGATTTTAATCTTTCATTCTTTTGAATTAGGAGGAGATTTTTTGGAGTGGATAGAAATTTTTGTAGAAACAAGTCAAATTGGTTTGGAGTTGGTAAGCGGATTATTGTATCAATGTGGATTAACAGGCTTAATGATAGAAGATAATTCTGATTTTGAGGAATTTTTACAAAATCCAAATAGAGAATGGGATTATATTGAGGATGAATTAGTGGAACAAAAAAAGCAACAATCTACAGGTATCACTTTTTTTATCCGGGATAATTTGTATGGAAAAGAACAGTTGTCAGATATAAAAAGTGCCTTGCTTCACTTAAAGGAACAGGAAAAAGTATTTGATTTAGGAAGTTTGAACGTAACTGCAAAAAATATCAAGGAAGAAGATTGGGCGAATAATTGGAAAAAGTATTTTAAACCATTTGCTGTAGGTGATAAAATAATCATAAAACCTTCTTGGGAAGAATTAGCAGAACCTGAACATAAAATTGTATTAGAGATTGACCCAGCCCATATTTTTGGTACAGGTACACACGAAACAACACAGTTATGTATTGAATTGATAGAAAAATATGTAAAAAATCAAGATAATGTTTTTGATATTGGTTGTGGAAGTGGTATTTTATCGATTGCTTCCCTACTATTGGGTGCAAAATATGCAGATGCAATTGATATTGATATAAATGCAGTGGATGTTGCTTACAAAAATGCGGAAAAAAATGGAATTGATAAAAGTAATTATCATGTAATAGCAGGAAATATTGTCAATCATGATGAACTGCATAAATTATATTGTGGCAAAAACTATGACATAATAGAAGCCAATATTGTAGCAGATGTGATTATAGCACTTTCCAAGCAAGTACCAGAATATATTAAAAAAGATGGCATTTTTATTACAAGTGGCATTATTAAGGAACGATTAGAAGATGTCAAGGAGGCATTACAACAAAATCATTTTGAAATATTAGATGTCAAATATAAAAAAGATTGGGTTGCTTTTGCATCTCGCTATCATGGATAAGGAGAAAAAAATGCCAAAATTTTTTGTAACAAAACAACAAATTGAAAATCAAATTATTATAACAGGAGAAGATGCAAAACATATCAAAACAGTTTTGCGCATGAAAGAAGGAGAAAAATTAACGATTTGCGATGGGGAAGGAATGGATTATATTTGTAGAATTGCTTCTATCGAAAAAGATAGAATTTTTACAAATATTTTAGAAAAGCAATATTGTGAATCAGAACCTTCTGTTAAAATCACCTTATTTCAAGGGTTACCAAAGGTAGACAAAATGGAATTTATTATACAAAAATGTATAGAAATAGGTATAGAATGTATTGTGCCTGTTGCAACAGAACATTCTGTTGTGAAATTGGAAAAAAAAGAACAGAAAAAATTAGAACGATGGCAAAAAATTGCAGAAGCAGCAGCAAAGCAAAGTGGACGAGGAAAAATTGTTAAAATTGGGAAGGTACTTTCTTTTCAAGAAGCCTTACAGGAATGTCAAAAATTAGATAATGCAATCATACCTTATGAAAAAGAACAAAAAAGAACCTTAAAAGAATTTATAGCGGAAGTGAAAGGGAAAAAAATAGGGGTTTTCATAGGTCCAGAAGGTGGTTTTTCACCAAAGGAAATTGCACAGGCAATAGAGTATCATGTAGAGCCTGTGACATTAGGAAAAAGAATACTAAGAACAGAAACGGCTGGAATGGTGACTACAGCGATATTGATATATGAATTAGATTGAAATATAATGATAAAATAGGAGGGATAGAAGTGATTTATTTTGACAATGCAGCAACAACAAGAGCTTCTCAAGAAGTGGCGGAAAAAATGACAGAAATGCTTTGTCATAATTTTGGAAATCCGGCTTCTATTAATAAATTAGGTTTACAGGTAGAAAAAGAAATCCGAAAAGCAACAGAAATTTTAAGTAGAGGGATTCATTGTAAACCAACAGAAATTTTTTATACTTCTGGTGGGACAGAAGGAGATAATTGGGCAATTTTTGGAACAGCAGAAGGATACAGAGGAAAGCACTTAATTACAACAGAAATTGAACACCCTGCTGTAAAAAAACCGATGGAAACATTACAACAAAAAGGATATGATGTTACTTTTTTATCAGTAGATAAAAAGGGAAAAGTTGATTTACAAGAATTACAGAATGCTATCAGAGAAGATACCATTCTTGTTAGTGTTATATTAGTGAATAATGAAACAGGTGTTATACAGGATGCAGAAAAAATTGGGAAGTTGATAAAACAAAAAAATCCTGATACTTTGTTTCATGTGGATGCAGTACAAGCTTTTGGAAAATATCCGATTGATGTGGAAAAAATGAAAATAGATTTATTGACAATGAGTGGTCATAAAATTAATGGACCCAAAGGAATTGGTATGCTTTATAAAAGGGAAGGTGTAAAAACAAAACCTTTTATTTTAGGAGGTGGGCAACAGCAAGGGCAACGTTCTGGTACAGAAAATGGTGCAGGTGTGGCAGCACTTGGTGTAGCGGCAGATATTTGTTTTCAAAATATGAAAAAAAATCAAGAAACTGTTTTTGAAATAAAAAAGATGTTAGCAGAGGGAATACTAGAAATGGATGAAGTTCAAATCAATGGGGACAGTTTGCAGGAAAGTAGCCCTTATGTTTTAAATGTGACGTTTAAAGGAGTGAGGAGTGAAGTATTACTTCATGCCCTAGAAAGTAAGGATATTTTTGTTTCAGCAGGCTCTGCCTGTGATAGCAAAAAGAAAGTAGGTAGTCCAGTATTAACTGCAATGGGTTTACCTTTTAAGGAAATAGAAGGAGCTATTAGATTTAGTTTTTGCCAATATAATACAGTGGAAGAAGCAAAAGAATGCTTAAAACAGTTAAAAGAAATCATACCATTTTTAAGGAAATATAACAGATAAAACTAATGTATTTAAGGTTTTATCGTTTTATAAAAGAAAGGAACCCATATGGAAGAAAAAGTATTAATTGTAAAATTTGGCGAAGTTGCTATGCGAAAAAATAATCGTCCTATCTTTATTTCTCAACTTGTTAAAACTATGAGAAATAATTTAAAAAAAGAAGGAAACTTTTATATTGTAAAGGAACAAGGCAGGTTAATTGTAGAAGATAGAGGCGGAGAAATGGAGTATGATAGGGTAATCCCTAAAATTGTACCAATATTTGGTTTAGTAGGTGTTTGTCCTGGTGTCAAAACAACAGACCAATCTATGGAAAATTTACGAAAAGTTGCATTAAACCATATGAAGGAATTTTTTAGCGAGCAAAAAATTACTTTTAAGGTAGAAGTAAAAAGAGCAGACAAAAGATATCCTTTGACATCAAAAGAAATTGCAGCAGACATTGGAGGCTATCTTTTGGAAAGAATGGAAAATTTAACAGTAGATGTGCATAAACCAGATGCTGTTTTAAGGGTAGAGTTAAGAAATGATGCTTATGTTTTTTCAAAAATTATTAAAACATTTGGCGGGTTGCCAGCAGCTTCTTCCGGCAGAGGTGTTGCTTTGTTGTCAGGAGGAATTGATAGCCCTGTTGCGACATGGTTGATGGCAAAAAGAGGCATTGCTGTAGAATGTGTGTATTTTCATAGTCCACCTTATACAAGTGAATGGGCAAAACAAAAAGTAGAAGATTTGGCAGAAAGAATTGCTTGCTTTACGGGCGAAATAAAGTTACATGTTATTCCTTTTACAGAAGTACAATTATATTTGTTAGAACATGTTCCACATGACAAATTAACTATTTTTTTAAAAAGAGCAATGATGAAAGCTGCAGAACAGATTGCTTATCAAAATCATGCCTTAGCTTTAATTACAGGGGACAGTGTGGGACAAGTGGCAAGTCAGACTTTGCAGGCAATTCATGCGATTAATTCTGTTTGTAGTATTCCAGTTCTTCGCCCTTTGGCTGGTATGGATAAACAAGAGATTGTGGATTTAGCTAAAAAAATAGGTACTTTTAATATATCTATTCAACCTTATGAGGATTGCTGTACGATATTTGTAGCAAAACATCCTGAAACAAGACCAAAAACAAATGTGATTGAAGCAATAGAAAGTAAACTAAAAGAATTGGATTCTCTGATTCAAAAAGCAGTAGAAACAAAAGAAATAATTATCAAAGAATAAGACTAAAATTTGAAAAAAAATTGTAATATAAAAATACTACTATTCTACTGTTTATTATGATAAACTATTATTTAGAATCATTAAAATAAAATCATAAGGGAGGGATTCCAAATGAAACGGAAAACAGCGATTTTATTAGTAGCTTGTATATTATCTATGAATTTTTCTGTTACAAGCTATGGAGCAAGTTTTGCTGACATTAATAATGTTCCATGGCCTGGCGCTGTAGAATATATCAATACAGTATCTGATTTGGGCTTAATGGTAGGTGATATTGATGCGAAAACAGGCAAAAGCATGTTTCGTGCCAAAGACCATGTTACCTATTGTGAGACAACACAATTAGCATATGCTTTATTGAAAAAAACAGGAAAATTAAAACAAACTAGTACAGATATGGTGGCTAGATGGACACAAGTAATGCAAGGATATAATATACCAGCATGGGCTTATGAATGTGTGGCGTATGCTTTAGAAAATAATATTATTTCTTTAACAGATGCCTCAAGATTTGTTACTAAAAAAAATGGTGTTATAACCAATAACTATGCAAGTAGGGAAAGTGTTGCAGTTATTTTTGGAAAATTTTTAAGCCATTTATATAATGTAAGTACAAATGCAACATTGACATTTCATGATAAAAATAGTATTGCTTCCACTTCTGTGCCTTATGTAGATTTGTTAGCAAGATTAAACATTATGGTAGGAGATACAGATTCTAATTTTACACCGAAAGCAGCCATTAATCGAGCAGAAACAGCAGTATTGGTATCAAAAACATATGATGTTTTAAAGGCTTATACAACAAATACAAACACGAATACACCACCTAGCACAACAAGTACATTAATTTCCGGTACAGTTGTTTCCTTGGAGCAAAATGGAAATAATAAATTGATTGCTATTTCAACAGAAAAAGGAGATAAACAAGGCTTTATTGTGGATAGTGATACGAAAATATATGAAGGGGATACCACAAAAATCATTAATATTTCTACAATAGAAATTGGTGATGGTGTTTCTATAGAATATGCGGGTGCAAAAGCAACTGTTGTTCGATTAACAAAAGATGTTTCCCCTTCTACAACAGAGGTAAAAGGAAGTGTGGAAGATGTTACATCAAGCAAGATGATTGTAGTAAAAAGTGATAAAAGTACAGAAAGTTACTATTTTGCTAATAGTTTTGAAATTAAATTAGAAGGTAAAAAGATTTCTCAAAAGGAATTATTAGAAGAATTTGAAGAATATACATTAGATGTTACCTTAACTTTAGATAAGGACAAAAATATTACTGTTGTAGATGCAAAAAAAGGAAAAGAAACTGGAATAACAGGAATCTTAGTGAGCATTTCTGAGGATGAATTGAGTGTGAAAGCAAGCAAAAATGCAAAAACACAAGATTTTGAATGGATAAGCAATCCAGATGTTTATTTAGAAGGAAAAGAAAGCACAGTCAGCAGAATACGTAGGAAAATAGATGATGAAACATTATATGTAAAATACTATTTAGATAGTAAAGATAGAGTAAAAAAGGTAATGGTATCAGAAGATGAATTTGGAAAAGAGGATAATCAATCTACCATTACAGGAACCATTTCTTCTATAGATGAGGAAAGTGTAAGAATACGGAAAAAGAGTGATAATAAAAGGGAATCTTTTGACTTTGCTTCTAATATAAAATATTATTTAGATGGAGATAGTTCCACGTTTAGGGAAATTCAGAAAGCATTTAATCGAGAAGAAGAAAAAACAGACCCTTCTGATTTTTATATTAAAATCTATTTAGATGAAGAGGAGGAAGTAAAAGAACTGTATGCTTCTTTAGAAAGCAAAAATTTAGAGGATAAAGAAGAATATGATACAGTAGATGGAAAAGTTTTACGTATGAATGAAGATGAGATTCGCGTGGAAGAAGATGACGAAAAAGCGAAAAATTATGATATTGACAGAAAAGCAAAATACTATATGGAAAATAGTAAAGGGGAATTTGAAGATAGTACCTATTCCAAGGTAAAAGAGGCTTATGATGAGGCTGCCGATGATGATGAAGATTTCTTTGTTACATTATACATAGAAGATGATGAAGTGGTTAAAATTGAGGCATCTCCAGAAAGAGATTCTTATGGTAGAGAAGTGACTGGCACCATTACAAAATTAAGTGAAAGTTCTATTACCTTAAAAGATAAGAGTAAATATGATATTGATGAAGTAGATGACATAAAAATGTATCTGAATGACAGCCGAGTGAGAAAATTTGAAACATTAGAAGACTTGGTAAGTGATAAAGATGTTGTTTTGAAAGCAGTATTAACTATTCAAAGTGGTAATGTAACAGAAATTGAAGCTTATTATTATGAGATAAAGGGAGAATTATTATCTGTAGATGGAAAAGTCATGAAAATAGAAACAAGAGATGATATGATTATTGATGATATTGAAGTATTAAGAACCTCAATTGATGTAACAGGAGATTATACTTCTTACAGAGATATGGAAAATGGCTTGATGACAGATGATATTACAGTAACATTAGAATGTAGTGATGAAAAGGATGACAGAGGAAAGGTAATTAAAATTACAGCAAAAAAAGATTAAAAAAGGAAAACCGTAAATTACAATAAGTAGTTTACGGTTTTTTAGTCTGTCAATAAATTTCTAAATTTTATTAAGACTATAATAAAGGTACTTTTTTAATAAATATTAAAATTTATATTGATAAAATAACTAGGATAACGGTATAATAGAACAATCGAAAGAATCAGAAAGGATGAAAGAAATATGAGATATGAAGGAACAGTATACCGTCCACCAAGTGAGGCAAGCAGTTTAATTATACAATTAACTATAGGGTGTGCTAGAAATACTTGCACTTTTTGTGCTATGTATAAAGATAAAACATTTCGTGTCAGGGATTTACAAGAAGTTGTGGAAGACCTGGAAATGGCAAGAAAATATTATCAAAGAATTAAAATAAAAAGAATTTTTTTAGCAGATGGAGATGCCTTAATTGTAAAAACAGCAGATTTATTGTACATTTTGGGAAAATGTAAAGAGTATTTTCCAGAAGTGGAAAGAATTTCTGTTTATGGTGCACCAAAAGATATTATACACAAAACTCCAGAAGAACTAAAGCAGTTAAAAGATGCTGGTTTGGATATGGTGTATATGGGTTTAGAATCTGGGGATGACCAAGTTTTAAAAGAAGTGAAGAAGGGTGTGACTGCCGCAGAAATGATTGAAGCAGGACAAAAAGTACGTGCTGCTGGCATGGTACTTTCTATGACGATTATTTCTGGTTTGGGTGGTAAAAAACTGATGAAAGAACATGCATTAAATAGTGCAAAAGTAATTAGTGCCATTAAACCGGAATATGTGGGCTTTTTAACTTTACTTATTGAACCAGGTACGCCAATGTATGAACAATATAGAGCTGGTGAATTAGATTTATTGACACCAGAAGAAGCACTTGATGAAACACAATTATTTATTGAAAATGTAGATGCAGAGGGAACCGTTTTCCGAGCAAATCATGCTTCAAATTATGTGCCTTTGGCAGGTACCTTAAATGCAGAAAAATCAAAAATATTGGCACAAATACAACGTTCAAAAGAACAGAGTAGTTATAGACCAGAAACGTTTAGAGGCTTGTAATAAAAGGAGTTGGCAGCATGGCATGGGTAGGGTTGTTTGCCCTTATTGTTTTTTATTGGTGTTTTTTTACTGCTGCCGTGACAGGCAGAAGAAGCTGGGCATGGCTAAGCTTGCTTTGTATGCCTGTATTGATTATGGCTATTAGCTATCAGCCTGATATGCAAATTAATGGTCTAATTATCACATTATGTATTTTTATGTTTGTCATTTGCAGAAATAGTTTAAAAGATATTTTATTGTGGAATCAAAAGAGAAGAAAATATCATTGGATATTTTTGGGATTCTTATGGTTACTGTGCTTTTTATTTTTATTTTATTGTATGGTAGAGTTACAAACAGCCAGATATTTATGGGACTTTCAAGGCTGGAATCTGGAAAAAAGAAATTCTTTCCGTATTACCATTACAACATTACCGATTGTATGGATTTCTTATTATTATGGAGAAATGTTTTATAATAGTGTGGACAGATTATGGAAACGAAAAAGCGAGTTGATACTAATTAGCTGCAATTTTTTTGTAGCAAATAACAGAGGTGGTGATACAGGCATTGATAAAGGCTATTTTTTAGATGGTGTAAATAATGGTATCAATTATCATTTTCGTATGACAAGAGGAACATACTATATGCTTCAAAAAGAAAAAGCATTACGTTTGCAGGTGCAAAAGGGATTATTAGGTGGATTTTATGTTTTAAAAAATCCTTGTCCCAATAATGCAAAAAAAACTTTAAGACGTGACAGAAGAAATGCAAAAATTGGTGTTTTATTGTTTATCCTTGTTTTATTGTTTGGTATTTTATTATTCTTTTTTCCTCAATTATTGCACTTGGAAAGTTGGAAACAAAAAATCAGCATTTTTTTTAACTAAAATGTAAATGCTATTTTTGAGGTGATAGCATGTTAAAATGTTTAAAAAATTTTGATACCTTGCCTGCACAAATGAAAAAGCAGATTATAGATAATAGTAAAGATATGAATGCTTTTTATACCTTACCTTTAGAGCAAAGACAACAAGTGTTAGACAGAATTGCTAGTTTAAATACGGAACAGCAAATAAGAGAATATTTAAGAAAATAAGGAAAAGGTGTATTTCTTGATAGGAATACACCTTTTCCTTAGGATAATTATTGCATAGTATTTTTCTTTAAGATATAATAAACAACAGAGAATGAAAGAAAGGAAGAAAAAAATATGAAATTAGGCATTGTAGGACTCCCAAATGTTGGAAAAAGTACATTATTTAATTCTATGACAATGGGAAAGGCAGAAGCAGCAAATTATCCTTTTTGTACCATTGACCCCAATGTAGGTATTGTTGCTGTACCAGATGAAAGACTAGCAAAATTAACAGAAATGTATCATTCTGAAAAAACAACACCAGCAGTCATTGAATTTGTAGATATTGCAGGTCTTGTAAAAGGAGCAAGTAAGGGGGAAGGATTAGGCAATAAATTTTTGTCTCATATTCGAGAGGTAGACGCTATTGTACATGTAGTACGTTGCTTTGAGGATGGCAATGTTGTACATGTAGATGGAAGTGTGGACCCTATCCGTGATATTGAAACCATCAATTTAGAATTGATTTTTTCTGATTTAGAAATCTTAGAAAGACGTATTTCTAAAACTGTCAAAGCAGCAAAAGCGGACAAGTCTTTACAAAAAGAGTTAGAAATTTTACAACAATTAAAAGCAGGATTGGAAGAAGGAAAATGTGCCAGAGCAATAGAGTTTGAATCTTCAGAGGACATTGCTTTTGTAGAGAGTTTAACACTTTTGACACAGAAACCTGTATTATATGCAGCAAATGTATCAGAAGAAGATTTAGCAGATAGTGGTGCAGGAAATCCATATGTAAATCGAGTACGTATTTTTGCAGAAAGTGAAAATTCAGAAGTATTTGTTCTTTGTGCCAAAATTGAGGAAGAAATTTCTGATTTAGAGGAAGAAGATAAAAAAGAATTTTTAGCAGATATGGGCGTAGAAACCAGTGGCTTAGACAGATTAATTGCAGCAAGTTATCAATTATTAGGACTAATCAGTTATTTGACAGCAGGACCTACAGAAAGCCGTGCTTGGACAATTAAAAAAGGAACAAAAGCACCTGGCGCAGCAGGAAAAATACATAGTGATTTTGAAAGAGGCTTTATTAGGGCAGAAGTAGTAAGTTATGATGATTTAATGAAGATTGGTTCTTATAATGGGGCAAAAGAACAAGGATTAGTTCGTTCTGAAGGAAAAGAATATGTTGTAAAAGATGGAGATGTTATATTATTCCGTTTTAATGTATAAATGGAGGAAAGATATGTTATATTTTACAGCAGATTTACATTTTTATCATGAAAATATAATTCGTCATGCCAATCGACCTTATGATAACATACAGAAAATGAATGATGATTTAATAAAAAGATGGAATAAAACTGTAAGTCCTAAAGATGAAATTTATATTTTAGGGGACTTTACTATGAAGGGCGCAAAACGAGCCACGGACATATTATGTCAATTAAAGGGAATCAAACATTTAATAAAAGGAAATCATGATGGTTTTGTAGAAGACTCTGAATTTGATAAAACTTTATTTGCTTCTATACAAGATTATGCAGAAGTGGTTTATGGTAATATACGATTTATATTATTTCATTATCCCATTTTGGAATGGAACGGAATGTATAAAGGAAGTATTTTGCTTCATGGACATCAGCATAACCATGTAGATTATAATTACAATAACTTGAAAAATGGCATTTATCGGTTTGACGTTGGGGTAGATGCAAATAATATGACACCAGTAAGTGCAGAATATATTATTTCCTTTTTTTATGTTTAAAAAAGAAAGAAAAATAAGTCAAAAAAAGAAGGATTTTTCATTTTAACATAGAATATAACATAATAAAAGAAAGAAAAAGAAATAACCGACGTTTTTCGGGTCATATAGAAGGGAGTTGTTTTTTATGCGTTATCAGTTTGTAGGAAAAAATATAGAAGTTGGAGAAAGAACAAAAGAAAAAATAGAAGCAAAATTATCAAGAATTCAAAAGTTTTTTCCAGAAGAAACCGTGGTTACAGTGACATTGAGTAGTGAGAAATTGGGCACAAATATTGAAGTAACAATCCCTTATCACAAAAGAATGATCCGTGCAGAAGTCAGTGATACTGATATGATGGCAGCAGTTGATGAAGCAGTTGATATTTTGGAAAATCAAGTAGTACGTTATAAAAAGCGTTTGAAAACAAAAATTCGCCAAAGTGCAGAGGCTTATCGTGCAGAATATGAATCATTGCATGTTGCAGAAGAAGAACTGAATGAAGAACCATTATACAAAATTGAACGAATTAAACATTTTGAAGTAAAGCCAATGGATGCAGAAGAAGCTGTAATGGAAATGGAATTAATTGGTCATAGCTTTTTTGTATTTAGAGATGCAGAAACAGAAAACATCAATGTAGTATATAAAAGAAAAAATGGTTCTTATGGTTTGATTGACCCTGAATAAAAATTTTTTGATGAATGAAAGTGAGTGAGTATTTCACTCACTCAGCTTGTCAAAAAACCTTGAGGGCTAGCCCTTAAACTCCTAATTCTTTCTTGAAAGAAAGAATCAAAGAACTTTAATGCGAAACTACGTTTTGCTAAAAAGATTGATTTTATAAGGAAAAACGCAAGTTTTTCCAATAAAGTTTTTTATCCAACTTTTTTTTAAAAAAGTTGGTGGGTGTGGGTGAAACCCACAAAAAAAATTTTATTGACAGACTGAGTGAGTGAGTGTTTCACTCACTTTTTTTGTTATTTTTACGGTAATGGAAAGGGGTAACCTTCATATGTTCTCGAAATATTTTACTAAAATAGCTGGAACTATTAAATCCTGTAGAAAGTGCAATTTCTGTAATAGATAAGGTTGTGTTTTGTAACAGAGATAATGCTGTTGAGATACGATATTTTGTAATATATGCCATAGGTGTAGTATGTAGTATGGTTTGAAAACAGCGGAAACATTCTCTTTGACTGATATTGACAGCAGTAGAAAGTGTTTTAAGTGAAATAGATTCATGATAATGTGTATGAATATATTCGAGTAGCTGTTTGATACGTTGGTATTCCACAGTAGGGTAAACAGAAGGGGTAGTTAATTCTGTTTGACAATTTTCGACAATTTCATAACAAATATAAGAAAGTTGTTCTCTTATAGCAAACAAAAAGGCAGGTGTTTCTTCTACAAAAAGAGTACAGGCTTTTTGAAAGCAATCAATACATTTTTTTTGCCATGCTGTTTCAGAAGAAAAAATAATGTAATGTAAGTTATGACAAGTAAGTAAAGGTAAAATGTACTGCTTTTTATAAATACTTTCTGCATGACCACTGACTAACTCTGCATCAAAAACAATGGTAATAGCAGTACAATTTTGTGAAGAAGCCTGTTTCATAAAATGTAGTACACTGGTGTTGAGAAAAAGGAGTTGCCCTTTTTCAAGAATAAAAGAAGTTTTTCCTAAGTCTATCAAAAGACTCCCTTCTGTAACAAGAATAAGTTCTAAATCTTGATGCCAATGCCAGGGGATTTCTGAAGAAACACGACTTGCAAAATTTGTTGTATACACAGTACAGGGAAAAAGTGGTTCAACATGGGAATAAAGCTCCTTTTGATTTTTGTCTGTAATGACAGTACAATTATTAATGGCTTTCATAATATTTTTCCTCCTTTTTGGCAGTATCCTATTATTTTTTGACAGAATAATAAAAGAATAAATATTTTTTTGGCAGTATAATCATAACAGAAAAAAAGAAAGGATACAACTTTAAGGGAGGAAACGATATGATAACTGTTTATAATATTCAGAATTTAGAATCATTTTTTTATACAATAAATAATTTTAAAAATCCAGTTATATTACAGACAAAAAAGGGAGGATATCAAGATTTAAGAAATAATGACATTTTGCAGGAAATTTTGCTATCTGTGGCAGGCGAGAAAGGATTAGAACAAATTTGTTTAAATATAGAAGGCAAAGAAGATTTGGATAATATTATAACATTTTTATTAAATAAAAATGAAAGATATTTCTAAAGATGGCGTTACTCTAAATAAGAGGCGTAACAAAAAAGAAAAATCAGACGTTGTTCAAATCTAGTAGTTTTATAGAAAAGTTAGTATTTGGAGAGAAGTAAAGTTTCTAGGTTTTAAAACAAATGGGAACTGCCGAGTTATTCGGCAGTTCCCATTTGTTAATACAATCTTTTTTATGAACTCTGTCTACATCTGCTAACTTTTTTGAAAAAAGAAATACAGTTTGAGATAAAGTCTCAAGTTTTTTTATATTCTTTCCATGCTTTTTCATATACTCGAAAAGTTTCTTCATCGAAACAAACCATTTGTATTTTTTCCATATCTTTGTCATGTTCTAAAAATGTCATAATCTCTCTGATGGCAATACGAGCAGCTTGCTCTACTGGATAACGATAAACACCAGTGCTGATAGATGGAAAAGAAATAGATGTAATATCATGTTCCCGTGCTAATTTTAGACTATTTTTATAACAATTTGCTAAAAGTTCCGCTTCACCTCTATTGCCGCCACGCCAGATAGGTCCTGGTGTGTGTATGACATATTCTGCACGTAATTTATAAGCAGAAGTAATTTTTGCCTCTCCTGTCGGACAACCACCTAATGTTTCACACTCTAAAAGTAATTCTTTTCCGGCTGCTCTATGAATTGCACCATCTACACCACCACCGCCTAAAAGGGAAGTATTTGCTGCATTAACAATTGCTTGTGTCTTAACACGCACAATATCCCCTTTTATGACAGAAAATCTTTCTACCATGACATATCCCCTCCTTTTTTTCATTTTAGCCCTTTTTCTATTTCTTGTAAAGTAAATTTTTATAAAAGAAAATTTTACAATATTTTAGAAAAATTTTCCGATTTTTTTTGATAGAATAAAATAATAGAAGTTTTATAATTTTTGTTCATTAATGTTCTTAAAAATTGTAGAATTCTTTATAATTTTTACAATAATGTTAGCATTTTAAAGAATCAGTTATAGTAAAATTGAATAGGATTTTAAAACGTGCATGATGATTCACATGATTATTCCTATAAAAAATAAGATTCTGTAGGATATTTTTGTTCAAAATATAAATACGCTTTAAAGCGTTACGCTTTAAATGACTAAATTAAGGTTTGACTTTAAAATCATGGCATACTAAAATAATAACATCATATAAAAAATAGAATATTACATAAAAATGATGAGAAGATTAACTTGATGAAATAAAAAAGTTAATCCTATCAGAGCATTGGTTCTGTTAACTTAACATGAAAATAAAAATACAAAAAAGATTTTTAAAAAT
>CAJTZO010000011.1:0-36162 GCA_910583755.1 uncultured Clostridia bacterium
TATTGTACTTTCAATAAGGAGCTGTTGTCTATATCATTTTAACGTAACAGAACCACTAATAATAAAAGGAGGTGTATACTATGACAGATATTATGATTATCGGTGCTGGTCCTGCTGGCATTACTGCTGCAATTTATGCATTAAGAGCTGGAGTTTCTGTTATAGTATTTGATGGTAATTTATATGGTGGACAAACTGCTATTACGTCCCAAATTGAAAATTATCCTGCTATTTTATCCATATCTGGTGCCTTGTTTGCTCAAAAGCTATATCAGCAGGCAAAAGAATTAAATGCTGATATAAAATTTGAAAAAGTGGTTTCTGTAAATTTTTCTGCTTATCCCAAAACAGTTACTACAGCAAAAAATACCTATTCTGCCAAGACCATTCTTATCGCAACAGGTGTCAAAAGAAGAACTTTAAATTGTGAAGGGGAAAAAGAGTTTACAGGAAAAGGGGTATCTTATTGTGCAACTTGTGATGGTGCTTTTTTTCGTAACAAAGAGGTAATGATTGTGGGAGGAGGTAATACAGCTTTAGAAGATGCGCTTTTTTTATCGAATCAATGCCAAAAGGTGACCCTTGTTCACCGTCGAGACAGTTTTAGAGCAGAAAAAACTTTGATAGATGCTGTATTTGCACGAAAAAATATTACTATACTATATAATAGTCAAGTTATAAAAATAAATGGAACACAAACCGTGACTTCTGCCGAAATATCTAATCAAAAACAAAATACTACAATTCCTATTTCTGGAATTTTTATTGCAATTGGTTATGAACCAGATAATACCATGTTTTCTGATTTGGAAATCAATGAAGAAGGTTATATTGTTGCTGATGAAAGTTGCTGTACCAATCTAAAAGGGGTATTTGTAGCAGGGGATACCAGAACAAAACCGTTACGACAAATTGTAACTGCTTGTGCAGATGGTGCTGTTGCTGCTGTGAATGCAGTTTCTTATATTACAAAAGCTTTAAAATCTTAAAACCTCATTTACAAAATTCTACTTCCTTTCTTTTAAGAAAGGAAGTGAAGAACTTAGGAACTCCATTTCTTGAAAATCAATAATGTGATAGGGAAAATATTCGTTTTCCTTATAAAGTTTACAAAATTTTCAAGGTTTAATCTTTTTCCAGTTGTCCTTTGATATATTGCATTTGTTCTTGATTCAATCCGTAACTATAAAATATTATTTTTTGCAAGGTATCATTATTTTCATTTTTTCCTTTTAAAAGTTCATTTACTATTTTTGTAATGATATTATTTTGTTGTTCTGTAATTTTTGGAAAAGGCAATAACATTAAATTTCCTTTTAATATTTTTACTTCTCCAAACAATTTTGTATATAAATATTGAAATAGTTCTGAATTAAGGTAAGCCATCACAGTTTTGATAGACATATTTGGAACGTTAGGAATCAATATATTAGCACTATTCAAAAAAAGGCTTTTTGTATTATCATAAGCAAAGACTAATTTTTTTGATATAAATTTATAGACCAATTTTTCATTTGCTCTATAATATTTTTCTTGCGCCACCTGCTGAAATTGACTTCTGTCATACAAAATATATTTTTTAGGGGGGTTTAGACAATATTTACTGATTTCCTTTCCTGTATAAATTGGCTCACAACCTTCAAAAAACTGCTCCTTTAATTTATTTTTATTATCCCCTGTTACAATTCCGATTGCCCATATACTATTACTTAAGGTATAAATTCCATTTTTCTTAATTTGTTCTATCATTTTCATATCTATAGTATCTATAAAATGAAATACTTTATTTTCAGAATGATAAAAAGTAGAAATTGAAATTTGTTTTTGTTGTTGTCCCTCATAGATAGCAACTTTTTCATTTTGTTTTGCTTTTTGACATTCAATATCTATATATTTTGTTGTGACACCAGTAAATAATTCTTGATAGATAGTAATTGCTTTTAAACAGCCTTTTTCTAATAAAAAAGTTCTAATATCTTTATGTAATTTTACATTTAATATTGATTCTGGAAATAAAAAGCGAATGGTTCCATAAGATTTCAAGTGCTCAAAAGAAAGTACAAAAAAATAAGAAAATGTTTCCTTTGATGTTACTTCTGTAATGTTACAAGAATATTGTGATAATGCACCCCAAGGAGGATTTGTTACAATATAATCAAATTTTGTATCAAAATTATTTTGCTTTAAATAATCTTTACAATAAATTTGTGGTGTAAACTCGTGGCATGGAAACTTTAGTAATAAATTAATTTTCGCAATCATAACCGCTGTTTCATCTTTATCTATACCATATAATTGTTCTGGATGGACAGCATGTAATGGTAAAAAAAATGCTCCACTACCACAGCAAGGGTCAAAAAAAATTTGTTCTTTTGAAAAATCTAAATTTTTTGTCATATTACTTGTGATAGGATAAGGAGTATAATAAGAACCTTGTTTATTTTTTTGTCCTTCTAGTAACAAACCTTGATAAATAAGCCCTAAAATATCTTTTTCATCAGTAGGTAATGGATATTCTACTAGTTGAGGAATCACCTCATTAGGATAGGTAGACAATACTTTTTGAACATGTTTTTTTTGATATAAGTTTGCTTTTTTTAATAAATTAATTCCCAATGACAACAATACAGATGTGATATTCCATTTTTCTTTTTTTATGATACATAATAAAACTTCAATGTTTTTTTTATTATTTACATTATAAAAATATTCCATCGGCATAATATTTTTTTGGGATAAGCGTTTGTTTGCACGTGTTGTTAGTTTCCCTTTCTTTTTTATGTTTAATTTATGCCAGTTTTGTTTTGTTGCCTGTGAAACAATATTCATAGCATCCTCCCAAATTATTTCTTAAAAAAATGGTTTTTTATAACTTTACCAAAAATCGGAAATATTAGAGGAACTTTTTACAAACAAAAAAGTTCCTCCATGTTTATACTTTATTTTTATTGATATAAAACAAACATTTTAATGTTATGGATTTTCAGAGTCTACTTCTCTAAAAATGCCCTGTTCATCTCTATAATATGCTTTCCCATAAGCTGCATGTAAAAAAGGAATGATATCTGGGTCATAATTGCAGAGCAAGTTTAAATCATACAAACCAAAATTTTGTTCATCTGCCATATATTCGCTGCTTTCATCTCCTGCTATAAATCGCCAACCACTATCATTTCGTCCTTCTTTGGGAATATCCCGATACATAAAACCAATTTTTTCACCTTCCACAATAATACGATTCGTTGCAAAACAATTTCTGGAGCCTTCCCAATTTTCTAAAAGATTTTCATTAATATGAAATGTTATACTATCATCTTTCAGATTTCTTAATAAAGTATGACTATTTAAGATATTCTCATTTTTGGGCAGACGCTCTATTATTTCCCGAACATCTTGGATAACATTAATTTTTTCTGCTTCATCCCCTATTTTTTTTAGGGTTGTAATAAGCCCATTAAGATAATCATGTATATTTTCTTTTTTTTCTGCTCCTTCCGCTAACGTTAAAAAAAGAAGGATTTCTTGATTGTTCGGTTGTAATTTTAAAGCTTTGCGGAACATTTCAATTGATTTTTTATATTTTTTTTGCAAAAAATAAGTATAACCTATTCTGACATGCCACATGTAATCTTTTCTACCTTCTTGTGCAACTTTTAAAAGATAGCCTTCTGCATCTTCATACTCCCCTACTTCGTTTAGGGCACGTGCAAATAAACAAGTCAAATCATATCCCCATAATTCTGGTTCTATCTCCAGTAAACGGTCTATTACTGTTTGATATTTCTTTTCATCATAAAGTTTTTGTAAATTTTCTAATAAAGTTTGTTTCATAAAAGGCTCAGCTCTTTTCTGTCTCTTTTCAACATTATGACATTATTTTAGCAATTTATTGTTCCTTTTTCAAGAGAATTACTAAATTTTAGAAAGGTATCACAGTTTTTCCATCAATACAATAATATTCTACCTTAATATCATTTACAGAAACATATTCTTTTAATTCTTGTTCTAAATTATCTAAAAAAGAAGGAAATTCAGATGTATCCACTCGAGACATCCAGCTTGCCATTTCTTTATCTTCTGCACAAAATGTTTCTAGACTCTCATTTTCCTTTTGTTGAACATCTTTTAAAGTAACAACATCATCTTTTTGTTCAAATGAAATTTTCACAGGCATCACACTGCTTCCTGTCAAGTACAATATTTTTCCCCTATTTTGTTCTAACATCATAAAATGATTGCAGTTTACTTTTACATAATAATTGATTTTTACAACATCATCATATTGATGTTGTAATCCATTTACTGGAGAAAAAAACAGCATAGACATCATTTTAATGCCTTTATTTTGATATTTTTTTTCTATTTCTGTAAAAACTTCTTTTATATTGCTCATTATAATAGCATCATCTATTTTTACATTTTCTACAATGCTACTATAATAAGGGTAAATATCATAATAGTTTTCTTGATAATTTTCGTGCCATTCCTCCGTTTCTTTCGGAGGAGTTGTATTTGGAAGTTCCCCTATTTTTTCCTGCAATATTTCTTGACAAACTTTCCTCATCACTTCTCCACGTAATCCCTTTGCATTCCCCTTTTCAAATTCCTCTAACAAATAATATAATGCTTGCTCCCCTTTCTCTATAATTCTATTATAATTTTCTTGTGCACTGTCAAGATAGACCTGTGTATCTGATTCTACTTTTTTTTGATTGACAATAGTGTCTAAATCATTTTCAATTTCTGTTTTCCATTGTTCACTTGTGTTGTTTTGGTCTGTTTTTTCGATAGCTTCCAAAAAATAACGATAAGAATCTGCACTATCTGTATAACCTTCTAAAATACTGTCTGTTAAAACAATCTCTCCCTCTGAAATCATTCCCTCTTTTGTAAAAGAAAGTATTGTTTTTTCTTTATCATTTTGTGAAATATGGTAGTTAACATATTCTAAATTTCCAATTAAGCTAAATAATACCATTGTATTTTTACGAATCTGCATAGTATAATGCTGTTCTACTTTTGACAAGTCTTCTATTTCATCATATATGATGATGCCATAAGGTTCCATGTGGCTTTGTATTTCAAAGCCATTTCTCTTTATCCCATCTGGTGTACCTAATTCTGATAATAAATTCCCTACTGCGCTGTTATCCCCTACATATTCTGTTTTCCATTGGAACAGTCTTTCAATTTCTTCTTTGCTGTATTCTTTTGATTCTAAATTACTTTCTTTTTCTATTTCAGATGTTATATTTTGGCTGCAACCAACAAGTAAACCATTGACTGACAAACATAATACCAACATAACACATAATAGCATTTTCTTTTTTTCTTTTATTTTCATCACAAAACAAAAGCAAGATAATATAAATAAATTAAATATATAAAATAGCAAAGTCAACTGTTGCTTTGCTACAAACATACTAAAACTATTGCTAAATAGATAAAGAATAGCTAACAACCATAGTAATAAAGTTCCCTTTTTTTTGGGCGTTGTATCTAATATATTTTCAAATCTTTTTTTCATCCATTTTTCCTTTCTCACAAAGTTATTGGATAATACATTTTTACTCTCCTTCATCATTTCCAATAGCATTGTGCTATATTGTTTTCTTTTTTCCTTAGAACAATATTCCATCACAATATCATCACAAGATAATTCAATATCTCTTTCTGCAATTTTTACAAAAGCAAGCACAAAAGGGTTAAAAAAGTGGAAGGTTGACACCATGACACATAAAAATTGATAAATTAAATCCTTTCTTTGATAATGGCATAACTCATGTTGTACTATCATTTTTATTTCCTGTTCTGGTAATTTCTCTTTTGTAAGATAAATCCCTTTTTGAAAGAACCCAAAACACATAGGACTTGGAATGGAATGACAAACAAAAAGGGAAGGTATTTCTTTTATTTTCATTTCTTGGCAAATTGTATGATATATTTCTAAGGTCTTTTTTTGACAAGGTAACATACGCCAACGTATGATATTTTTATAAAATAATACATACTGTACCATCAAATAAACTATCTTTGTGATTACAACAAAAAACCAAAAATAAGTAAGTGTTTTTTTAGCATTTTTTCCTTGGAGTAAAAAGGAATTTTTTGATATATTGGAAACTGTTGGTACAGAAAGCGTTGCAATATCTGGTATATTGGGAATAACATAGGTTTGCATTTTTTCAGGCTCTTTTTTCACATTTAATTCTTTTTCTGTTTCGACTTCTTTTTTTTCCTCTGATTTTTTTATATCATGTATTACTGTTACTTCCATTTTAGGAACAAAATTGCCAATGGTCAAAAATTCCCCTTTTCCTGTATGAACAGGAGTAATTAAACGTAATAATACCAAAAAAAACAAATGATATTTCCAAATTGCACTATATTGTTTTCTAAAAGCATTTTCCAAAAGCAATAAAATAGCTAAAAATGGAATCATCCCCAAAGATACTTTTACTATAGATTCAAATGTACATAATAATATATCTTCAAACATCCTTATCACCTTCTGTACTTTTTTCTATAAATTCAGCTAATTCCTGTAAATCTTTTTTACTGATACTGTGACTATGGTAAAGAGAAGCTACTAACTTTATAACGGAATTTTCATTTAATTTTTTTAAAAAGGAACGATTTTCAAAAGCTAAATAGGTTTCTTCCTCCACTACAATATCATAGAGTTTATTTTTTCCTTTTTTGTAACTTGTTAAAAATCCTCTATCAATTAAACGGTTTAATAATGTTTGTAAGGCGGAAATATTCCAGTTTCTTTGTTGGTCTAATATCTCTTTAATTTCTGAAGTAGAAACACCATTTCCTTTTTGCCATACCACTTTCATTACTTCTAATTCTGTATCTGGTAAACGTGTTAATTTTTCCATGCTATCAACTCCTACATTTGTATGATTTAATAATATCTTACACTTGTAGGAGATTTTTGTCAAGTTTTCTTAATAATTTTTTAAGATATTATTTCATAACAAGTATTGTTTATTACATAGTAGTATGTTATAATGACTACATTACAGTAACAAGAACTAAAAAATACCTTTTTAAGTCAGTTTGTTAAAAGGGTATCTTTCTTGTACTTTTAAAATTCTTTCGTTTCCTTTTTTAAAAGAAAGGAAAAAATCTTTTGATAAAGGAGGGAAGCCATGAATACACAATTTAGAAAAGGGATTATTGAAATGTGTGTACTTGCACTGATTGCAGAAAAAGACATGTATGGTTATGAAATTGTACAAAGTATTGCCTCCTATACAGATATTAATGAAGGGACAGTTTATCCCATCTTACGGCGTCTGACAACAGAAAAATACTTTGTAACTTATTTAAAAGAAAGTACCATAGGTCCTGCTAGGAAATATTACCATATTACTGAAAAAGGAAAAGGTTATCTAGGTTCTTTAAAAAATGACTGGAAAGAATTTTCTAGTATGGTAAATGACATTTTACAAGGAAAACAAAAAAATGAAGTCAGTGATAGTTAAAAATCGTATTATACTAAAAGAAAGGACTGATTTATTATGACAAAAGAAAGCTATTTACAAGCTTTAGAAAATCTCCTAAAAAAGCATCTTTCTAAATCAGAAATCAATGATATTTTAAGGGATTATGGAGAATATTTTGATGATGGAAGAAGACAAAACAAAACAGATACCGAAATTTCAGCAAAGTTAGGAGACCCCGAAATTATTGCGCAGCAATTTATTGAAGAACTTGGAACAGATAACAAAGAAAGCAAAACGGAAATCATTGACCAAATGCTGCATAGTGTAAAGGAAGGTACCGAGAAAGCATTTACTACTTTGAAAAAAGAAACAACAAAAACACTTCATCATGCAAGTGATAAAATGGCTTCTGCACGGCAATTTGAAAAACAAAGTAGTTCCAATCTTAAAAGTGGAATTCAAAAAAGTACATCAACCATTTTTTCTATTTTGAAATCCATTTTTGTTTTTGGTATGTTTGCCTTTTTACAACTCTTTTTTACTATTTTTGTATATGGTTTTTGTATTGGAGCAGCAGTTTTTTTCGTATGTTGCGGTATGGCTGGCATATTGTGTTTAGGATTTTCGCTTACCTTTTTACCGCATGTATTATCCTTATCTGTTATCTTTGCAAGTGTTGCTATGTTGGCGTTAGCACTGCTTATTATATTACTAACCATTTTTATAATAAAATTAAATATACGACTTATCAAAAATTATCTTTTAAAAAATGATGTGAAGTAAGGAGGATACTTATGTTTAAAAAAATAACCATTATCACAGCAATCATATTTTTAGTTTGTTTTTTGGGTGTTGCTATTACCCTTCCACTTGGTATTAAAACTACTTTTGGAAATGTGGAAAAATTATTAGAAACCACTAACATTACACCACAAAGAATTGAAATTCCATCTAATATAACCACATTAGATATTGACCTAAACTATCGTTATTATAGAGGGCATCTTTTACCAAGACAATCTCCAGATGATACTGCTTATATAGAAGTATTTAATACAGATACTTATTCTTCTACACAAAATGCAATTACAATTAATTATATAGATGAAACTACTGCAAAAATTGGCTGGGAGGAAGTTTATGGAAAACTCAAATTTAACAAAGAAACCATAAATAAAACCATTGTAAAAGAGTTACAAAACTATCCTGATGCAATTTTATATATTCCAACTAGAATGAATCTTCAAACAGACAATGTTTATTATTTTGATAATATCTATTTTAATAATAAAAATGAGTTGATGCAGGAAGAAAAAACAAAAGAAGAACAAGAGCAAATTTTAGAACAAGCAGAAAAAATTAGAAATCAACAGCAAGAAGAAGAAGAAAGAATATTAGAAAAAGCAGAAGAAATTATGGAACAACGACAAATAGAAATGGATATGCAGCAAGGAGCAATGGACCAAGACTATTAAAGCCTTGGTCAGCTTGTCAAAAAACCTTGAGGGCTAGCCCTCAAACTCCTACTTCTTTCTTGAAAGAAAGAAGCAAAGAACCTTAATGCGAAACTAGCGTTTCGCTAAAAATATTAATTTTATAAGAAAAAACGCTAGTTTTTCCATGAAAGTTTTTTGTCCAACTTTTTTAAAAAAAGTTTATCTATTCTTTTATAGACTAATAAAAAAAGAACCCCAGCTTCTTTGAAAAAAGAAGCTGGGGTTTTAGGACTGTCCTAAAACTTAATATTTACTCATATCATCCATTACAAAATTATAATCTTCTTCTGGTTCTTCTTCTAATGAAATGTTAATTCCGCTATTTTCCATTCCATCACATTTAAACTGCATCATTAATCTTCTCATATCAATTGCTTGTGCAGACAATTCTTGACTTGCTGCTGCACTTTCTTCACTTGTTGCAGAGTTTGTTTGAATAACAGCAGAAATCTGGTCAACGCCAATGGTAACATTACCTACAGCAGTTGCTTGTTTTTCACTAGCATCGGCAATGGTATCAATTAATGTTACAACTTCTTTTGTTACAGAAACAGCATCTTCCAGAGTTTTCGCTGTTTCTTCTGCAATTTTAGAACCATTTTCTACTGCTCTTATGGTGTCTTCAATCAACATTGTGGTACTGCTTGCAGCTTCTCCAGATTTTCCAGCCAAATTTCTAACCTCATCTGCTACAACAGCAAATCCTTTTCCGGCTGTACCAGCCCTTGCAGCTTCTACAGCGGCGTTCAGCGCTAATATATTGGTTTGGAATGCAATGTCATCAATCGTTTTAATAATTTTAGAAATTTCTTGTGATTTATCTGTAATTTCTCCCATTGCTCTCATCATTTCATGCATTTGTTCATTACTAATATCAATTTGATTTCCTGCTGTCTGGGATTTTTTACTTGCTTCTTTTGCATGTTCTGCATTTTTTGTAATCTGTTGAGAAATTTCTGTAATGGTAGCAGAAAGTTCTTCTACAGAACTAGCTTGTTCTGTTGCACCTTGTGCCAATGCTTGAGAACCACTAGAAACTTGTTCTGCATTTCCAGAAACCCTACCTGACATCTCATTGATTTTAAGAATAGTGCTAGACATACCATTTAATAATTTATTAATAGAGTTTTCTATATCTTTAAATTCTCCTTGGAAAGATTCTGATAAATGTACCGTAAAATTGCCATTTGCCATTTCTCCCATTACTAAGTCAATATCTGCAATATATGCTGCCAACGTTTTTAAAGAAATACGAACATCATCTGCTAACTGTCCAATCACGTCTGCTGATTCATATGCAATATGTCCGCTTAAATCGCCTTCTGCCATTTTTCTTGCAACCGCTTGTACTTCTTTGATAGGATTGGTAATCCCTTTTGTCAAAAATACAGCAAAAGCAAAACTGATAATAATACTTACAATCAGTAATATAATAATTAATAAT
Organism: uncultured Clostridia bacterium; assembly: GCA_910583755.1. Lineage (GTDB taxonomy): Bacteria > Bacillota > Clostridia > Lachnospirales > Anaerotignaceae > Coprocola. The sequence continues at coordinate 10,395 of CAJTZO010000011.1, forward strand.
TCTAATAGTTCAGCTGTTCTTTCTGTGTTTGTTAAAACATCCACTTGTTCTGTATCTAATAAGTCTTCAAATTGTTCTGCTATTACTGCAGATTCTGCCAAAAGAGGAATACAACTTTCTCTTAATAAATTTAACGCTTCCTCATCTGCGCCAGATTGTCTATATAATATAACTCTATCTGCTTCTGAAATCCAAGTTGTTAATTTATCAGCGTATTGGTTGATTTCGTTATATGTTTGTCCATAATGTGTTTTTAATAAATTAATTTCTTCTTCCAATGATGCTTGTGTTTCTCTAAATTGTTTTTCATAAGTCTGTAAGTTTGTGTTTTCATCTTCCAATATCATGTCACGTACATATTTTCCCATCATATTCAAATGTAATCTTGCTTTAATTAATGTGGTTGTATGATGAATTGGTCCAGCAACTGCATTGTTATAGTTATTTCTTGTGTGCGACAAAGAAAAAATAGAAATAATTGTAATGATTGTAGATAAAAAAATCACAACAATAAATCCACCCAAAAGCCTTGTCCTAATTTGTAAATTTTTCACTTTCATAATCTCCCCTCATAAACTATTTTTAAAAAAATTACTTTGAAAGAATTAACATAAACTTAGCTAGATAAATTTTAACACTAGGTACCAATATTGTCAATAGAATCTATATTGTGCAAAATGATGTTTTTATCTATCCTTTCGGAAAATTGTTTCTGCTGTAATTATGCCATCAATAGCAGCAGAAACAATGCCTCCAGCATATCCAGCACCTTCTCCCACAGGGTATAATCCTTTGACAGAAATGCTCTCTCTTTGTTCATTTCTTACAATTCTGATAGGAGACGAACTTCTACTTTCCACTGCTGTCAAAACGGCATCTTTTTTATCAAATCCTTGCAATTTTTTACCAAATTCTGGAATTGCTTCTTGTAATGCTTCTGTCATAAATTGTGGCAAAATATCTGCTATATTACAAAACATAACCGTAGGTTGACAAGTGCTATTAATTTCTCCCCAACTTTCCGAACACTTCCCTTCCAAAAAATCTCCTACTAACTGCACAGGAATCGCTCCTTTTCCCAGTTGAAAAGCTTTTTCTTCTAGTTTTCTTTGTAGAAACATACCTTCTAATACATTTTGACTCCCAAAATCTTCCGGAAATACCTGTACTAGTAGAGCACTATTTGCGTTAATACCATCTCTTTTATATTCACTCATCCCATTGACTGCAAGGTGTCCCTTTTCTGAAGAAGCATTCACAACTATGCCACCCGGACACATACAAAAGGTATAGACAGCTCTCCCCTTTTTTGTGGTGTAAGTTAATTTATAATCTGCTGCTGGTAATTTGGAAGCTTTTTCTCCATATTGTGCTTGATTTATCATACTTTGCTTATGTTCAATTCGAACACCCATTGCAAAAGGTTTTTGTTCCAAACAAATTCCTTTTTTATGCAAAAGCGCAAAAATATCTCTTGCACTGTGTCCCGTTGCCAATACAACAACTTCTGTATTAATTCTTTTTCCATCATTGATAATGACAGCCTTTATTTTTCCTTCTGCTATTTTTAAATCAGTCACTTTACTGTCAAACCAAACTTCTCCCCCTAAAGAAATAATTTTTTTTCGGATGTTTTTGACAACTTGTTTTAATTTATCTGTACCAATATGAGGTTTATTGTCATACAGTATTTCTTGTGGTGCACCTGCTTCTACTAATTCCTCCAAGACTTTACGAGAACGAATGTCTTTACTTCTTGTGGTCAGTTTTCCATCTGAAAAAGTTCCAGCGCCGCCTTCTCCAAATTGTACGTTACTTTCTGTATTTAATTCTTTCCCAGCCCAAAATTCTTGCACTGTTTTGCTTCTTCGGTCAACATCTTGTCCTCTTTCCAGTATTATCGGGCAAAGTCCCATTTCTGCCAATAATAAACCTGCAAACATTCCTGCTGGTCCAAACCCTATAATTATAGGTCTTGTTTTTAAAACGGGCTTTCCTTGTGGAAAATAATACGTCATGTCTAGGGCAATGGTCACATTTTTGGCTCTTGTGTGCTCTAAAACTTTTTTTTCATTTTTTAATTTAACATCTACTGTATAAACATACTGAATCTTTTCTTTTTTTCTGGCATCTAGTCCTTTTTTATATATCTTCCATGCAAGAATTTCCTCACTATTGATATGCAGCCTTTTTTTAATCTTTTGTTCTAGTACCTTCTCATTTTCTTCTAACTTTAATTTTATTTCTCCAACGCGAATCATTTTTATTCTCCTTTTTTCCTGTTACAATTGGTTTGTCAAAAAAGTTTGTGGGAATTTGAAACAAAACCTCAAAGTTTTGACTTTATGAACAAACGACCGATTAAGGTTTTTGTTCTTGATATTGTTTACTCCACTTTGAAAAAGAAATCAATATTAAAATCATAACGGCAAAAAATAACATTGCATTATATTTTCCTTCTAAAATTCTTGATATAAATTTGTCAAATAAAATAAATAACACACCTATCAATAATTCAAATTTTCCTAAGCCTTTGGTATATTCCATCTTATATTGTGGTGCAATTCCTTTTTTATTTTCTGCAAATTTTTCTGTCATAAAAAAATCTCTAATTCCCTGAAAAATCCATATTACACCAAATATTGTTAATATTCCAACCATAAACATAGCCTCCTATATTGGTACTTCACTTCATTTTTACAATTTTTCTTTTTATTATAGCACAAATATCATATTTTTGTCTTTTTATTTATAATTAACATTGACGAAAAAAAGCAATTTCTATATACTAAATATAAACATATTTAACATCACCGTCATAATATCATGTTATTATCTGTCATTAATATGATACAAATTTATAAGGAAAGAAGGTATTATTTATGGCTGTACAAGAAAAAAAACCTATCTATGTCATAGGACATAAAAATCCAGATACAGACTCTATTTGTTCTGCTATTTCTTATGCGAATTTAAAAAACAAATTGAGTGATAATCTTTATATTCCTATGCGTGCAGGACAAATCAGCAACGAAACCCGTTTTATTTTGGAAACATTCGGCGTAGAAAGCCCGCAACTTATTACAGATGTTGCAACACAAGTCAAAGACCTTTCCATTAAAAAGCCACAAGGTCTTGCTAGAGATATTTCTTTAAGAAGAGCATGGACTTTAATGCGTGACACCAAAGATGCTACCATGCCTGTTATTGATGAAAATGGTGCATTAGAAGGCATTATTGCCTTAAAAGACATTGCAACTGCAAACATGGACATCTATGAAACACATATTCTTTCTCTTTCTAAAACACCTTACAAAAATATTTTAGAAACCATTGATGGTACGATGGTTGTAGGAGATGAAAACGGTTATGTAGAACAGGGGAAATTATTAATCGGTGCGGCAAACCCTGACCTTTTAGAAAGTTATGTAGAAGAAGGAGACATTCTTGTTACAGGAAATCGTTACGAATCTCAGCTTTGTGGTATCGAAATGGATGCAGGCTGTATCATCGTATGTATGGGTGCTTCTATTTCCAAAACAATCCAAAAGTTAGCATCTCAGCACAACTGTCGTATTATCAGCACACCTCATGATACCTATATGGTTGCTAGATTGATTACTCAAAGTACCCCAGTCGGTTATTTTATGAAAAAAACAAAACTACATACTTTTAAGACAGAGGACTTTGTAAATGACATTAAAAGTGCTGTTGCAAAAATAAGACATAGAGAATTTCCTATTTTAGACAGCGAAGGAAATTATTGTGGTATGCTTTCCCGCCGTTCCTTGATTGACATGGACAAAAAGAAAGTGATTATGGTAGACCATAATGAAAAATCCCAAGCAGTAGATGGTATTGATGATGCAGAAATATTGGAAGTGATTGACCATCATAAAATTGGGACTATCGAAACCATTGCTCCTGTTTATTTCCGCAATCAACCAGTTGGTTGTACTGCAACCATTGTTTATCAAATGTATTGTGAAAATGAAGTTGAAATTGAGCCTAATATTGCTGGTTTGCTTTGTTCTGCAATTATTTCTGATACATTGATGTTCCGTTCTCCAACCTGTACACCAGCAGATAAACAAGCGGCTGGTGCATTAGCAAATATTGCAAAAATTGACATTGCCCTTCATGCTGCGGAAATGTTCCGCGCTGGCAGTGCATTACAGGACAAAACAGAAGAAGAAATTTTTTATCAAGATTTCAAAAAGTTTAGTACAGAAGATGTAAATTTTGGAGTAGGTCAAGTTTCTTCTATGGATAAGCAAGAATTAGAAGCCTTACGTCCTAAAATAGAAGAATATATGCTTGCTTCCTTACAAAAAACAGGATTAAATATGATGTTCTTTTTATTGACTGACATTATTGAAGAATCTTCTATTACCCTTTTTGTAGGAGAGCATGCTCCAGAACTGATAAAATCTGCTTTTCAGGCAGAAATTGAAGCAGGGCAACATCATACTTACTTAAAAGGTGTTGTTTCCAGAAAAAAACAGCTTATTCCTAAATTAATGGCAGCTTTACAGCAATAAACTTTGCTTTCCTCTTGTTTAGCACCATTTCAAAATTGTTATTCCTTTTTTGAAAGGAAAAGATAAAAACTTTTGCCCATCACCCTTTTAGGTGGTGGGCTTAGCTTGTCCAAAAACCTTGAGGGCTAACCCTCAAACTCCTCAAAGAACTTTAATGCGAAACTAGCGTTCCACTAAAAATATTAATTTGATAAGGAAAAACACTAGTTTTTCCATGAAAGTTTTTTGTCCAACTTTTTTTTAAAAAGTTGGTGGGTGTGGGTGAAATCCACAAAAAAATACTTTCTTAACAAATTATGCCCATCACCCTTTTAGGTGGTGGGCTTACTTTTGTTTGTCACAAAAAAGAATTTTCCGTTTTTTTGAAGTTTTTTTCTTTCTTATATCGTTTATGATATAAGGGTGTAAAAAATGTTTGACAGAAAGGGGGAAAGATATGACAACAGAACAATGGCAAAAAAGTATAGAACAATATGAAAAATTAATCTTTACAATCTGTTATCAAATGGTACATGACTATCATGAAGCACAAAATTTAACACAAGAAACTTTTCTTTCCGCCTATACCCACAAAGAAAGCTGTCAAATGGAAACTGTCAGACCCTGGTTAGCTCGCATTGCGACAAACAAAGCAAAAGATTATTTAAAAAGCGCTTATTTTCGTAAAGAACGTATGGAAATTAGTGAAGGAGAAAGGGACCCCTCTCCTTTACCAGAAGTAATTTATTTACAAAAAGAAGGTATGGAAAAAATCAAAAAATATATTTTGAATTTGCAAGAACCTTACAATATGGTAAGCTGTATGTATTTTTTAGAGGGAAAATCCATCAACGAAATTTCAGAAATCTTAGAACGCCCTTCAAAAACAGTACAAACACAACTTTACCGTAGTAAAAAAATATTACGAGAAAAAATGAAGGAGGAGGGAAATGCATGATGATTTTTCATAAAAATGGGCATATCACAGCAGAAGGTTTTTTTCTATTGGTAACAGAAAAAGCAGATGAAATGCAAAGATTGGAATTATCAGAACACCTTTCTTTTTGCGATGAATGTTTAGAACAGTATTTAAAAGAAATAGAAAAAATAACATTATTAGAAACAGAAGAAAGTATTGCAAAGCGTGTAATCAGGCAGGTAAAACATAAAACAGCTTTTTTCGTTCAAAAGAGATTTGGCACAGCTATTGTTGCTGCTTGTATCTCTATGCTGCTGTGGACATCTGGAGCATTTTCCTATGAGATGATAGTGTGGCAGACAGATACTGTAGAACGTTTGGAAGAAGGAATGGAAAAAATTCGCTGGCAAAATCAAAATAAATTACATGATGTATCATGGAAATATCAACAAATTTTTGATAAACTAGATAAAATGAGATAGGAGGGAGAAGCATGGAAAAAAGTAAGTTTTTTATGTTTTTATTTGCAATGGTACCGGGAATGAGTCATATGTATTTAGGCATGATGAAAAAGGGGATATTTTTAATGTCATTGTTTTTAATGCCAATTGCATTGATTTTTTTGACAAGAGGTGGCTTGGAGATTATTAGTTGTATTTTGCCTGTAGTATGGTGCTATAGTTTTTTTGATACATTTCGTTATAAAAATTATAGCAGAGAAGAAAGGTACCATTTAGATGCAGAGTTTTATGAAACATTAAAAATTTTTTGGATGGAAGAAGCAGGACCTATGTTTATTAGAAGAAGAAAATTGATAGGTGTATGTTGTATTTTTTTGGCAGTTTATACCTTTATTTATAACATCTTAGGATATTTTACAAACCTTTTTGGTAGGATATTTTGGTCTTGTTATATTATATTAAGTAAAGTACCAACATTACTGGTTGTTGTATTTTTATTGAAATTAGGTATTGATTTATTACGTGCAGAAGATGATGATTTTGTAGCATATCAAATGAAAAAACAAAAAAACAAATATCAGGAAAAGAAAGAACAGGAAATAAAAGAACAGAAAACTGAAAGGAAAGAAACAGAAGATATTTCACAACAAGAAATGATAAAACTAGAGAAAATGGAAGATGAAATAGTAAAAGAAGAAATGCAACAAGAGATAACGCCAGAAACCCATTCTGTAGAAACACAAGATACACAACAAATAGATATTCCTTTAGAAAAAGGAGAAAAAATTGTAGAACCTATTTTTTTAGAAAAAAGAATAGAAGAATGATATTTAAAAAAAGAAGCATATTGAAATGTTATTATGCTTATGATATACTGTAACACAAAGAAGCTGTTTTTCTAAAAAAAGGAAGAACAGCTTCTTAATTCAGATAGAAATAAGGAGTCTTACCATGTTTTTTACTCGAAATATATTATTACAGGTTTTATTTGGGATACTTTCCTTTTTTATTGTTACTACTTGTCATGAATTGACAAGAGCACTTGTTTCCACAGCATTGGGAGATGTTGCACCAAAAAATGAAAAAAATATTACACTGAATCCATTAAAATATACAGAACCCATTGGAGCTATGTTATTTATTATTACATTTTTACAGGGATATGGTGCTTTTGGCTGGAGTAAAGTCGTTCATACCAGTCCTCTCTATTATAAAAATAGAAAAAGAGATTCTTTGCTTGTGGCAATCCTACCAAGTGTAGCAAATTTAGGATTGGCTTTTCTTGTTTTGATAATATGGAAAATACTTCCTGTTCATAATAGCATTATGAGCACTTTTTTAAATGTATTAATTGTGTATAATGTTTCTTTTGCTGTTTGTAATTGTTTGCCGGTACCACCTATGGATTGTGTAAAAGTTCTTTCTTTGGTATTACCAGCAAAACAATATTTTACTTATATGCAGTATGAAAAAATTATACAGGTTGTTTTTATCTTTTTACTTATTTTCCGTATATTTGGCTCTGTGTTAGATACTATCTCTTTGACAATAATACGTGGTATGGAATATTTGTTGTTTTTTTTATAAAAATGAAACAAAAATTTAGTCCTGTCTCATTTACAAAAAAAGCATACTTATCTTAAGGAGAAAAATTGTGGAAAGCATCAACATACAATTAGAGGCATTTGAAGGTCCCTTTGATTTATTATTTCATTTAATTGAAAAAAACGAAATTGATATTTATGATATTCCCATTGCACAACTAACAGAACAATACCTTTCTTTTTTAGAGCAGGCTGAATATAAAAATATGGATAGTATGAGCGAATTTTTAATTATGGCAGCAACCCTTCTTGAAATAAAATCAAAGTTCCTTTTACCAAAACAAAAAGAAGAACAAGAACAAAAACAAGACCCTAGAGAAGAACTGGTAAATAAATTACTGGAATATAAAAAATTTAAAGAAGTAACAGAACGTTTCAAAAAAAGAGAAGAAAAAGCAGCACTTGTATGTTATAAAGAAGCAGATAAGGCAGTACAGGAGTTAAAACAAAGCAAAAAAGAAGATTTAGATAAGTTTTTATCTGGTATTACTTTAGATAATTTATATGAAGCTTTTACAGAGGTCATGAAAAGACGAGAAACAAAAATAGATAAAGTAAGAAGTTCTTTTAAGTCAGTGGAAAGAGACTTATATACAATTGATGAAAAAATAGACTATATTAGAGATTTATTAATCCTTCGTCCCTATGTTTCTTTTCACCATATTTTTCGAGAAAAAGCAGTAAAAATGGAGATAGTAGTAACTTTTTTAGCACTGTTAGAACTCATAAAAATGAAAGAGGTCATGGTTTCACAAGAAAAAACATTTTCAGAAATATTGATTCGTAAAATTGGAAGGGATATGGAATGAAATTAACAGAAATTGAGGCAGTAATAGAAGCATTACTTTTTATTTCAGGAGAAGCAGTGCCTTTGTCTGTAATTGCGCAGACAGTGGAATTGGACAAGGCTACCACAAAAGCAATCATTATCACCTTAGCAGAAAAGTACGAAAAAGATAAAAGAGGAATACGAATTATAGAAGTTGACCAATGTTATCAAATGTGTACCGCAGCAGAATGTTTTGAATTTATTAGAAATATGTATAAAAGCCCTAAAAGACAAGGAATGACACAAACATTGTTAGAAACATTAGCAATTATTGCTTATAAACAACCGATTACAAAGGCACAGATAGAAGAAATTAGAGGGGTTAGTGCAGACCATGCTGTTAACAAATTGGTAGAAAAAAATTTGATTTGTGAAACAGGTCGGCTTGATGTACCAGGAAAACCGCTTTTATTTGGCACAACAAAGGAGTTTTTAAGATATTTTGGTTTTAAATCAACAAACGACTTACCTCCTTTAGAAGAAAATGAAGATATTTCCAGATAATTTTTGTTTTGCATTTGACATACTAATCCAAAAGAGAAAAAAGAGGGATTGTATGAAAAAGCGATTGATTTGTATCATGATGATATTATTATTTTGTCAGACGGTATATGCTTCAGAACCACCTTCTGTAGCAGCAAGAGGTGCTGTTTTAATGGACGGAGAAAGTGGTCGTGTCCTTTGGGGAAAAAATGAAACAGAGCCCTTGACTATGGCAAGCACAACCAAAATTATGACAGCTATCCTTGTGCTAGAACAGGGGAATTTAGATGATGTGATAACCATTAGCACAAGAGCAGCAAATTCTCCAGAAGTGCATATGCATTTAACAACAGGAGAAAAAATAAGAGAAGAAGACCTCTTATATGCTATGATGTTAAAATCTTATAATGATGCAGCTGTAGCATTAGCGGAACATATTGGCGGAAGTGTAGAAGAATTTTGTAAGCAAATGACAGAAAAAGCAAAAGAAATCGGTGCAGAAAATACAGTTTTTGGGTCTCCTAACGGCTTGGATGGGCATTTAACCTTTGAACAACATCATTCTACTGCAAAAGATATGGCATTGATTGCCCGTTATGCTTTGCAAAATGATAAATTTGTGGAGATTATTAACACACCTTCTGTGACTTTACCTATAAAAGGAGAAGGAAAAAGCTATTTTGTAGCGAATACAGACCGTTTTTTACAGGAATATCCGGGGGCAATCGGCGTAAAAACAGGCTATACCAATAAAGCAGGACAATGTTTTGTAGGGGCAGCAGAAAGAGAAGATATTATGTTGATTACAACTGTATTAGCGAGCGGTTGGGGGACAGAAGGCAAAGAACAAAAATGGAAAGATACCAAAGCATTAATGAATTATGGTTTTGAAAATTATAAAAAAGAAGTGGTTGCAAAAAAAGGGCAACCTTTAAAGCCAACAATGGTATCTTATTCTAACAAAGAAATGGTTTCAACTGTATTAGCAGAAGGGTTTGAGGGCTTGTTTTCTCAGGAAGAATTAGAAAATATAGAGTTATATGTCACACAAATCAAGGAAATGGAAGCACCCGTTTTAAAGGGGGAAAAATTAGGAACAGCAGAAGTCATGCTAGGAAGTTCTTGCTTAGCCAAAATTGATATTGTAGCACAGGAAGATGCACAAAGATATACTTTACTAGAAATGCTGCAATATTTATCAGGAAAGTGGAATAATTTTCCTTTAGAAATGGGGCTATAATTAAATAATTCCTTTTTCCTCAAAAAAGGAATTAGGGGGAGGAAACAATGGAAGTAAGATTACAAAAGTTTTTGGCAGAGGCAGGCATTGCCTCTCGCCGGAAAGCAGAAGAATTAATTGTTATGGGGAAAGTACAAGTAAATGGAAAAGTAATGACGGAACTGGGAACAAAGATAGATACAAATAAAGATATTGTTTTCTATCAAAATCAAAAAGTGGAAATTAAAAATTTAATTTATATTATGCTTCATAAACCGGAAGGGTATGTCACAACGGTAAAAGACCAGTTTCAAAGACCTACCGTGATGGATTTATTGGATATTTCAGAAAGAGTCTATCCAGTAGGGCGTTTGGATTATGATACATCTGGCTTACTTTTGTTAACAAATGATGGAGATTTGACATATCGTTTAACACACCCAAAGCATAACATTGAAAAAACATATGAAGCAAAAGTATTTGGAACACCTTCTGAACAAGATATTGTGCAGTTTTACAAAGGAATTATCATTGATGGAAAAAAAACAGAACCGGCAAAATTGGAAATCTTACAAAAAGATAAAAAATATGCAACTGTTCGTATTGTTATCCATGAGGGAAGAAATCGGCAAGTTAGAAAAATGTGTGATGCTATTCAACATCCTGTGGCAAAATTAAAAAGAATTGCAACTGGAACTTTATATTTAAAAAACCTTCCAAAAGGAAAATACCGCTATTTGACGCAAAAAGAAATTGATTATTTAAAAAAACAATAATATAAAGAAGGGGAAAACATGGGGGAAAAAGGAATAAAAGGCTATAAAATATTTCAACCAGATTGGACTTGCAGAGGAATGAAATTTGAAGTTGGAAAGGTCTATGAGGAAGATATTACACCAGAATGTTGTAAGCAGGGAATTCATTTTTGTCTAAAATTAGAGGACTGTTTTATTTATTATGAATTCAACAAGCAAAACAAAGTAGCAGAAGTGCTTGCGCTGGGTGAGATTGATTTAGATTCCAAAAATAGTAAATGCTCTACCAATAAAATTCAGATTATTCGGGAATTGGATTGGCAGGAAGTGATGGACTTGCTGAAAATTGAAAGAGGTTATAAAATATTTCCACCAGATTGGCATTTTTATGGACAAGCATTTCAAGTTGGAAAAATTTATCAAGAGGATGTGCTTCCAAAATATTGTGAAAAAGGATTTCATTATTGTTTAGATGCTTTAGATTGTTTAGACTATTGTAATTATGGAGAAAAAGGAGACTATAAATTTGCGGAAGTGCTTGCTTTAGGGGAAATTGATTTTTATGCCTTGGGAAGAAAGTGTTGTACCAATAAGATAAAAATTATAAAAGAATTAAATTGGTATGATATATTATGTTTGAGCAATATAGGAAGGCAGAATACTGGAAAACAAAATCAGGGAAATTGGAATACTGGAGATTATAATATAGGAGAATATAATACTGGAAATAAAAATTATGGAAATTGGAATACTGGAAGTTCCAATCATAGTAATCGTAATGTAGGAAGATTTAACGCAAGTAACCCCATTACAAATTATTATAATATAATAACAGGAAACAATACCGGAAATTATAATACAGGGGGATATAATACAAGTGATTATAATATAGGAAATTGGAATACAGCAAACTGGAATGTTGGAAATCATAATACGGGAGAGCATAATATAGGGAATCATAATACTGGAAACTATAATAGAGGAAATAGAAATACAGGGGATTTTAATACAACAAATGATTCTAATGGTTATTTTAATACGGTGGAGCCGAAATTGTATTTATTTAATAAACCTTCTGATTGGACACATAAAATTTGGATAAAGAGCAAAGCAAATCATATTTTAAGTCGTATCCGTGTAACAGAATGGATTCCGAAACAAAATATGACAGTAGAAGAACAACAAAATCATCCAGAATGTCATACCATAGGAGGATATTTAAAACAATATTCTTTTTATGAAGCATGTCAAATATGGTGGAAAACCTTGACAAACAGAGAAAAAACAATTATTCAAGCAATACCAAATTTTGATGCTGCTATTTTTAAAGAAATTACAGGAATTGATGTTAAGGAAACAGAAATTTAATTAGCTTGTTCCATGCTTTTTAATATTATTTCATCCTTTACAGAAAAAATATTTTCTCATTTTTATCTTTATTTTACCATTGCCAACAAATGATATTCTCATTTGTTGGCAAATTTTATTTTTTGTAAAAGTTCTTTGCTCCCTTTCTTTTAAGAAAGCTTGGAAAGTATCTTTTTAAACTGAATATAAAATAAAATAGAGGTTGTAGTGATAGAAATACTATCCGCTATGGGTTCTGCTAAAAAAATAGAAAAGACTTTATTTTCAAAAAACAAAGGTAGTATGTAAATCAAAGGTATCAGTAATATAATTTTACGTAATAAAGCAAGAAACATAGATACCTTTGCTTGTCCTAACGCAAGAAAAGATTGCTGACAGCCAATTTGTATTCCCATTAAACAGGAAACTGCCATAAAAATACGTAACGCCCAACAAGAAAATGTTATTAATTCTGGTGAATTTGTAAATATATGAATAAGTGCTTGTGGAAATACCATAATTATTAACCATAATGTAAAACTGTAACAAAAACAACAACATAATAAAATAGAAACAGTCTTTTTGACACGCTGTTTTTGTTTTGCACCATAGTTAAAACTAATGATTGCTTGTGCACCTTGCGTCAAGCCTAGTATGGGCAACATAGAAAACTGCATAATACTTGTTAAAATTGTCATAGCACCTACTGCTAAATCACCACCATATTTTTGTAGAGAAGTATTGAAACAAATTGTCAAAAGGCTTTCTGTGGATTGCATAATAAAAGGAGAAATACCCAATGCTAAAATAGAACAAAGTAAATTTTGTTCTATTTTTAAGTTTTCTTTTTTGATACGCAGTTTTGTATGAGGACCCACTAAAAAACAGAGTACCCAAATAGCAGAAATACATTGTGATATAATAGTAGCAAGTGCTGCCCCTTTTACACCCATCTGAAAACCAAAAATCAAAATAGGGTCTAGTATAATATTAAAAACTGCCCCAATTAAAACTGTCATCATACTTGTTTTTGCAAATCCTTGAGAAGTAATAAAAGTATTGAGTCCTAATGAAATTTGTACAAAAATAGTACCACAAACATAAATGGTCAAATAATCAAATGCATAGGATATTGTATTTTCACTTGCACCAAAAAATAAAAGTAATGTCTGCTGAAAATAAAGAATAAAAGCAGTTAAAAAAATAGAGGTAATGATAAGAGAAGTAAAACAATTTCCTAATATTTTTTCTGCTTTTTTCTGATTTTGTTTGCCCATTTCGATAGCAGCAAGTGGTGCCCCACCCATACCAATCAAACCACTAAAAGCTGAAATTAAAGTGATAATGGGAAAAGTAATGCCTACTCCCGTGAGTGCCATAGAGCCAATGGTTTCAATGTGTCCAATAAACATACGGTCTACCATGTTATAAAGTACATTAATGATTTGTGCAGTAATAGAAGGTAAGGCAAGCCGAAATAAAAGCTTTCCAGCGCTTCCTGTTGCGAGTATATTTTCTTGTTCCATTTGTTGCATCTCCTTATAGGTACAATTATATAATTTTATTATAAAACAAAATATAAATTTGTCAAATAAACGCACTAATTTTTTAAAAAAGCATATATTAGCAGTACCAATAAAAAGCAGGTGAACAATATGGATGAAGATATTAACATGACAGGAATGGAAACAAGTGCAGACATGATTATGCCTTTACCTTTAACAGAAGAACAAATTGATAATTTAACAGATGAAAATTACACAACAGAAGTAACAGATGTAAACTTTACAGAACCAGAACAAAATAATGGAGATAACAGTAGGGCATTTTTTCCTGGTAATCCTTTTTTTCCAAATAATAATATTACGATTGTTCCAATTATTCCCGGCGTTACTCGATTTTCTTATATTCGCTTTTTAAATGCAAATGCGGCGGAAGGTCCTGTTGATATTTATGTAAATGGCAGAAAAGTTGCATCTTATCTTAATTATCGAGCATTTACAGAATATATGAAAGTTTTTCCAGGGTATTATCGTATTGTGGTTTTTAAAGCAGGCACAAGAAGAAATCCGATTAATGTTTCCCGCATTAATGTGATTGCAAATAGAATTTATACCGCAGCCTTTATTGATAATGGTATTAATGGTGAATGGCAAATGATTACGGATAATACAAGAGTGACAAATCCAAACAGAGCTTTTGTAAGATTTATACAACTTTCTTATGGTATCCCTTTGATAGATGTTTATATAGATAATCGATTAGTATTAAGTGACTTAGATTTTCAAGAGGTAAGCCGTTACCTTTCCTTGGCTCCCGGAAACCGTAATTTAAAATTAAAAGTTGCTACAACAAATCGGGTCATATTGGAGGATCCTAATATGTTTTTAAGGGCAGGTAACTCTTATTCTGTTTATATTATAGGAGATATGAATAGTAGAATGGGCTTACAAGTGCTTATTCCTCTGGAGGGCACAAGTTACTTGTCATTTTGAGGATATATTTTAGAGAATACGAAATATATAAAATATTATTGTTTTGCTTTCTATAGATGCTATTCATATCTGTAAACTTTTTAAAAAAGACAAAAAACTTTCATGGAAAAACTAGTGTTTTTCCTTATCCTATCAATCCTTTTAAGGAAACGCAGTTTCTGCTAAAAGTTCTTTGCCTTCTTTCAAGAAAGAAGTAAGAGTTTGAGGGTTAGCCTGCAAGGTTTTTTGACAAGTGAAGGCGCCTTTATCATAAGGCGCCTTCACTTCACAATTCTTCTCCATTAGAAGCAATTGCCTTTTGATACCATGCAAAAGATTTCTTTTTGTAACGATTTCCTGTTCCAGTTCCATCATCGTTCAAATCTACATAAATAAAACCATATCTTTTCCGTAATTCCCCTGTGCCAAAAGAAACAACATCAATACAACCCCAAGGGGTATAGCCGATTAAGTCCACACCATCTATTTCCACCGCTTTTTTCATTTCCATAATATGATTTTTAAAGTATTCGATACGATAACTATCATCACAACTTTTATCATCTTCTAACTTATCAATGGCACCAAAGCCATTTTCTACAATAAACAATGGAATTTCATATCTTTCATATAACATAGAAAGGGTATAACGAAGTCCTATAGGGTCAATATTCCAGCCCCATTCAGACGCTTTTACATACGGATTCGTTACACTGTGTGCATTTCCACCATTTAAACCATTATTTGTTTCATTTACATCCGATTTTACAGTATTTGACATATAATAACTAAAACCTAAATAATCCACCTTACCTTCCTGCAAAATCTGTTCATCTTCTGGTTGCATAGCAGGTGCATTTCCTTCTCTTTCCCATAGTTTTTTGGCGTAGGTGGGGTAATGTCCACGGCAATGTACATCTGAAAAATAATATCTTTCATGCATAGACTCTACAGATAGTATAACATCCTCTGGATTGCAGGAATAAGGATAAAATGGTACAAAAGAACACATACAACCAATTTTAAAATCTGGATTAATTTCATGTCCTTTTTTTACTACCAATGCAGAAGCAACTAATTCATGATGCGCTGCTTGATAAAGTGCTTTTTTAGGGTCGTTAAATTGTGAAAAACGAATTCCTGAATTTGTCCAACCAAAAATATCAGTGCTTGTATTGCTTTGATTATTAATTTCATTAAACGTCATCCAATATTTTACTTTGTCTTTATAGCGTTCCATAACCGTAACAGCATAGTGCACAAAAAAATCAATTAACTTTCTATTTATCCAACCACCATATTCTTTTGCTAAATAATAAGGCATTTCAAAATGACTTAATGTAATGACAGGCTCAATATTGTATTTCAAAAGTTCATCAAATAAGTCATCATAAAATTGTAATCCTGCTTCACATGGCTCTGTTTCATCACCATTTGGAAAAATACGACTCCATGATATAGAGGTACGGAAGCATTTAAAACCAAGTTCTGCAAAAAGTTTAATATCTTCTTTATAAGTATGGTAAAAATCAATTCCCTTGTGATTTGGATACCATTCTCCTTCTATAACACCATCTGTAATTTTTCTTGCTACATGATAAGAACCACCTGTCATAACATCACTTACGCTAGGACCTCTGCCACCTTCTTGCCAGCCGCCTTCTAACTGATGCGCTGCAACTGCACCACCCCATAAAAAATTGTTTGGTAAACTCATGTTTACTCACTCCTTCTCTTATTTTGCTTTTAAAATTTCATCGCCCACTTTAACAATACCTGTTGTCTGAATAGCTTCTATTATTGAAAAACTATCTGCATTCGTAATCAATACAGGTATTACTATTTCATATTCCTTTTTAATTTCGTTTAAATCAAATTCTACTAATAAATCACCTTTTTTAACAATATCTCCTACCTTTACCTTTGGTGTAAAATATTTTCCATTTAGATTCACAGTTTCTAACCCGATATGTATCAACATTTCTGCACCAGTGGCATGTTCTAAACCAACAGCATGTTTTGTATCAAATACTAAATTGATTTTACCATCAAATGGTGCATATAATTTCCCTTCTGAAGGTACAATAGCAATTCCTTGCCCTAACATACCACCTGCAAAAGTAGGGTCATTGACTTCTTTTAAGTCTTTTATCTCACCATTTAAAGGAGAATAAATACTTATTTCACTTGTTGGCACTGCTGTTTTTTGTTCCTTTGTACTATCTTCTTCTGCAATCGGTTCATCGCAACCAATAATCTGTACTAATATGATTGCTGCAACAATCGTAACACCACAACCTGCTAACAAGCCGGGAAATGACATAGGATTATCTGGACTAATAGCATTTACTACTGTTAAGATTCCGGGTAAACCTGCATAAACATAATGCATAGAACCAAAGAAAGCAACTACCAATGCACCGATTGCGCCTGCAATACAACCTGCGATAAATGGTTTTTTCAAACGTAAGGTAACACCATAGATTGCTGGTTCTGTAATGCCAAAGACACCTGTTAAACCTGCGGATAGGGAAACATTTTTCATTTCTTTGTTGCGTGTTTTTAAAAACACGCCGAAGCAAGCTGCCGCTTGCGCTACAACTGCACAAGTTTGTACTGCTTGAAAAGAGTCACAACCATTGTTTGCAAAGTTCGCCATAACCATTGGTGTAACACCCCAATGTACACCAAAAATAACAGCTACCTGCCAAAAACCACCTATGATAATCGCAGCTAATGCAGGAACATTGGTATATAAAAAATTGTAACCTGTTGCGATTGCATTTGCAAGCATATCAGAGAGTGGTCCTATGATTAATATTGTTGCAGGAACCATAATGACTGTACAGATAAATGGTGTTGCTAAGGCTTTAATAACATCTGGTATATGCTTATCTACAAAACGTTCCAAATAAGAAAGAACAAGCACTAAAAATAATGGCGGAAGTACGCTGGATGTATAGGTTGTTTGTGCCATATTGAAAAATAAGAATTTAATATTTTCTCCTTCTGCAATTTGTCCTGCAAGATTGCCCCAATCCGGATTAACCAATGCAAGACAACACCACAATGCAATAAAGGTATTACACCGAAAATGTTTAGATGCAGTGACAGCTATCAATACAGGTAAAAAAGTAAATGGTGTCCATGACATAAAACTTAATACAGAATAAGTGCCTGTTTGTGAAAATTCTGGTGCAAATAAATTAATAATAATCAAACAGCCTTGTAATAATCCTGCTCCTGCTAAGATATATACAAAAGGTGCAAATACTGCGGACATTGCAGCAATAACACGATTTAATAGACTGCCTTTTTGTTCTGTTTCTTGGTTTGTATCTAGTTTCATAATATGTGTCAATTCTTCATAAACATCTTTTGCATGTGTTCCGATAACAATTTGATATTGACCACCTTTTTCTACTACCTGAATAACTGCCGGCATTTTAGAAATCTGTGCAGTAACATCAGCAGAAGGGCTTTGTTTTAATACTAAACGTAATCTTGTTGCACAGTGTGCCGCACTAATGATATTTTCTTCTCCAACTGCATCTTTGATGTCTTTTGCAAGTTTTCCGTAATCACGAATTTTTGCTGCCATACCAATTCCTCCAATCTTTTTTTATATGCCGGCGATATGTTCTGTTTGACGTCTTAACGGTATTGTAAATGATTTTATTTCAAAAAGCTATTGTTTTGCTCATCAAAAAAACAGGTACCATTTTTTGAAATATGTTACATCAAAAAAACGTCCTGTTTTTTATTTTATTCTTCTGTTAATCTATTTCTAATTCTGTTTGCAAGTGCTTCAATAATAGATACAGCAGGTAATTGTGAAGTATAATCCACACCTTCTTCATCTTGTCTCATTGTGATATAATAAGAGATATTAATGTCTGATAATTTACTAATCGTACAATTTTCTGTATTAGTAATGCTTATGATTTTACAATTAGAGTGTTTTAAGCCGTTTACAATTTTTACTGTTTGAGAAGACTCTCCAGATACTGACATGACAATCGCCACTGTAGATTCAGCTTCCTGCATATTGATAGGATAAAAAGGGTCTGAAATACAAAGACTGAATTTTCCTACATTTGTAAAACATCTTGCTCCATATTGTCCCATATGCCCGGAAGTTCCAATTCCAACAAATAACACCCTTTCCATTTTTGCAATCATAGCTGCTGCTACTTCTAATTGATTTTGAAATTTTTCTGTTTCTAATCGTTCAAAAAATACTCTGATTTCGGATAGGTTTTCAGAAATTTTGTTGATATTTTTTTGTTTATTGTATTCCTTCATTTTCAACTTAAATTCTGCATAACCATCGCAACCGATTTTTTTGCAAAAACGAAGTACAGTTGTTGTTGATACATGTGCTTCCGTTGCAACTTCTCGAATCCTCATGTAAGAAATTGCATTTTTATGCTGCATAATGTATCCATAAACTTCTAACTCTAATTCATTTAAACTTTGAATTTTTTCTGCTGTAAACATGGATAGCCTCCATTCCTTTTTAGAATGTATTATAACATATTTTTTTAGATATGTTGTTTTTTCTAATTAAAAATAAGGTATACATGTTTATATTTCATGGAATAATCCCAAGACACAAAATTTAGGGCAAAATAGGATTAAGATTTATTATTTGGTAAAGTTTCTAAAGAAATTCCTGAGTCTAAAAAATAAGATAAGGTATCTATGACATCATTTCTACTTTGTAAAATTTATATTTCTATCAAATATTATAAATTTTACCTTTTTTTATAAAGTATAAAATTTGCTTCTCTGGAAATCATTTTTAATGAGAACATAAGAGGAGGCATGAGAAATGGTCAACAAAGTCGAAATATGCGGCGTGAATACTTCAAAATTGCCCATTTTAAAAAATGAAGAAAAAGAAATATTGTTCCAGAAGATATTGCAAGGTGATAAAGAAGCAAGACAACAATATATTTATGGTAATTTAAGGCTCGTATTAAGCGTAATACAACGTTTTTCTAATAGAGGGGAATATATGGATGATTTATTTCAGGTAGGATGTATTGGTTTGATGAAAGCCATTGACAATTTTGATGTCACACAAGGAGTAAAATTTTCTACTTATGCAGTTCCTATGATTATCGGAGAAGTAAGGCGATATTTAAGGGACAATAACCCGATTCGGGTGAGCCGCTCCTTAAGAGACACTGCTTACAAGGCATTACAAGTAAAAGAAAGGTTAACAGCAGAAAAATCAAAAGAACCTGCCATTGAAGAAATTGCAAAAGAACTGGATATGCCAAAAGAAAGTGTTGTGATGGCACTAGATGCCATACAAGACCCTATTTCTTTGTTTGAGCCTGTTTATCATGATGGTGGAGATACTCTTTTTGTAATGGACCAAGTAAGTGATGAAAAAAATGGAGATACCCTCTGGCTGGAAAACATTTCTTTGAGTGAGGCAATCGAAAGATTGACAGAAAGAGAAAAAAAAATTGTAAACTTACGATTTTTTCAGGGAAAAACACAAACAGAAGTAAGTACAGAAATTGGTATCAGTCAAGCACAAGTATCCCGTTTGGAAAAAAGTGCCTTGCGTCATATGAGAAAATATATGTAGCCTCTTGAAATGGTAAGTATAAATATGATATGCTTATCAAAAAAGGAGAACGGTAAAATGAAATGGGCAGAACATTTTTGTACGATTACAAAGCATAAATTACTTGTTATGAAATATTGTTTTTCTGTAGGTCTATATCGTCAAGGATTGCTGCATGATTTATCAAAATATACACCCACAGAATTTCTGGTAGGTGCAAAATATTATCAGGGAACAAGAAGCCCAAACAATGCAGAAAAAGAGGAAAAAGGCTATTCTTCTTCTTGGCTTCATCATAAAGGTAGAAACAAGCACCATTTTGAATACTGGCTAGATTACAGCGGAAAAAAAGACCCTATTTTTATAGGAATGAAGATGCCCGCTTGTTATGTTGTAGAAATGTTTTTAGATAGAATTGCTGCTTGTAAAACCTATCAAAAACAAAATTATACACAAAAAAGCCCTTTGCTTTATTATGAAAATAGCAAGGCTTATCATGTGATGCATCCCACATCTCAAAAGTTATTGGAAAAATTATTGCATATTTTAGCAGAACAAGGAGAAAAAAAAGCGTTGTGTTATGCAAAAAAAACTATTAAACAGGAAAGAAAACAAAGTCTTATAAAAAGAAAACACTAAAAAGGATGACGAAGAATTTTAAAATTCTTCGTTATTTGTTTGTAGTCAATTTTCACAAATAATACAATGTATCATGCATTATATGTTGTAAAATAGATAATAAAAACAAAAATATAAAAAAACATAGATTTTTTTTAGTAATATGTTATAATTTTTTTGTGCAAAATAGGCTATTTTTGATATTGCAGGAACAGATAAAAAAGAATACAATACTTATACACTTTACAGTGTAACACTTTAAATGAGAAAAGTGTTATTCGTAATAAAATGAAAGAAATAGAGGTGCAAACATGAAAGAAGGAACAAAAACAACATTTACAAACAGACTAGGTTTTGTATTGGCGTCTGTTGGCTCAGCGGTCGGTATGGGAAATATTTGGATGTTTCCTTATCGGCTTGGTGCATATGGTGGTGCAGCTTTTTTATTGCCATATATATTTTTTATTGCTCTTTTTGGTGCAGTAGGTCTTTCCGGAGAATTTGCTTTTGGACGATTGACGGGAACGGGACCAATTGGCTCCTATGAATATGCTATGAAAACAAGAGGAAAAAAAGGTGGTGCAGTCTTAGGTGCTATTCCTTTAATTGGTTCTTTAGGAATTGCCATTGGTTATGCTATTATTGTTGGTTGGGTCTTACGCTTTTTGTTTGGCTCTATAACAGGTGAAATGTTAAATGTAGAATCATCCGAATATTTTGGACAAATTACAGGTGCTTTTGGCAGTACCTCATGGCATATTATTGTTATATTGATTGCTGTGCTTGCCCTTATGACAGGAATTATTACAGGAATTGAAAAGGTCAGCAAAATTATGATGCCTGCTTTTTACATTTTATTTATTATCATAGCAGTAAGGGTAGCATTTTTACCCGGTGCCATAGAAGGTTACAAGTATCTTTTGATTCCAAGATGGGAATATTTATTAGAACCAGAAACATGGATTATGGCTATGGGACAAGCATTTTTTTCCTTATCAATTACTGGTTCTGGTATGATTATTTATGGTAGTTACTTAGATAAAAAAGAAAATATTGTACATTCTGCTGCTATGACAGCAATATTAGATACTTGTGCAGCAATGCTTGCTGGATTTGCTATCATTCCTGCAGTCTTTGCCTTTGGAATGGACCCTGCTTCTGGTCCTCCACTTATGTTTATTACTATCCCTAAAATATTTTCTAAAATGCCTATGGGCCAACTTTTTGGAGCATTTTTCTTTGCTTCTGTATTATTTGCGGGTATTACTTCTTTAATCAATATGTTTGAAGTTTGTAGTGAAGCAGTACAAAGTAGAACTTCTTTAAAAAGAAAATATTCTGTTATTTTGATAGGATTACTTGTATTTGTTGTAGGCGTATTTTTGGAATATGAGCCATATATGGGACAATGGATGGATATTATTACTATTTATGTGGTGCCAATGGGAGCAGTATTGGGTGCAATTATGATTTATTGGGTACTCGGAAAGGAAAATATTGCAAAAGAATTAAATCAAGGTAGAGAAAAACCACTTAGAAATACATTCTTTTGGGTAGCAAAATATTTTTATGTTTTTTTAGCTGCAATTGTTGTTATATTAAGTATAATATATGGTGGAATAGGTTAATACCTTCTTAAATTTATAAAGTAGAATATCAAAAAAAAGACCTTAAATGTAATATTTTTAAGGTCTTTTTTATACGAAATAACAATTTTTCAAGTATGACTATCCAAAAGAAAATATTTAATGACAGAAAAATATTCTCTAATATAATAATTAGGAAGCATATAAAAAGTAACAGGAGCACCAAGTCCCTGTGCATGAAAACCAATTTGTTCTGCAAGAAGCCCTGCACGAAAGGTATGAAAATAATTTGTGACATAAACAATCCGATACGCCTTATCTTTGTAAATGCTATCTAGTATCTGCTTGGAATAAGTAAAATTTTGTCTGGTATTATGTGCTTTATCTTCTATTAATATAATATCTGGTGGTACACCTTTGTTTACAAGATATTCCTTCATGGCTTCTGCTTCTGTTCTATCTTCTTGAGGACCTTGCGAACCAGTTACCACAATATAAGATACCTTATTTTCATCCCAATATTGTTTTGCAGTATCAAGACGTTGTGCAAGAGCAGGGCTAACCGTCCAACCGTGTAGTGCTGCCCCCAACACAATCATAGCATCCGCATCCTTATCTGGTGTTTTAGCACCATTTTGTATCACAATAGTAGTAATGATAAAGAAACTGATAAAAAAAAGAGAAAATCCTATTTTTGCGATTTTCATAAAAACCTTTCCAAATCCAGAACGTCCCCAATGATTTAGTTTTTCATAAAAGTAACCATAAATCAGAAAAATACAGCCAAGCCCACCCGGAAAAAGTGTTCCAAAATTAAAATTGGAAACAAGAGAAATTGATAAACAATCTAAAATACCAGCAGTACCTAATATTTTAAAAAAAAGAGGTGCTTTTTTTTGTAGTTTTTTTTTCATTCGTATACTATCCTTTCATTGTCATTATGTTATGCTATTTTAACATAAATAGAAACAAAGTTTCAATTATATTTTTAAAGTACCTTTAAAAAAGGGCATTTCAGTCTGTCAATAAAGTCTTTTTTTGTGGGTTTCACCCACACCCACCAACTTTTTTAAAAAAAGTTGGACAAAAAACTTTAGTGGAAAACTAACGTTTTCCTTATCAAATCAATCTTTTTAGCGAAACGCTAGTTTCGCATTAAAGTTCTTTGATTCTTTCTTTTAAGAAAGAATGAGGAGTTTGAGGGCTAGCCCTCAAGGTTTTTTGACAGACTGAGTACCCTTAAAAAAGGGTACTTTTTTGGTTTATAACATTGCAATGCTTTCATGGATAATATTTAATACTTGCTTTAATTTTCTTGTTTCAATTTGTCCCGGTGCAGAACTTTTTTCCCCTACACCAAATGTAACAGCAGAGCCAAATACTTCCCCTGCCATACGTGAAATGCTACCGATTCCTCCCATAGACATTGTAATAAAAGGTCTATCTCCATAATGTTGCATTTTTTCTGTTGCAGAAAGGAGTGTTAAAACATCTTTGATATTGTGAGGCATAACCGCAATTTTTGTCATATCACTTCCTAATTCCTGCATATGGCAAAGGCGCATAATAATTTCTTGTTCTTCTGGTGTTTTTTCAAAATCATGACTGGATAATATGGTATAAACAGAAGATTCTTGCGCTTTTTTTAGCAAAGAACGTACAATATTGTCACCAGTAAATAATTCTATATCAATAATATCTAATTGTTGTGATGGAAGAATAGAGCTGAGTAGTGCCTCATATTCTTCTATAGATATTTCCTTTGCTCCACCTTCCCTTGCTGTACGAAAAGTAAAGATAATAGGAATTTCCTTTGTTATTTTTTTCATTTGTTTTAGTATCTGTATGATTTTTGAGGTATCAAAACAATGTTCATACCAATCTACACGCCATTCCAATAAGTCTATCTTAAGAGAAATTGCTTTTTCTATTTCTTCTAAAATATCATTTTCTGTAATCCCAACAATAGGAACACAAATTTTCGGTATTCCTTCTCCTATGGTGACGTTTTTTATGGTTATACTTTTCATTTTTTATACTCCTCATGCTTTTTTTGTAAATGTAGATTTTTTTTCTTTGCTGCTCGTTTGATAGTTGTCAAATGTTGGGCTATTTGTTTTTGATTCTAAGGTAGTGCTAGAAATGACTTCTTTTTTTACACTATCTTCTAACCCATCAAAATGACAAGTTAATTTTTCTGCTCTATTCAATACTTCTTGATATATTTCATCTACATTTTTTGTAGTCTTTTTCTTTTGAGATACTTCTGTTGTTTGTTCTACTTCCCATTTCATATTTTTATAGTCATCAGAAGCAGTAAATGTTGCATGTTCATCTTGAAATGCAGATGTTAAATATTCTGTCATTTCTTGGTCTGTTTTTTCCATAGACATAGCAAATTGCATTTTTTGAGAAAATAGCCTTTGTACATCTTCTTTTGTTTTGCAGTTTTTTAATTGTTCTTTGAAATTTTTTCTTTCCTGCTGAACTGCTTCTGCTTTTTTATATAAATCAGGAGCATGTTCTTTTAAAAGGCGTAATTCTTTATCAGAAAGCTTTTTTCCAAATTTTAATTTAGAACGAATGTCTGCTATTTTTTTTGCTATTTCTTGTTGTCTTCGTTCTTTTTCAATTCTTGCTTTTTCAGGGTCTTGTTTGTTTAAATTCCATATTGTTTGCATTTTTACATTATTCAAATAACTATTTATATTTGTTATACCTTGTATCATCATATCACACCTTTCTTTTTAATTTGTTTGTATGACAGTTATTTTAAAAAAAGATAAAAATTTCATTAAAAAATCAGTCTATTTTATTATATTTTCGG
Source organism: uncultured Clostridia bacterium (assembly GCA_910583755.1). GTDB lineage: Bacteria > Bacillota > Clostridia > Lachnospirales > Anaerotignaceae > Coprocola. The sequence continues at coordinate 35,621 of CAJTZO010000011.1, forward strand.
CAAAGACATGGATTTTCTTAATAGTGAAATCAAACATATAAAGTTTCTTGATAGAAGTGTATAAAAATAGATTATCATTACATTTTTTCTTTACAATAAAACACATAAAATTTTCTTGGTTAACATGGACATTTAGAAAAAAGTAAATTATAATAAAATATAAAATATTGGTCGTCCATACAATATTGTGGCAAATATGAAAATCAAAGTAACAGTGTTCCAATATTTTAAATGATAATGATAGGGGGTTACATAAAATTGAAAAAACAACAACTATTTGCACTTTTTTTGGCTACGTGTTTGCTCTCGTCTGAAATACCAGAGGTACACGCTTCACAGGAAGATTCTACAAATCAAGAGAATGCTTCTAGTCAAGAAACTCTAACCAAACCAGAAGACCCTACAAATCAAGCGGATGCTTCTGGGCAAGAAACTCCAACCAAACCGGATGATTCTACAAATCAGGAGGATTCCTCTGGGCAAGAAGCTCCAACAGAACCAGATGATTCTACAAATCAAGCGGACTCCTCTGGGCAAGAAAC